>JBAVLE010000244.1:0-39204 GCA_049688735.1 Candidatus Angelobacter sp. | reverse complement strand
AATCTGCGCATCGCCGCCAGCTCTCCCGGCCTGTAAGTATGATCTTCAGCAAAGACAGGATCGAAGCTCCCATTTCCGTCCAGTGGAATGCTGCTTGATAGCGCGACGGATGAGATGCCCGGCACGGCCTCGAGCTTGCGCAGAATCTCTTCAAACTTGCGCGGCACGTCCTGATCATTTGCCACTTCGGCCTTAGGTAGCGTGATCCAGAAAGTCTGGATTTCTTCCGGCGTGCTAAAGCCGGGTTGCACTCGCGTAAGCGCAATAAAAGTGCGGGTCATTAGCCCCGAGCAGATCAGCAGCAGCAAAGCTAGAGCCACCTGTACCACCACCAGAACATTACGCGCGCGATGTTGCTCACGGCTCTGGCTCATGCCGCGCGCGCCTTCGCGCAACCCGGCGGAAAGCCGAGCTCCCGCATACTTGAAAATTGGTATGCTGCCAAAGAGCAGGCTCGCCAGAATCGCCAGCCCCAGGGTGAAGAGGAGCACGGTTCCGTCAATGCCAATTTCATTCACGCGCGGAAGGCCGTGAGGCGCCATGGCCACCAGCATCCGCAACGCGCCATAGGCCAGCCCGAGTCCCAGCAGGCTCCCCAGCAATCCCAGAACAATGCTTTCAAACAGCAGCTCACCGGCAATGCGGCTCCAGCCCGCGCCAAGCGCCGCTCGAATCGACAATTCCTGTCGCCGTCCTTCCACGCGCACCAGCACCAGGTTGGCGACGTTAGCGCAGGCAATTAACAAAACCATTCCAATCGCCGCCATCAAAATCCAGAGCATTTTGCCTACGTCGCCCACCACACGGTCTTTCAAGGGTGTAATCCTGGGGCGTATGCGCGCGTCCTGAAATAATTTCATGCTGAAGCCGGGCGGCGCAGGGAAGCTCGACATTACGATGGGAAGCATGCGGGCGACATCCATAGAGGCCCGTTCAATGGGCACTCCTGGCTTCAGCCGGGCCACGGTCATAAAACTGAAATTTCCCAGGAATGTTTTGGCGCGATCAAACTGGAAAGGAATCAGCAGCGCCGGGTCATCCTGATCGAGAAAGTGAAACTCTTTCGGCATCACGCCGATCACCTGCGTTTGCTTGCCGTCCACCTTAATGGTTTGCCCAACAATTGCGCGGTCACCGCCGAACTTGTGTTGCCAGTAGCCATACATCAGCATTGCGGTCTGAGGACTGCTGGGCAGGTCGTCCTGGCGTGAAAAGCTGCGCCCCACAATTGGGGCCACGCCCAGCAGCGAAGTCATGCCGTCAGTAACACGTTGGGCGCGAACCTGCTCCGGTTCGCCCACGCCGGTGATGCTCACCGAATCGGCAGTCATCATCGCAACGTCCTGAAAGCTCTGGTTCTGGTCGCGATAGATAAAGTAATTGGAAGGCGCGCCGGGGAAATTTGCTTTGGCGTTAATCCCCGGTGCTACGTGGGTAATCACCACCAGTTGCTCAGAATGCGGATACGGCAGCGGCTTCAGCAGGATGCCCTCAAGCACGCTGAACACAACCGTGTTTGCGCCAACTCCCGCCGCCAGCGTAATCAGCGTTACAGCGGTAAACATGGGCGTACGGACCAGCCGCCGCAGCACTTGCCTGAGTTGCGAGCTGAAGTTTCCCATAATCGCTCCTTCCGCCGTGGGCATTTGGCGGGCACACGTATGACTTGTCTCAAGAGAATACGTTAGGCAAAGCAAGGAAGTTCCAGGATTGAGAGCGAACTAAAAAGATTCTTTACGACGACTTCTGCGCTTTGCGGGGAGCAGGCGCGCCGCGCAGTAGCCCTTCCGTGCTGAGGTCTTCGTCAAGGTCTGGCCAGTGAATGCCGTACCCGCCGCCGGCAATTTTCCAATTCATTCTTTGCTTAGGCGTTGCATCCAGCAACGTGGGATACCAGGTAAGGGGCACTGTAATCGTTCGTCCGTCCTTCAGTCCCACACTCAGGGCAGAATCAGTGAACGAAACTTCGGCTACTCTTTCATCCGCGCCGAGTGCCAAAATACCCATGCCAAGCCTCCAGGAGCTGTTGCTGGTGCTCCACTATGATGCCATACAACACGCCTAATTCCCGCGCATTAAAGCCAAAATTTCGGGCCAAAGCAATGGGATCGAGCCAGAACTTGGCTGAAAGATCGTCTCGATCTACGTGCACGTGAGAAGGTCATTTGGCTCGTGACTATAAAAGTAAAATCGATACGGTCCGGAGCGGAGCACGGTAGGCATGCGAATGGATTGTAACAACTGATCCTTGCTCAGGATCACCTAAACACGACAACCTCATTGGGCCGCGATATATTCCCCAACGCCCTGTCACTATGGCGGACTGCCCAGATGGCGGAAATCACTCAGTAAAGAGCATGCTGTCTCAAGCTGTTCGTGGTCTCACTTAAACACCACAAACCCGCCCTTGGGTACGCTGATGGTTACTGCCTTGCCGTTGCGCGCTTCCACCATTACCGTTTGGCCGATCTGCGCCGCATCGGATGAATACAAGCATGTGAGCTTTTCGCCCGTGCTATGCAGGGAATTTTCGATTGTCACCCAGGCGGAGTGGGCATCACCCGGGTCAGTATTGATAGCGCAAACGAGTTCGTCATCGACGAAGATTCGTGACCACGGCACCGCCGAGCGAAGTTGGCCGCGGACCATTTCAGGCAAGCCAAAATTTATGCCATCGCCGGAAATCTCTCGAAGAAACTGGCGTCCGCGACGTAACGCGGGCTCTTTCTGGCGGAGCGCAAGGATCTTGGTCAGTTCAACGTAGCCGGGATGTTGCTCATTGAAGAAGTGCCTATCTCGCGTGCGAAAGGCGCCGAACTTCCCTCCAAACATCGATTCGCGAATGTACCGGTCGCCGCCGCCTGCGCCGTCAAAAGCCTGTTCAGTGCCGTAATAGATACACGGAATTCCCATGGTGGCGGCATTCAGCCCCAGCATGGCGATCAGCAGATCATTGCCGCGGTCCGCCGCGCAGAAGCGGCCTTTGTTGTTGCCTTTGCGGACCTGGTCGTGGTCATCCGTCATGGTCACTACCTTGTCACGAAACCACACGTGCGAGTCCGCGCGTACCTGTAGCGAGTTGCGGAACAGATCAAAATAGTCCGAAGGATTGCGGTAGCCTTTGGTCAGGTACTCCAGCTTGTCCTGCACATCGTCAAGGCCAAGCACCGCGTCCACGCCGGTGACTTGCTGCGTATCATAGGCGCGGTTGCGTCCGCCGGTGATTTCCGCAATCAGGTAGAAATTTTCTTTGCCCAGCGATTCGGCGAACTCATGAATTACTCCGGCAAAAAACCGAGTAGCGCCGGGATCCATGTGCTTGACCGTATCAATGCGGAAGCCGTCAAGGTCGGCAAAGGCGATCCAGAATTTATAAACCTGGCAGAGATTCACCAGCGTGGGAGAAACAATGTATCGGTCAATCTGGTCTTGATTGTTGACCATCACGCGCGTGCCGTGGTGCAAGTCTTTCAAGCTGTCAAAGTCGCCATCCAGAAATTCAGGAAAATAATCAAAGTTGCTGATGTGGCCTTGCTGAGTGAAGTTCGCCGGGTCTTGAAATTCCGCAGGCCAAACAGCAGCGTTGGGAAAAGCCGTTTGATGGGCCGTGGTATCAATGTCGGCAAACGGCAGGGAAGGCGCGCCACCGGCGTCTCTGAATCCTTTTACGCGATATGGATGTCCATCCCAGCGCGAATCTAAGAAGTGATTGCCGTTGTTATCGAGAGTGTCATAGCGGTCAGGGTCATAAATAAAAACCTCACCGGTATGGTTCAGGATAATATCCAGCACCACGCGAATGCCGTTTTCATGCGCGGTCTTCACTGTGTCGCGCAGATCGTCGCGCGTGCCGAAGTGCTGATCAACGTCAAGGAAATTCTGGATGCCATAACCGTGGTAGGTGTTATCGGCATTCACTTGCTTGAGCACCGGACTAAGCCAGATAGCCGTAACGCCCATGCGGCGCAGGTAGCCCATTTTTGAGGTAAGCCCGCTCAGCTTGCCGCCTACGAAGTTCCCGCCAGCATCGCGCCATATTGCCGCGTCTGTTGCGTTGCCGACGGCGTTTCCCGCATCTGAGGCGGCGAACATCGGCGTGCTGCCGGAAGGAACCGGCGTGCCGGTTACGTCGAAAAAGCCTTTCTCCTGGCCGTTAGAAAATCTGTCCACCAGCATGAAGTAGAGAACCTCATCTTCCCAGTGCGGTGGAGAAGGGAAATACGGCGCAGCGCGGTCGCTGATAATTTGCTTCAAATGAAGATCGCTGATCCGTTGCAATGCCATGAACGCGCCTCTGCATGCTTAGTGGCAGTGGAAGTGTCCGCCGTTTCACAGAATCCGACCTTAGCACTCAAGAGAACAGGTTCGCTATGCCGGCTTTGTCGGAACATGCAGGTGACTGGATGCTCTCTTGCTCCTCGCGCCTTTCCAGTACAACGCAAGTCCAATCGCGATGGTGAGGGCGGTTGCGCCCAGCAATTTTGTCTCAAAGAGCCATTTGCTTTCGGTCTCAGGTGGAATCATGGCAAATACAATGGAGAGCAAGGTTACAGAGAACCCCAGAAGACCGGCAATCCACACTCCAGGCTTGCCTCCAGGAACAAGGACCGCTTGTTCCTGTTTGCGATCAGCACGGTATGCGAGCTTGATCACCGATGCATACATATAAAGGAAAGGAATAAAGTAGAGGATGATGGCTGCATCCACCAGCAACTGATAAGCATCCTGCCAGCTTGCTTTGTATTGCGAAAGTGCCAGAATTACGCCTGATATCCCTGCCTGGATCAGGATAGCGATGTAGGGAGTCTTCCATTTGGGATGGATTTTGCCAAAAAAGGAAGGCAGGTAGTGATCAATTCCAGCGACAAAAGGGACGCGCGCTACTCCCGCAACTGTGGCCCCGACGCCGCCGGCATTTCCAACCGTAACCAGCAGAGCGGCTATTACTCCAAACCACGCAATTCCAAGCGTTGCCGCACCGCTGCTGATGCCCTGGAAGACCCCGGAGCGCGTGTCTGTTCCCGTGGCAGGCTGGATGACCAACACTGCCATGGTCCCGGCAATATAGATCAATGCAATAAGCGCTGCCGATGCGTAGATTGCGCGGGGAAATGTCTTGCGCGGGTCACGAATCTCTTCACTCATGGCACAAACAAGTTCCATGCCGGTAAACGCGAACGCAATCTGGGACCAATAGTTGACCGTATCCAGATTCAGATGCGGGAAAATGTTTTGGAAGGAAAAATGTGTTGCGCTTCCCCGGTGCAGGCCCAGGTACGCACCAATGCCAATCAACATGAGCAAAGGCAAATAAGTGGAAATGCCCCCCGCGTTTTGCAACCATTTGCCGATGTTCAATCCTATGATGTTCAGAATCACTGCCACGGCAAGAAGCGCCATAGACGACCAGAGCAGATAGTGCGGATCCTTGGCAAGTGCCCAATACTTTGGCCCGCCGATATATACGGACATGGCTACACTCGCTGTCAACAGACCAGGGAAATAAAATACCGTGTAAGACCAGTACGCCCATCCGGCCACAAAGCCGTGGAAGTCGCCAAAGGCCTCTTTGCTCCACACATAGAGCCCGCCTTCCGCCGGATAACGCGTGGAGAGCTCAATGATGATGAGCGCCGTGGGCAGAAAAAAGAGCACAGCCGCGAGCACCCAGAGGCTGATGGAAGATGTGCCGTTATGTGCCGCCGAGGCAATCCAACGCGGGCCGAGCACGGCGGCAATGTTGAACAGCAGCACGTCCCAGAAGCCCATGGCGCGTCGCAGCTGTGATTTTGAAGCGGTTTCCTCAGCCATTCATTCCTTCCCGATGGTAGCGGCGTGGATGCAGCGAGCGCCATCATTCTACAGTGAGGGGCAAGCTCCCGCACCACCGTACGGCTCCCGAATAACTGCTTACCATTGATCAACATGGATTGAACGGATTTAGGTCGATTAAAAAGGCCGCATGAAGGGTGCGGCCCATGAGGAGTTGAGAAGATGTACTGGAAGAACTCGCCTGCAAGGGTTTTATTCCCAGATAGTTTTAGCAAGCCGCGGCTGTGAGATTCCAGCGCGAATGATATTGACAGTTGCCTCTGTAATGCTTGAGCATTGCGGCCTATGCTTAGCCAACGGACGTGAAAGCTTCTGTGACAATCAAATTTCGGCCCTGAAGCCTATAAAGCTGAAGAGCAAGGCGATGAGTTATCGCGCCCGATTCGCAATCACGTGATAGTTCCTGGCGCTGAGCAGACCTTCCCAACTCCCTACTGCCAGGGGCAGAATGCGCTCCAGTTTGTGGTGCTCCGTTTTGTGCGCCCAGTACATCAATCCCGCCACCAGGCCGAAACTGCCGGCGTTATAGGCTGCCGCGCCTATGCGCGTCTGCACGAAGGGACGCGCAATAGGATTCATTTCCACAAAGCCGGGATATGCAAGCCCTTTTTGGGTGGAGAGCGCATCCGCGGTGAGCGATGCTCCCAGAGTAGCGAAGCCGAGTCTGTTGCGCGAGTCAAAGAAGCCATGTGTGCGCGGTTGAGGCTTAAGCTTGATCAAGGCTGCAGGCGGCGAGAGCAATGCGTGAATCGAGGCGAGACTGTTGTTGGCGAGAAAATCGCTGCCGAACGATGATGCGGTGGGAGCGGGCGTTATCGACAGTGTCCCAGCGGGTGAGGGTTCAACAGCCTTTAATTCTTCAGATATCGGCGGCGCATCAGGAAGCACTGTGGCTACCAGGGCATTCGGCGAAACTGAAGTTGTGGAAGCAGCGCTTGCGGTTGATAGCGAAGCCGGCGGCGCGGAATCGGAAGCGGACGCAGGCACGCGGCGTCCATCTTCTGCCAGGGCCAGCGCAAAGACCGATGGTCCTAAAAACACCAATAGCATGGCAACAGCGACTCTCACCAGTCTCCCCCTGACGTGAGCGCAAACGCATGGCTCGAATAATTGAATGTAGGTTGCTGGTAGAAATTTTTGCCGCAAATGCCTGCGGCTGAAATAGGGCCTGCTACCGAGTTTCAGGGATTAAGGGCCTTACCTGACAAGAACCTGTATCCGGCGGTAAAGATTTACCATGGATTTTCGCAGGTACCGCGGATGAGGAAATCAGCGGCAAGAATTATTCGAACTGCTTCCTGAACTCCGCCATCTGTTGCTTCAGGTCCGCCACTTCGCTGCGCAGCGTTGCCACCTGTTCTTCCAGTTGAATCAGGCGCTCCGCGTCGGCTGAGCCAGAGCTTGAGGCCATTTCTGCCGGCGGCTCCCAGGCTTCCACGTCGCCGGAAAGCAAATGCGCGTACCGGATTTCTTTTGTCCCCGGACGACGTCCCAGCGCCTTGGCGAGCGGAGGTTCGCGCCGCATAAGCTGTTGCAGTCCGCTCAAAACTTCATCCAGGTCTTCAAAGCGATGCATGCGCTCAGTGCGCCCGCGCAGCTCGCCGGGCGTCTGCGGGCCCCGCAGCAGCAGCACACACAGGATCGCGGTTTCAGGGCGGGTAAAATTAAAGACTTCCTGCAGGCGATGCTCGTACTTGGTTACGCGTCCATCGGCGCCGCCGGCGGGACCAGCCAGTCGCTTATCGCTCAGGTTGCGCAGCGCCAGCCGGACGGTTTCTTCGTCAAAGTTCGTTACCGGCTCGCGATTGTTCTTCTGGTTGCAGGCGTTGATGAGCGCGTTGAGTGAAAGCGGATAGTAATCGGGCGTGGTGATGTCTTTTTCCACCAGCGATCCCAGCACCCGGGCTTCAGCGGAATTCAGGACGATGTTCACGCTAACAATTTATCAGGAGCGGCAAGCCGAATGCCTCTTCATCCGGCGCATGGAGTCCGTGCCTCTGGTTAAGCCGGGTGAGTGCCTGCGTTTCTTCATTAATTTGATGCCCAATGTCCGATGAAGGACTGACATCTCTTCTTAAAGGCAGGACAATTGCTGGATGACGGAGAAAATCATCAGCGTCGATCAGATGAATGACGGTGTCATCGTGACGTTTGCCGGAGGGGGCATATATTTCTTCAATGCTGATTTCTTGTATAAGCAGATGGACAAGCGCATTGACGATTCAGGAAATCCTCTATCCGATCTCTAAGCCTGTGCAGATGCAGGACGCCGAATGCACATCGCCTGTTGCGGTACCGCCGTGGCGACGTTTATTATCGCGTTTCAGCTTTTCGGGCTTCCCGCGCGTTCTTTCAGCTTTTTCAGTTAGGATGTAAACAGACACCAAGAGATTATTTCGATTCTGAAGACTGAGGGGAGCTCGATTCCATGCCAAAAACCAATGCCCGCAAAAACACGCGTAACCGATCCCATGCCGCCAAGCGGGTAAGGACCCGCGAGCTTCGTGCATCGTTGCAAACGCCAGCCAAGGTTGCTGCCAAGCCGGCAGCAAAAGCCAAGGCCAAGCCCTCTCCAGCCGCGGAAAAATAACAGGGCCCAATCCTTTCCGAGAAACCGCAGAGTTGACGTCCACAGCCCTGGCCCCCGGATGCATTTTGATTGGTAATGCCAAAGGCCAAGAGTGTGTGTAGGCCTTCAGAATCGGTAATGAACACCGGTGCTGAACTGAAAATTGTTGGTTGTGCCGCTGGGAAGCCGCAAAGGGTCAACAGCAATGGGAAGTCCAATAATAGTGATTTTCGTCCCGGGCTCCCGGAACAGCAGCGTGTCGCCCGCATCCCAGCGCAAGGCCCAATGCCGGGCAGGATAGTATTCCATCACCCCGCCAAGGTCGAGCGCCCGCTCGGTTAGACGGCCAAACCGGTTAGTGATCGCAGGCAATGCAGTCGGGACAAGAATGATTGTTTCTGCACGCAGGGTGTCGCCAATGCTGATAAAACCTGGCCGGACTTTGCCGAAGAAGCCGAAGTGTTGGGTGCGGGTACCCACTTTAGCTCCAAAAAGTCCCGTCATTACGTGCGTGGAAATGGTGGGAAGCCAGCTATATGCGCCATCGAGCGCGAAATGCCGGCCAAAGTTGAGATCACCTTCTATTCCCGGACCAAACTCTCCAGCGCCGAAGCGCACAGCGGTGAAATTTCCGCCCACCTCAAAGTGCCCGGGCGAGTCCTGCGCGAAAACGGGCGTGGGAAGTGATGTGAAAACTACAATGAAAACCGCTACAGCTCGGAACAGAAGGGAAACCATCCATGATCTGGATAGGTGGCAAGCTTGCATGGCAGCGTTCTCCTATGTGGAGGCTAATGGGATAACTACACGTATAGGCTTCATAGGATCGTAAATCCAGAGACAAACTTGCAATATATTTTTGCCGGAACAACATTCATACACCTGGGTAGTTTTGGCCGATTGCAGCAGCAGCAGCTTTCCGCGCCATGTTCTGCGGGGCCGGGCTGGCAAAAAAACAAAAGCCCAGAGCTTTGCACTCCGGGCTTTTCGGCGTAAATCGGCTAATACGATTGGCTAGCTATTAGCGATGGTCGCGATCGTGGTCTTTGTCGTGGTGGTCGTCATTGTCGCCGTGCTGATGACGCCAGTTCCAATAGGCGTTCTGATCTTTTTTGTTCAGCCGGTTGTAATCGCGATAGTCCTTGTCCCGGTGTGACTCCGTATACCACTGGCGATAGTTGCGGTCTTCGTCCTGGTTCCAGTTGTGGTAGTCCTTGTGATCGCGGTCGTAAACCCGCTGGTTCTTTGCGTGATCGTCGCGATCTTTGTGGTCATCGCGGTCGTGGTCCTGGGCCTGAAGCGCCAGAGGCGCAGCCAGCGCGCCCATCAACACCATCGAACTCAAAATACGCATGCCCTTATAAATCTTCATCAGTCCCCATCCTTCCGGGCAAATGCCGATAACTGCGTACAAATCTGCATCGCCTGAATGCTTATTGGATTCCCGCTATTCGTTAGTTAGATGCAGTCCGACTGAAGCAGGAAAGTGGTGTACCTCAAGTGAGTTGTATAGGGCTAATTCCCTCTGACGAGACGAATACAGAGCGAACACTTAGACGAATAAGGCGGAAATGAAGGGCGTTGACAACTTTAATCCAGCATCTCAGAATATACCTTTGGGAGGTGTTGACCAGAATGTCGAAGCGCATACTCTCGGTTTCCTATGACGTGAGCCTGCTCGCGACACGGCAGATGCTGCTTGAGCAGAAGGGGTACAGCGTCACGTCGTCTCTTGGATTCAGCAAAGCCATTGAGCATTGCCGAAAAGGCGGCTTCGATTTGTTTGTGCTTGGTCATTCGATTCCCCCTTCTGACAAGATCGCATTGATAGAAGCCTTTCGTGGTAGTTCCCCCGCTGCCATAATGTCGCTTGAGCGTGTTGGCGAAGAAAAAGTCCCGAGTAACTTTCACGTTTCGCCCGACAATCCAGAGAAGTTTTTAAGAGTTGTAGAGGAAATTTTGGCCGGAGGGGAAGAGCGGTCCCAGGGGCGCCCAGCCTGACCGCATTTTGGTATCTCGCAATCTGCGGTGGGAGATGTCCTGGCATCTGTGGTTCCTTTGATTGTGTGAAGCGCAAGAGCTGAATCAGGCAACCACCCCCTGCTCCTTCCGCGCCGGAGTCACAGTGATTTTCACGTCCTAGCCCAACGCCGTCAGAAAATCAATCAACCGTCCCACAGAAAAATTGCCTGCTCGATTCGCGCCAGCGCCGATACCCGCCTGCGTTCCCACGAGTCTTTCCGCCTTTGCCCATTCATGCCAACACCGCAGGCAAAGGGGGCCCGAAGCGAAGCGGAGTGCGCAGCAGGGCGGTTGGGTAAACTAGGCGTTCGAACCGACATGGGCTGATAAGTCGTTCCTCATAGCTGGAACATTTGTCAGAAGATATGAAATAAGTAGCAGAGATATAAAATGAGCTGAGTACCCCATAATTCGCGAAAGGAACTTTTAATAACCTAAACTTCAATGGCACGAAGGAAGAAATCTCCGGACTCAAAAAAGCTTGCAAAAATAGTCAGCGAAGCTCTGGACAAGTTTCGTAAACGTCGACTCGATTCTTTTGAAAAACTTGATCTTAAGAACTTGCTTCAACGGAAGAACCCGTACCTTTTCCGCGCAATTGGGGTTGATAATCCTCGAAAACTTATCAGCGCATTATTGGCTGCATACCTTTCCTCTTCTGATGAGGGGATTTTTGGCGACGCTTTTTTTGAAACGGTTGCTCTTCGCATTAGGGGACGGAAGAAATCAATGACAAATTCCGTAGATTTTGAACTCTATGGCGGACAGGCTGTGCGTGCATATGCTGTGAAATCCGGTCCTAAAGCGTTTAATGCCGGAAGTCGGAGGGACCAAGTATCTGCATTCGACGAGTGTCGCCAAAGACTTCCGGGCTTGGCATTTGAGCCCGTGGTGGGCTACGGTTACGGCCGACGTTTGTCGCCTCCAACTCGCAAAAAGAGATTTCGGGAAGTCTCAGGCCAAGCATTTTGGGAAGAGATTTCGGACGATCCTGATCTATATCGTAGGATCTTTCTTCCTTTGGCGAAAAAGGCTGATCAGCACCGGGACGCTTATAGAGAAGCGCATAAAAGAGCAATAATTAAATTTGAGAGGGAGTTTCGGCAGGAATTTGGGACTGCGGACGGCCAAATCGATTGGGACAAAATATTAATCCTAAATAGCGGTAAACTCGTTGGCAAAAAGCGTTGCGATACGCAAAGTAAGAAGCGCAAGCATAGGTGAGAAACACTTAATGGAGATACTACTGCGAAAAAAGCTGAAGGGAGGTCGCTTCGAAAGTGTTCCTCCATTTCGATCCGCTGCAATGAGCAAAGTGCGTGGGAGAGGAAATCGAACCACTGAAATGCGGCTCAGGTACGGATTTGTAGGGGCAGGAATCGCAGGTTGGCGTTTACATCCTGATCTTCCAGGTCATCCTGACTTCTTCTTTTACCGCCACCGGATCGCGCTTTTCGTAGATGGCTGCTTCTGGCACGGCTGCCCAGAATGTGGTCATATTCCAAAGGTCAACCGCGCATTTTGGAAGACCAAGATCCAGCGCAATCAGCAGCGCGCAAAAAAATGGGACCGTCTTCTACGGAAACGGGGTATTGCCGTTGTTCATATTTGGGAATGCGATCTCAAAACAAATGTGCAGTCCGTCCTCAGAAAGATAAATACTCTGCTCTGTAAAAGAGAAGGCTGAATTGGCATTAAACATACAAACCCGCGCTGCAATTGCCGATTACTTGTACAAGGTTGTAAGCAGATATGTTGAAGAACATCGCGCTGCAACAGGCGAGAAGCCATTCCATGTGCGCCTACTGCCGATCTTGGCGGAGGTACGATTTTCGGAACGCTCCTTCTCTACACGTTCGGGTTCTTGGTTTCAGCAGATTGCAAAAATCGTGGCCAGCCAGTTTCATGAAGAAGCCCACTCCAACTTTTTGGTGGAGGGGCGAATCCAGCCAGCAGCCGCAGCTCACATTGAACAAATAACTGAAGAGATGGACCACGGCCGGCCGAAACGAAAACCTAATCGCGATGGCGACATCAAAGAGGTCCTCACAGTCCAATCACCTGGCGGCGCCGATAAATCAGTGCGTTCTGACCTATTTCGTATTGCGGCACGATAAATCAGAGATGTATTTTGAGATGAAAACCCCAGGCCCCAACAAAGGGCAGTGCAAAAAAATGAAACAGGATATTTTGCTGATCACAGCCTTGCGGAAGGGGCATGCCGCTCAAGCTTATGCGGCTGCCGCCTATAATCCTTACGGCGATGGGAATCCTTATACCCATGGTTATGCGCGACAGTTTTTGGATATTGGGAAGGACATGCTTATCGGACGAGAGTTCTGGACACTCTTAGGAGATAGCCGCACTTACGACGATTTGCTTGATATCTCTGCGGATGTGGGCGAGCGCATTAAAGTCCTTTTGGAAACACCTAAATAAAGAGCTTTTTTTGCCCCGAATCTATAGACGCTCGCCATGATTCATGGTCGGTCCGTACATACCGGCTGTACCGTTGCGAGAAGCGTGTCTCAGTCAATTTCCCGTCATCAAATCGAATAATGTGCTTTCCAATCGCCTCGCCAAAGAGAGGGGGCACAGCATTGCCAATCTGTTTGTACTTATCGTCTACGCTTCCAACAAATGCATGCTCTTCTGGAAAAGTTTGGATCGCAGCATATTCTCGCACTGACAGCGGTCGAAGTTCTGTGGGGTGGCAGAGTGCCGTTGCTGGCATCGTTGGCCGGGTGACGAGCGTAGGCGATGGCTTGCACCAAGATAGTCGTCTGTAAAAACCGGTTTTTCCGCCGTTAGCGTACCAACTTTCGCCCATGGCGGTGCGCTGGACAGTAGGCGGCAAGTCCTTCCAGTTTTGCCCCGCTTTGAGCATCTTGAAATATTTCAGGCGTTTTTCGGGAAACTGCCCACATTCGCCGCTCCTGTTTTGAAATTGCCGTATTGCATCTCGCACTGTTCGCCACATGGCCAGATTATCACGGCCATTTTCGCTGTGTGTTGGGGGAATGAAAGGGACAGCCGCGCCATCGCGAGAGGCGAAGAATATTAACCGTTCCCGAATCTGAGGAACACCGTAATTCGCTGAATTGTAGAGCGTGAAGGTAGTCGAATATCCTCCCCCTTCTAGCAAATCCAAAATGTGAAGTAATGCACCACCAGGCTTCTCTTTCAGTGTCAAAGGTGCGCACCCTGGCCCGCGCATATCATGTGGCCTGTGCTGTAAAGGTGCGGAAAGCAGGCCACGCACGTTCTCAAAAATCGCGTACTTAGGCTGAAGGTCAAGAATCAGTTTGATAAAGTGCAGAAATACATTTCCACGGTCATCATTAAGACCGAGCCTTCGGCCTGCGGTTGAAAAAGCCTGGCAAGGCGGGCCTCCGACAATGGCGAAGAGTTCACCACGTTCCACTCCCAAGTCTCTACACAGGACAGTCGCGTTCAACTTTCGAATATCGAAATCATAGAGCCTCAGCTTTGGTCGATTTAGGCGGATCGTCTCACATATTTTGGGATCGAATTCGTTGACCGCTAGTGGTATGAGTCCAGCTTTTTCCAACCCAAGATCCAGGCCCAGCGCACCACTGAAAAAGCTTAGATAGAACTTGTTGTCATTCGCCACTGCAAGAATTTACCAGAAAATGTGTTAGCGAACAATAGTCGAATCTAAAATTATTGTGGATAACGTGCCCTTAATGTTGTCAACACGACGCTGGCGATTACGTGTTGGGTTTGCGTTCCTACTCTTTTCTCTTGACATAAAGGCGAACAAATGGTAAAGTTCTACATTGGCCTCCGGGCGGAAGTGTGTTTTGGAGGATGGTCTTTGAAAAATTAGCATTGAGCCATCAGCATTCAGCAATCAGCCGAGAAACCGGTAGTTGGTATTTAGTACTTGGTACTTGGGGCGTGCGTCCGTTGCAACCCTCTGCCGACTGGGATTCCGCCCATTCACACGCAAAAGCGGCGCGACAATGGGGAGCCGTTGGGATTGGGTTTGGGATTGGGTGGCGCTTGGGTGGCCCAAGCGTGGCCCAAGGGCCACCCAAGCGTCACGCAAGGGAGACCCAAGGGTCGATTGGAATAAGTGCCTTTGTTTGCAACAAAAGGTTAAAAATGGCGGATGGGGTAGAAATCGCCGACATCGCGCGAGATCGGAAAACCAAAATCCTCCGCCAATCTGGGGATTCGACTGGGATGTGGTGCATAAGTGCTTTGTAATCCTAATTAACGGGCAGGGGGAGGGATACCAAGATCGGGTGAATCTGGTCATCGAGTGATCCGGTGATCGCAAAGGCAAAAACCCCGATCGCGGAGACACTGAGAGCAGCCAAAGGCGGGCGAATCTGGTGATCGCAAGTGATCAGGTGATCGAAAATCTAGTGGGGGCCGCCTTACCACAACTTCTGTTGCACCGCAGCCTCTGAAGCAATCTCTTGTGCGCATTCAGGGCCTTCATTGTCGGCACGGTTTACAAAGTCGCTGACGGGATACTTGTGCATGAGTCGCGCGTTATACGGCTTGAGCAAGTCCGCAACCTTGGCAGGGTCGGTGGTACCTGGATCAAGCCATTGGTCAAAATTTTCTGGACGTAAGATTACGGGCATTCTGTTGTGGATGTCGGCAACCAGGGCGTTGGCCTGGGTGGTGAGAATGGTGCAAGTCTCCACGGGATTTCCTTCAGGATTGTTCCAGCGTTCCCACAAGCCGGCAAAGGCAAACAGGCCATCGTGAGGCAAGCCGATGTTGTAAGTTTGCTTGAGTTTTGGCCCGATGCGCTTCCATTCATAGAAGCCGTCGGCGGGGATGAGGCAGCGACGGCGGCGGAGAGCTTCACGGAACATGGGTTTTTCTGTAGCGGTTTCTGACACGGCGTTGATCGCTTTGCTGGCGATGGAGGCATCTTTAGCCCAGTAAGGAATCAATCCCCAGCGCATGAGTGCGAAGATGCGCTTTGGCTTTTGATGATCTTGCCGGATAGTAGCGACTTCTTGCGTTGGCGCGACGTTCCATCGGGCAGCCCAGGCTATGTCTTCTGGATCGAGATTGAAGTAGTTGCTCAGCCAGCGCTCTTTGGCCGTTAGTCGGTAACGTCCGCACATGTTGTTATTTGTATTTCCTCTGCTTGAATACTGTAAATCGCTTTGGAAGGAGGCAGGAAGTCGAACCGAACAAAAAACCCGGCGCGTGCGCACCGGGCTTTGGAGCAACAACTTACTAGCTCTTACCTCTGTGGGTTCGACGTTCCTGAATTGTTTCTGGAGAGTGGCCTTAATTGCGCGTTGGTGGCCAGCTTATAGCTGAGCTGCGTTTCCGCTGGAAGGTCCTGTTTCTTGCCGGTAAGGACCTGTGTTCCCGCGCCAGCGCCGCCGCCGAGCACTGCGCCGATAGCCGCGCCTTTGCCGCCGCCCATGAGTGCGCCGAGCAATGCGCCAACTGCCGCGCCGCCGCCCACGTACATTCCGGTGCGCTTGTTGGCGCCCAGTCCGCCGGGAGTGCCGCTGCCGGAACCGCTTGCGTCAATCAGGTATGGCGTGCCGTTGATGGTCACGGAGCGCAGATCAAGGTTGGTATCTTTGCCGTCATTGGACGGAACGGCAACCAGGCGAGCGCGCGATCCACGAGGGATCAGGACGTTGCCGGAACTGTCTTTTACATCGTCACTCACGCTGGCGCTGTAGCGTGAATCAGCCGCTGGTTTGGCGGGAATGGCAGTGTCTGTTCTTACTTTGATCTCAGTGCCTGAAGGCAGATTCTGTTGTGCGTTGGCGGTGAAGGCCGTCAAGCCTGCAAATAGCGTAGCTAAAAGTATGCGTTTCATCATGGTGGATTCCCTCTAGTCGGTTCTTAAAAAGAGATGCTCCCTCTGAACGTCGAGTTGCGCCCCTCTGACCTGCAGAGCTGGAATTGCAGAGCTGCACGCCAGAGCTGCGGACTTTTCATCTGCTACTCTGGGACATAAAGGAGCCTCTCGCTTGGGACGGACACTTTTTACCTGCGTCGGCGGCCATTTGGCGTTGCCGGATAAAGGAGCAGTTCTGGTGAGCCGCGAAGATGGCGGGAACTTGGTGGTTAATCCTCCGCGTGAAGTCTGGGAACGCGGCGAACTTACTGCCGCCGAGCTTACGCAGTGGTCATTTCTGGTCGCAGCTGCCGGACAGGCCATGTTGCGCACTCTGCCGCAGCTTGAAAGCGGCTGCATCAACTATTGGGAAGCCGGCAACTGGGCGCTGAATTTTGCCGCAGAGCCTAGCGGTCCCGGATCTCGCGGGATGAAATCTGGCCCTGAGCATCGCCGCGTTCACTTGCATCTGCTTGGCCGCAGCCGAAACGCCACTGATCCTTCATGGCAATGGGGAGAAGCTCCAAAGTTCCCTGACTATGCTGATCGTCAGGCCTGGGCAGCGAGGCATGAACTCCTCACCGCCGCAGAGTGCCAGCGGATTGTCGTCGAGGCCGAGAGAGTTCTGCGCCAGCGCTATGGGTTCACTGCGAACCAGATTTCGCCTTGGGAGACATGCACTGCCTGCGAATATCCCATGGTTGTTACGCCGGAGCAATCTGCCGGTAGTTGCGCGGAATGCGGCGACCAGCACTTTGGAGTTTGCTATTTGGAGTAAAGGTTAAACTTCAGTTGAAAGTTTTTGCGACCAACGGTCCTGATCCGCATTTGTCCGTGTGAATTCGAAGTAAGGTTTTGCATTAGAATTGCCCGCTATGACCACTCGACCCGTTCTCACCGCCTCTGCTGATGGAAACTTTGCCGCTGCGCTGAACGCTGTTCGGGGAGGCTGGAACCAGGCGATGGGCATTCACTTTATCCAGGCCACGGGCGATGAAGTTATTGCCGAGTTGGAGATTACTGCGCAGCATCTCCAAGCCTACGGAATTGTTCATGGCGGCGTGCATTCAGGCCTGATTGAAACTGTGGCTTCGGTCGGCGCTGCGCTAGCGGCTCTGCCTCGCAATCAGTCCGTGGTTGGGCTGGAAAATCATACGTCGTTCCTGAACGCAGTGCGGGAAGGGAAGCTCCGCGCCACCGCTCGACCGCTGATGCGTGGCCGTCGTACACAGGTCTGGGAAGCTACGATTACTGACGCTGCTGGCCGGTCCGTTGCCAGCGGACGCGTACGTTTTCTCGCGCTTGAAGCAGGGTCGTCTTTGGCTGGCGAGATTGTCATGGTGAAGGAACAGTCCGAGTCGTGATTACCGCTTCGGCGGAGTTAATGCCCAGGTTTCTAATTGTCCGATCTGGCGCATCAACTGGATCTGTGCGCGATCCAGCTCAAAGCTGGAGTTCAGATACGCGGTGTAACGTTCATGCTCGGCAACGCGGCCGTTCTCTTCATCTTTCAGTGTGGCCGCGCCGCTCTCAATCTTTGCCTGCGTAGCTTCAATGTCAGACTGCGCCAGTTGATGCTCCAATTGTGCTACTTCACGGGCAGCCGCCAATTGTTCAACTGAGCGTTGCAGCTTCAGCGTGTCCGTGCTCACCTGCTCTTTCACCGTCTGCGCTTCCTTGCGAGACTTCGCCGCGTCCGCTTTGGCTGCATCAGCAGCGGCGCGCTGCATTGGATTGAAAAAAGGGAACCGGATAGCCACACCGGCCGTTACATTGTGGCGCTGGAACTTCTGGAAAAACTGGTCGTAATTGTTGAACCGCGCCAGCACCGCATACTGCCCAACATAATCCACCGCCGGATAAAGCTGCTTGCGTTCCGCCTCCGCACGAAATGCTTTTGCCTGCGCTGCGGCCTCCGCGACTTTCACCAAAGGATTATTTTTTACCGCTTCGCTCGGCAAATCCTCGTCCTGAGCGACCGGAGGCATTTCAGGAATTGTTTCCGTTTCTGTCTTGATTGCGGTGACCGGCAATCCAGTTAGTTGGGATAGGCGCAAGCGCAGTTGGTCGGCCGCGGCCTGTGTTTGTGCAATGTCCAGCCGCGTCCTTGCGCCAGCCAATTTTGCACGCGTTCCCTCTACCTGGCTATCCAGACCGGCTTGAATGCGCTGCGTAACAATATCCTGAAATTTCTGCGCAAACTGCTGCTGCTCTTTCTGAATTGTCAGCGATGAATCCAGCAAATCAAGCTGAACGTAGTCCACAGCAGTCTCCATGATCACGTCATTGCGGCGATCGGCATTTTGCGCCGTTGTGGCTTCCGTCTCGCTCTTGGCTGCTTTCACATTGTTTCGCTGCGCCAAATTGAACAGCGCACCCTGAAAATTCACGTTAAAGATTGAAGGCGCCGCGCCTTCCAGACTCAGCGGGAAGCCGTAGGATCCTCCCAGCCCTGAACCGAGCACCATCTGCGGCAGAAAGACGTCGTGCGTCTGCCGGACCACCGACTGCGCGCGCTGCAAGTCTGCCTCTGAAAGCCCTGTGGTGGCGCTGTTCTTAAGCGCCAGTTCAATGGCGGTGCGAAATGCCAGCGGTTTGTCCTTTCCGGAAGTGACATCTTGCGCGAGCAGAGTTAGAGGCAGCGCCATTAGCCACGCTGCAACCAGGACGACACGGGCATGCAATTTCATTTTTTTCACCTGCGCGAATTTTTCGGATGGTGTGGAAAGACGTGATTTTATCGGGAAACGTGTGCCAGCGCATCCTGCGCCGGGCGGTACTCTGATGCCATATTCAGCGCAGTCTGGAACTCGGCTGTGGCTTCTTTCTGTTTGCCTTGTTTTTCCAGCAGGACTCCCAGCAGGTAGTGCGCGCGAAACGCCGGGCCGTCTTCTGCCGGATCTTCCTCTGAGACATAGTGCCTCAAAATCTGCGTAGCCCCGGCAAAGTCGCGCCCGGAATGCAGCAGCAGCGCGGCTGCATCAAATTCGCTGGGTTCTCCCTGCTGTACCGTGGCGACCGCATGGCGGATGGCATCTTCCATTTCGTTCAACCGTCCCGTGCGCCGATAAAAATATGCCAGTTCCACCCAGTAACGCGCGGGCCTGTTGCTGGCTGCAATCGCCTTTTTATATTCCGCTTCCGCGCCGCTGTTGCCCTGCTTTTCCTGCACGCGTGCATAAATGTAGCTGGCCAGCGCGCGATCATGCCCGGCAACATAGTCGGCTTGCTGCCTGGCTTTGTTCTTGTCGCCACCCAGAAAGCCCGGAGCCTCAAGGTAATACTCGCTCAGGTCAGCGCGTGCCGGCAGATTGTTGGCGTCCAGCGCCACAGCTCGTTCGAATTCGGTTTTCACCTTGCGCGCCAGCCCAAAAGCGGCAAATGGATTGGCCTGTTCCGCTTTTCTGCCCATGGCGCGCCCCAGCCACAAATGGTATGAGCTGTTTTGCGGATCAAGCGCCAGCGCCTTCTCCGCCATGTGCATGGAGTCGTCCCAGAGCTCAAGCTGGAAGTAAACACGGGAAAGCAGGTGATAAGCGCGCGAGTCGTTGGGGGCGCGTGCAATGTCCTGGTTTAACGCATGGATTGCCTGGTCTGCCTTGCCGGCTTTGAGCAGGGCAGCCGGATCAATATCCGCCCCGGCCAAGGTGCCGATGACTAAGAAAATGAGAGCCGCCAACCGGACCAGGAACCTCAACGCTCAACCACCTTTATATCCATGCCATTGCGCAAAGGCTGCGCATTAATTGCGCCCAGCGCGATCAATGCGCCTTCCGGAATCCCTTTGAGCACTTCGACGCGCGTCAGGCTGGAAAGGCCAGTCTGCACTTCCTGCGCCAGAATTTTGTCGTTTTCGATCTTGTAAACGTACCGTTTGCCGTCCACGTCATGCACTGCCTCGCGCGATACGGTAAGGGCATTGTCATGCCGGGCGGAAATAATGCTCACGTTTACATTCACATTCGGGAGCAGCTTGCGGTCGGAGTTGTCGATCTCAGAAGTAATCTCACCCACGGTCCGCGTTCCCACCATGGTTACGGAAGTTGGAACGCGAGTCAGCGTTCCTTCCCACGTTCGGCCCGGAATCGCGTCCCACTTGATTTCCACCTTTTGGCCTACTGCCAGCCGTCCAATCTCCGGTTCGTCCACAAATGCGCGGACTCTCACTTTTTCCAGGTTCGCCACCTGCACCAGCAGGTCGCCGCCATTCACATATCCTCCTGCCTTTGCCGGGAGCTGGTAGACGGTTCCTGCAAAGGGCGCCGTTATATTGGAGTGCTGCAGCAAATCTTGCGCGGCAGAATACGCTGCGCGGGCCTCCGCTGCCGATGCTTCCACCTTGGCCACTTCGGGCGAAGAATAACGGCCATTGACCTTGGCTTGCAGTAACTGGACGTCGGCATCCGCCTTCTTCGCCCGGTTTTGCGCCGCCTCCAGCTCTGCCGGTGACGCTCCGCCACTCTGCTGTAACTTTTGGATTGCTGTCAGGTTGCGTTGGGCATCGGCCTGTTCGGCCTGTGCTTTGGTCAGGTCAGCGCGGCTCGTCAGCAACTCCTCCTGTGTGCCGCCAGCTTTAATGCCGCTCAAGGCCGCCTCCGCGGACCGCAACTGCGCCAGCGCGTGCGCCGCCTGCGACCGGGCTTCAGCGTCATCCAGCTTCACCAGAAGTTGGCCCGCTTTTACGTGGTCGCCTTCCGCTACAAGGACTTTACTCACTGTTGCAGGCGCGGGTGCATGTGCTTCAAAGCTGTTAATCGGCTCAATTTTGCCATTGGTGGAGATCACGCTTGCGATTTCCTGACGCGCCACTCTTTCCGCGCGCACCGGCGTTACTACGCGGCGGCGATTGATGCCCGTAAACAGCAGCACCGCCGCTATCACCAGGACCACCACCACCAGCACGGGCCTGCGTCCGTTATTTCGGCTTTGTCTCGCCATGATCTGGAAAGCTGGTCAATTGACCAAACTTGCAAGTATATCCCGTAGTGAAATCAGTTGATTGAAACTGATCCATTACCCGTGTCAGCGTCTAGAGATTCGCTCGCGAATCGCGGGCCTTAAGGCAGACGTTCATCGCGCCAGTGATGAATCTTTATCAAACTGACGTTATTCGACCCGGGACTTCGGCGCAGAGTTCCATCTTCTTGCGCGTTCGCCTGTACGCGCATTCAAACTTTTCTGCCGGATGGTTCTAATTTACCGGGTGGTTCTATTTTAGATGATCGTCCCGCCCCCGCGGTTACGTCCTTGAAAAGCGGTTGTTACAATAGGTTCCTGATGTCACATCGTACAGGCTATACGGACGATCACGCAAAATCAGGGCTCGACCATGATTTTCCTGAAATTGATACATGGCCCAACCAGTTTCCCGCCTATGAAATTCTGATTGACGTGCCGGAATTCACCTCCGTCTGCCCCAAGACCGGCCTGCCCGACTTTGGCGTACTGGAGCTCCGCTACATGCCCGGCAAACTTTGCCTGGAACTGAAATCGCTCAAGGAATATCTGCTGCACTATCGCAACCTGGGCATCTTTCAGGAAAACATCGTGAACCAGGTGCTGGAAGATGTGGTGCGCGCCTGCAAGCCAAAGTGGGCGGTAGTGAAAGGTGTGTTCCGCCCCCGCGGCGGGATTGGGACGACCGTGGAAGCCAGATGGCCTAGGCCGAAGAAATAACTGCTTTCCCGCGTATAATCCCTCCATCCATGCCGCCGAAACTCTATCCTCGCCTGCTGCTGGCGGTGCTTACCGGGCTGAATATCCTGAATTACATTGACCGCAATGTGCTTTTTGCGGTGCAGTCTGACGTGAAAAAAGAATTTCTGGTGAGCGATGCCAAAATTGGCCTGCTGACCAGCGCCTTCTTTTTCACTTATATGTTTGCCGCGCCGGTGGTCGGTTGGATGGGTGATCGCTTTCCCCGCAAAAGCATTGTAGTCTTCGGCATTTTTATCTGGAGCGGCTTCACTTTTCTTACCTGGTTCGTGCATGACTATAACCAGCTTCTTTTTCGTCATGCCATCGTCGGCATTGGTGAAGCCAGTTACGCGACGATCGCTCCCACGCTGATTGCCGATTCCTTTCCGCTGCTCAAGCGCGGCCGTATGCTCTCCATCTTTTTTCTGGGATTGCCTGTAGGAAGCGCCGCCGGATACTTTGTCGGCGGCTACCTGGCGCATGCTTTTGGTAGCTGGCGCGTGCCGTTTATGGCCGCCGGAATTCCCGGCTTCCTTCTGGCGCTTCTGCTCTGGATGCTTCCTGAACCGCCTCGCGGTCTGCACGAAGCTTTTACGCCAGCCAAGACGAAGGGAATACTTGGCGGATTGATGCGCAATGGCGCATTCATGACAGCTACTTTCGGCATGGCGGCCTACACGTTTGCCATGGGCGGAATGCAGGTGTGGATTCCCACTTTCCTGCAGCGGCTGCGCGGGCTTGATGTGAAGACTGCGAACGTCGATTTCAGTATTATCGTGATCATCAACGGTATTGGCGCAACTCTGCTGGGCGGCTGGATTGGCGACCGCCTTCTCAAACGCTATTACGGCGCTTACTATTCATTCTCGGGCATAGCGATGCTGATCGCCGTCCCATTCATGGTGGCGGCAATTTATGCTGTTGGTCCGCTGATGTTTCCAGCTATGTTTGTCGCCGTATTTTTTGTTCTCGTCGGCACCGGCCCTACCAACGCGGCGCTGGTCAACTCCATAAGAGCCAATATTCGGTCTACGGCACTCGCCGTCAACGTCTTTATCATTCATTTGCTGGGCGACGCCTTTTCTCCCACGCTCATTGGCCGCATCTCTGACAAGACAGGTTCCCTGCAGGTGGCTTTCTGGGTGGCCTTTGCCGCCGCCGCGCTCTCCGGGCTCATCCTTCTTTATGGCGCAAAGTTTGCTCCGCGCTTCCAGGTCCAGCAAGCATGATTGTGTTTGACTGGACGTTGCCTTACTGGATTTCAGGTCTTTTGCTGACAATCATCTGGCTGGTTCCCGCCCTGCAGCTTGCTTTGCATTTTTCTGAAGTGGCCGATCTCACCCAGCCCAAGTGGAATCCCTCGCAAGATTCACCGCTGCCCTCTCTCACCATCGTGGTTCCGGCGCGCAATGAAGAAGCCGAAATTGAACCCGCGCTCCGATCTCTTCTGCAACTTAATTATCCCCAGTACCAAATCGTCACAGTCAATGATCGCTCCACTGACCAGACAGGCGCGATCATGGAACGCCTGGCGGCAGAACCTGCTTCAGCCGGAAAACTGCGAGTTATCCATGTTCGCGACTTGCCTTCAGGCTGGCTCGGCAAGGTGCATGCCATGTGGCTGGGCTCACTAGGAAACGCCTCACTAGGAAACGCCTCTCAAGGAAACGCCCCACAAGGTGACATCTCGTACGGAAACGCCGCCCAGCCGACCACGAGTGACTGGCTCCTGTTTACCGATGCTGATTGCGTCTTTCACCCTGACTCTCTGCGTCGCGCCATTCATTATGCGACCAGCACCGCTACCGACCATCTTGTGCTTTTTCCCACGGCGCACATGAAGACCCTGGGCGAGCGCATGATGATTTCATTTCCTCAGGTCATGTCCAGCTTTGCCATGCGACCGTGGAAGGTACGTGACCCCAAAGCGCGCGACCATATTGGCGTGGGCGCATTTAACCTCATCCGCCGCTCCGCGTATGAGGCCATTGGCACCTATGAGGCGTTGCGCCTGGAAGTGGTGGACGATCTTAAACTGGGAGAAACCATCAAGAAAGCCGGTCTGCGGCAGGATGTTGTCTTTGGCCGCGATCTTGTCAGACTGCGCTGGGCTGTGGGCGCAGCCGGAGTGGTCGCCAACCTGGAGAAGAATCTATTTGCGTTTTTGAAGTTCCGTATCAGCCTGGTGCTGGCCGTCTGCGCGCTTACGTTCTTTTTGTGCGTATGCCCGTTCCTGGGAATTCTTCTTGCGCCCGGGTTGGCCAAAGGAGCTTTTGCGGCGGCGATTGTCATGGTCGCGCTCGTTTACACGCTGTCCGGACGCCTTATGGGAAGCTCTGCGCTGCTTTTTCTTACCTGCCCTATCGCCGCGCTGGTGTTCAACTTCGCGGCTTTGCAGTCTGCATTCCTCGCCCTCCGCGACGGCGCCATAACCTGGCGAGGAACAAAGTATTCACTGGCGGAACTAAAGAAGAAGTAGGCCTTCAGCGCCCCTGCAATCTCATGATCGAAGAGACTTATGCAGTGGGCGCAAATTGCAGCACCATCAGCGCCTGATCGTCCAAACGCGGCGAACCTGAGCGAAAGTTCAAGACCTCTTGCAGGCATTTATCCACCAGCTCACGCGAGGGCATTTGATGGCACGCGCCCAGCAGTGCTGCCAGTGAAGCGCTGCCGAACTCCGCGCCATCCGGACTTTCAGATTCTGAAATGCCGTCGGTATAAATGACCAGGCTATCGCCTGGAGCAGTGCGCAGGGTAGTGCTTACAAACTTCTGATCACAGAAGAGCCCAATCGGGACAGTCGCGGCTTCAATCGCCGCAACACCATGCCCACCTACGTGAAACGGCGCGGGATGGCCGCCGTTGCATATCTCCACGTTGCCAAACTCGTCTGCCCGGCCCACGATGAGCGTGGCATACTGCGTGGGCAGCGTGCTTTCGCAAAAGAGCCTGTTCGCGCGTTCTACCAGTTGCTCCAACAGCAGGCCGGTGGGAATAAGCACGCGGAACAGCGCATGCAGGTTTGACATGAGCATGGCTGCGGCCACGCCTTTGCCGGAAACGTCTCCCACCATGAAATAGAGATCTTTGCCGTGCTGCACCAGGTCACAATAATCGCCGCTGACCTGCCCTGCGGGTTCATAGTGGTAGGCCACTTTCCATCCGGCGGTGCTAAAGTCGCGTTTGGGTAGAAGTCCGGCTTGGATACGTGAAGCCAACAGTATGTCCTGCTCCAGCGCGCGCTGTTCTGTGGGATTAAGGCAGTCCAGGCAGAGCTGCGTCAAGGGATCGGCAAACAGGCGCTCCGGCTCTACCGTTCCGGCGCAATGCTCGCAGACGCCATAGCTGCCATGGTCCACGCGTTCCAGTGCATGGTCAACCTGTTCCAGCAGATGTAGCAGGTTCGCGGTCTGCGTTTTGGCCACCGCAGTTTCCAGTTTTTGCCGCCGCACCATCAATTGGTCGCGCAGCATATGCAGGTCTGTAACCTGGATTGCCATTGGGGAGAAACTCCTTCCTGTAACAGATCATTTAGCCACCGCAGGGATTCAGATTTTTCAGCCTTAACCGCCGCCCGTTTCTTCCTCGGGGCATCATATGGCCGACCGTGGTGAGAAAACTATCCGGCTCTTGCTTTGAAAAACTACCAAAGCAAAAAATAGTTGGCGTAAATGCCCAAAACCTACGGTTAGCTCTGGTCAGCACTAGCCACATTGGGTATTCTGCCAATTAGGAAAACATGCGGGAAGAGATCGCACTTTCGAGCATTCTGGGCGCGTCTGTCTATGACAGCAGCGGCGCGTTTGCCGGACACGTGCGTGAAGTCGCCATCTTCCCCCAGGAAGATTCCAACCACATATCCGATTTCATCGTAAAAACCCGTGAAGGCGACCGCCTGCTGCCTTCGCGCCAGGTCAAGACTCTGATTGGTTCGGCCATCCAGGTCAACGGATCCGCGCATGACTGGCAGCCGCTTTCCAGCTCTGAAGGCATGCTGTTGCTGGAGCGCGATCTGCTGGATCAGCAGATCATCGACGTTTCCGGGCGCAAAGTGGTGCGCGTGAATGATGTTGACCTGCTACGTGAGCAGCTCGATGGCACGGTCAAACTCAAGGTTGGCCGGGTCGATATCGGTTTGCGTGGAGCAATTCGGCGGCTGCTCAAGGGCATGGCACCCAGCCGCGCGGTTGAGGCGCTGGCCATGCGCATGCCGGAAAAATCCATTCCCTGGGAAGCCGTGGACCTGATTGAAACCGATCCGGCACGCCGAGTGCGGTTGCGGCTTGCTTATGAACGGCTTTCGCGGCTGCATCCAGCGGATATCGCGGATATTTTGGAAGATCTGGCGCCGGCCGAGCGCGAGTCCGTCTTTGGATCGTTGAATCAAGAAGTGGCCGCTGAAGCGCTGGAAGAGATCGATCCCAAGATGCAGATCGAGCTCATGCGGTCGATTGATTCTGACAAGGCCGCCGACATCGTTGAAGAAATGGACCCAGATGCCGCGGCCGACCTGCTGGGCGACCTGCCCCAGGAAACGTCAGAAGAAATTCTGGAAGAGATGGAGCCGGAAGAGCGGCAGGAAGTTTCAGAGTTGCTGGCCTTCCATGAAAATACAGCTGCCGGCCGCATGACAACTGACTATATCGCGCTTTCACCGGAGCATACCGTGGGCGACGCCATTGACCGCCTGCGCAGCTTTGAAGGTCCGGTAGAAACCGTGAGCACCATTTATTTGATGGACTCCCAGGAAAAACTTGTAGGCTCTGTGCCGCTGGTCTCGCTGGTGCTGGCGCCGGGTGGCACTCGCCTGGGAACTCTTACTCCGGAACATGTGATCTATGTGGAAGCCAGCGCGTCAGAAAAAGATGTGGCGGAAATGTTCGATAAATATAACCTGCTCACGCTACCCGTAGTGGATGAAGAGCAGCGCCTTACCGGCATCATCACCGCGGATGACGTGATTAGTTTGTTGCGGGACAGGATCTAAGACGCTTTTCTGCGGAGTTGATTTCGCCGCTTCTCTAACGATCCGAAAACCTTTTCCTAGTATGAATCGATCCGCGAAACAAACCAATCCAAGAAGTCTAAGCGCCGACTGTTGCGCTCGGCTCTCAGCGGGAGGAATGGAACCATGCAGGTAGTTAATTTGGCGCAGAAATTCGCCGCCTTTCAGGATTATTTCAGCCCGAAGATTGTGGGCGAGTTGAACAACTTTCAGGTAAAGCTGGTCAAAGTGCAGGGCGAATTCATGTGGCACCACCATGACGCCGAAGATGAGATGTTCATGGTGACGAAGGGCGAACTGCACATGAAATGGCGCGATGCCGAAGGGCGCGAGCATGATGACCCGATTCGTCCCGGCGAGTTCATCGTTGTTCCTCACGGCACGGAGCACATGCCTTATACGCTGGAGGAGACGCATATCATTCTGTTTGAGCCGGCCGGCACGCTCAACACCGGCAACGTGCAGAATGAGCGCACGGTAGCCGACTTACAGAGAATATGAGCGGCTGCAGACAGCTCTCCGCCGATGAAAATCGACTGGCGCTGACTATCCGCGAAAATCTGCGGTAGTCTTTTCGCGTTATTCCCGCAATTCATACCCTGCCGATTTGATTCCTTCCACCACTTTTTCTCGCGTGCGCGTCACTTCTTCGGCGGTAAGGGTTCGATCATCAGCGCCCAGAGTCAGGCGGAAGGAAACACTTTTCTTGTCGGGCGGCAGCGGGAAGATCAAAAGGAATTGCAGCGACACAAGGCCTTCACCGGCATGTTGTCGCAACTTGTTTTCCAGATCGGCAACCAGCGTTTGCGCTGGCGCGACAATCGAAAGATCGAAGCTGCTGGTGGGGAAGCGGCGCAGCGGACGATACGCCCGCCGCTGGGATGGCAGTGCTTGCAGCGCATCCAAATCAAGATCAAGAATGGCGGCACGTCCGCGGTCGAGCAGCCCAGGATGCAGCTCATAGAGATCGCCCACGCGCTGGCTGGCGATCTCAACATGCGCTGCGCGCTCCGGATGCATCGTTTTGTTGTGGGCCTTCGCCGGCACGATCTTCATTCCTGCGGCAACATACTGCGCTACGCGTTTCATCTCCAACAGGTTCGCTCCATTCGTCTCGCGACCGTAAATCGCAGCCATCAGATGCGTCCGTTCTTTGGGTGCGCCATCAGCCCCTTTGCTGTAAGCGCGCCCGATTTCAAACAGACGAAAATCAGCGAAGTAGCGGCTGTTGTCCGCCAGGTTGCGCCGGATTCCCGGCAACAGCGCGGGACGCATATATTTTTGGTCGGCAATGATCGGATTGGCAACTTGTAACAACTTGTCCGTCGAGTAGCCAAACATCGCCGCGTCCGCGTCAGAGATGAAAGAGTAGTTGGAAACCTCAGTAAATCCCTGTCCAACCATGGCGGCGCGAATAGCGCGGTGTTGCTCATGATCCACATTGCGCGGAGTTGGCGCAGCGAGTACCGCAGGCGCTTGCGGAACGATGGAAGCATAGCCAACCATGCGTCCAATTTCTTCCACAAGATCTTCCGGGATAAAAATATCTTTTGTCGCGCGCCAACTGGGCACAGTGAGCGAGAGCTTGCGCTCGTCAAGTTTCTCCACGCCGAACACGAGCGACTTAAAGATGTTGATGACCTCTTCTGTCGATAGCTTGCGGCCCAGCTTCCGCTCAGCCCAGTCGATATCAAGCTGAATTTTGGGCGGCGTTGACTTGCGTGCGTAAACGTCAATCGGCGGCGCGGCCTGTGATCCGGGCGAAATCTGCTTCAGCAACTCCACGGCGCGCGCCAACGCGCGAACCGTATTCTCCGGGTCCTGGCTTTTTTCAAAGCGCATGGAGGCATCTGTCCGCAGCTTGAGCCGCGCAGAAGATTTGCGAACATTCGCCGCCGGGAAAGATGCGGCTTCAAGAACAATGCGCTTGGTCGTCGGGCGAATCGCCGTGTCCTTGCCGCCTATGACTCCTGCAATGCCCACGGGCTTGTGGGCGTCAGCGATAACAATCTCTTCCGGGCTGAGGGCGTATTTCTCGCCGTTCAAAGCCAGAATCGACTCACCTATATGCGCGGCGCGGACAATGATCGAATCGCCGAGCAAGTCTGCGTCATAGGCGTGCATGGGCTG
This sequence comes from Candidatus Angelobacter sp., assembly GCA_049688735.1. Classification (GTDB taxonomy): domain Bacteria; phylum Acidobacteriota; class Terriglobia; order Terriglobales; family Acidobacteriaceae; genus Angelobacter. The sequence goes on along the minus strand of JBAVLE010000244.1, from coordinate 10,092 downwards.
GCCGAGTTCGCAGAGAACGTAATTCGTGACGTCAACAAGATTGTTAATGGGATTCACGCCCAGAGAGTTGAGCCGATATTGCATCCACAGCGGAGAAGGCGCAACTTTTACATTTTCCACTCGCTGCCCGCTGAAGCGGACGCAGAGATTAGCGTCATCAATCGTGATCGAAAGATCGCCCTTGCTCGCCGCCGCGGGCAAATCACCTACGGGATCGGCAACGCTCAGCCCCGCGATGGCGGCTACTTCGCGCGCCATGCCCAGATGTCCCCAGAGATCAGGGCGATTGGTAAGAGATTTGTTGTCAATCTCAATGATGGAGTCAGGCTCGGAGTTTTCCGCCCTGGCAACCGCGGCAACACTGGCGCCGGCGAAAGCGCCGGGATCGTGCACGCCTTCGCACTCGGCGGTCTTCATGGTGATCTGCTGGGCGAGCGTGGTCACGTCCATTTTCAGGCCGGGGACAAGCTCGCGAAGCCAGTTGTAAGAAAACTTCATAGGTTCAAAATTGATTCAGAAAACGCAGATCGCCGCTCTGCAGCAGGCGGATATCGTCAATGGCGTAGCGCATCATGGCCAGGCGCGTCAGGCCAAGGCCAAAAGCAAATCCGTTCCACACCTGCGGATCAAGCCCGGAGTTGCTGATCACCTTGGGATGCACCAGCCCGCAGGGCAGCAGCTCCACCCATCCGCTCTGCTTGCACACGGCGCAACCGTTGCCGCCACAGATGAGGCACTGGATATCAAGTTCAAATCCGGGTTCCACAAAAGGGAAGTAGCCAGGACGCAGCCGCACCGTAACTTTGCGGCCAAAGACCGAGCTGAGCAGCGTCTGCATGAAATAAATCAGGTGGCTTACGGAAACGTCGCGGTCCACCATCATGCCCTCAACCTGATAGAACGTGTGCTCGTGCGAGGCATCCACTTCTTCATTGCGGAAGACCCTTCCAGGGGCGATCATCCGCATGGGCGCGCCATATTTCTGTAACGCGCGCACCTGCACCGGTGACGTATGCGTTCGCAGCAGATGGCCGTCGGTCATCCAGAAGGTATCCTGCATGTCGCGCGCAGGATGGTCCGGCGGAATATTCAGCGCGTCAAAGTTGTAATAGTCGGTTTCAACTTCCGGCCCATTAAGCACGCGGAATCCCATTGAGGTGAAGAGCTGCTCAATCTCATCCTGCACCTGCGTCACGGGATGAATGTGACCGGGCGTGATGCCCTGCGGCGGGACCGTCAGGTCAATCCATTCAGACTTGAACCGCTGGTCAGATTCCGACCCTTCCAGTGACGCCTTGCGATCTTCAATCGACTTTTCCAGCGTGGCCTTGGCTTCATTCAGTAGCTGTCCGGCCTTGGCGCGATCTTCCGGCGCCATCGTGCCAAAAGTTTTGCTGATTCCGGCGAGTTCGCCTTTACGTCCCAGCACGCCGACGCGGATCTTTTCCAGATCGGCCAGCGTGGCGGCGGCGTTGATATCGCCCAGGGCTGATTGGGTGAGGTCTTTGATGGTCTGGATTGGATTCGTCATCGTGAGCGGGTAATCCTAAACTATAGAGGGCAGGGAAGATGGGGTCAAGAAATCGCCGAGATCGACGACATCGCGCGTCATTGAAAAAGCCAAATCTTTAACCGCAAAAACAAAATCTTGTACCACAAAGGACACGAACGAACACAAAGGCGAACGCTGACCAAAGAGCAACACAGTGTTTTTTGTCTCTCTCGGATCCGTTTTATCAACACTTGGATTCTTCCATTTTGGTTGCATTCGCGGCCAAGATTCTGGTCCGCGATCATCTGCGTTAATCCGCGGCAGGAAGTGCGAAGCATGTTAAAATAAGGATGCAGCTGCGGTCCCGCCTCGCAAGCCAGATCCCTTACACGCCGCGAAGCCGACTTGCGCGCTGAGCGGCGCTGCAACAGGTGCGGATCGATGATGGCTTAGACCATTCTGCAGAGCGGTTTCAGCACGCGAAGCGTGTTAAAAAAAGAAAGACCCTGATAAAACCCAATGATTTCAGTCAGTAACGTGTCCATGCGCTACGGCGCAAAAATATTGTTTGAAGAGGTCAGCACGGCATTTACGCCGGGGAAGCGGTATGGCCTTACCGGTCCTAACGGCGCGGGTAAGACGACCTTTATGAACCTGCTTTCCGGGGAACTGGAACCGCAGAAGGGCAGCGTGGTTCGCCCCAAAAAGCTCAGCGTGCTCAGCCAGGACCAGTTCGCGTTTGACGCGTATCGCGTCATCGATACCGTCATCATGGGCAACAAACGCCTCTGGGCGGCCATGGAAGAGCGCAACCACATTTACGAAAAGCCCGAGATGTCCAATGAAGATGGCATGCGCTTGGGCGAACTTGAAGGCATCGTCGGCGAAGAAGACGGATACTCAGCCGAGAGTGATGCGGCCATTCTGCTGCAAGGACTTGACATCCCAGACAGTGTGCATGAGCGCAAGATGGGCGAGCTGCCCAGTGGACAAAAGATGCGTGTGCTGCTGGCGCAGGCGCTCTTTGGAAATCCGCAGGCCCTGCTGCTGGACGAACCCACAAACCATCTCGATCTCGATTCAATCCACTGGCTACAGGATTTTCTCAACCGCTATGACGGCGTGCTGATCACCATCTCGCACGATCGCCACTTCCTGAACAGCATTTGCACGCACATTGCCGATATCGATTACGAAACCATCATCACTTATACCGGCGGCTATGACGACATGGTGATGGCCAAGACGCAGATCCGCTCGCAGATCGAAGGCCAGAACGCGCAGCGTGAGAAAAAGATCGCGCAGCTCCAGGAGTTCATCCAGCGCTTTGCCGCTGGTACGCGCTCCAGCCAGGTACAGTCACGACGCAAAGAAGTTGAGCGGCTTCAGCTTACTGAACTGGCGCGGTCCAACATCGCGCGTCCTTACATCAAGTTTGAAATGAAGCGGCCCTCGGGCAAGCACATTCTGGAACTGGAAGGCATCAACAAGTCATACGGTGATAACCATGTCATCCAGGAATTTACCGCCAGCGTAACGCGTGGAGAAAAAATTGCGCTCATGGGGCGCAACGGCGCGGGCAAAACAACGCTGCTCAACGCGCTGCTGGCTAACTCGCCCAACACGCCTGAATCCGAACTGCGCCAGACATCCGGTTATGCCGGACCCTTTATTGATGGCGGCAAGACCACCTGGGGACATGAAGCGGCCATCGGCTATTTTCCTCAGGACCATCGAAGCCTGATTGAAAAAGGCAACACCATTCTTGACTGGATCTTTCAATGGGACCCATCGGTTTCCAATGAAGAGATTCGCGGCCTGCTGGGGCAGATGCTCTTTGTGCGCGACGAGGCCACCAAAAAAACTGACGTGCTTTCCGGCGGCGAGGCCGCGCGCATTCTTTTCTGCAAGCTCATGCTGCAAAAGCCCAACGTGCTGGTGCTGGATGAACCCACCAACCACCTTGATCTTGAATCGATTAACGCGTTGAACATCGCGCTGCAGCGCTACCAGGGGACAGTATTCCTCGTAACGCATGACCACGATCTCATCGATGAAGTGGCCACGCGAATCTGGCACTTTGATGACCATAAGATCGAAGATTTCAAGGGTACTTACGAGGAATGCCAAGCGGCGCAGCAGCAGATGGCGGTCAGCAAGTAGGCGGGAGAGGTTCTCTCTTACAGAAAAAAGGGCACGATGATGAACGCCGCGGATGCGGTTCCGCCGGGCGGAAAAATCCGAATCGCAATGGCGCCTGCGGAGCAGAGTACTGGTGTGGACATGAGGATTGAAGATGATGGCTTAGGTATTGCAGGGAAAAATCGCGCCGACATTTTTGAACCATTCTTTACCACGAAAGAAGATGTTGGCACGGGACTTGGTTTGTGCGTAAGTAAGAGAAATTGCCGAACGTCACGGCGATAAACTCCAGCCAAGCCTAGATGGCGGGGCTGTGTTTACCGTATTCCTGCCGAATGAAGCGCAATTGGAACTCACCGGCGGAGCGGGGTAAAGCAGGAACGGGGCTAAGCCCGTTTGGATCGGCGAGCGCGGCGTTCGCTGGCAGGACGTAAGCTTTTTTCGGCCAAGCCTCCCGTACTCCGCACGGCGCGAGTGGTGCTCAGCACACCCCGCAGGGCTTGATTAACTGCTGCATCATTGGGGAAAGCTTCGGCGATATCTGGCTCAAGCAGCACAATGTTCGTGCCTTCACTGTATTGCTTGGCATATTTACCCCTGACGCCGCCTTTCATCGAGGCAAAATCGTAGTGGGGACGTAAGTCATCATTCCGTTTGGGTTTCTTCATAAAATCGCAGTTCGCGCCGGTCAGCTTTGCGGGCGCTGATGATTCGAATCGTATCACCTTCTTCAGTATGTGCAACAAGTAGAATGCGTCGTTGGATCGATTGGCCAATGGTAATAAACCTGTACTCATCGTCCGAGTGATCCGCGTCCGAAAATGTGATTGATAGTGGGTCACGAAAAATCGTGGCTGCCTCGCGGAAATCGATATCATGTTTTTTGCGATTGACCGCCGCTTTCCTGATATCCCAGATAAAGATCACCTGGGTAGTATTAGCAGTGCGTGCAAGATTAGTCCAGATGGAAAATCCAATATGCGCGCTGAAACGTACTATGTATGAAGGTCGGGTGACAGCATGTTCGATCCGGTAGACAAATCTTCAGCAGGCAAGACATCCCGCCGCGCGTTCGTTGCTGCCGCCGCAACCTTCGGCGGAGGACTATACTTTTTACATATGGCTATTTTTTCAAAGAAGAGTGAAACTGCGGAAGGAAGCGGACACAATCCAACTGCCGGGCTCCAGGAAGTTGATATTGTAGAGTTCACAGACTCCGGCGAGCGCAAAGACAAGGTGCATGTTCCCAAGGTGGTAAAGAGTGAGAGCGAGTGGAGGCAGCAGCTCTCGCCTGGGGTCTACAACGTGACGCGTGAGGACGGCACGGAGATGGCTTTCACCGGCATTTACTGGAACAACCACGAGCCGGGAATCTACCGTTGCGCTTGCTGTGGCACGGCGCTCTTCAGCTCTCATACCAAGTTTGAATCGGGCACCGGCTGGCCCAGTTTTTACCAGCCCATTGCCGAGGAGAACGTGGAGTCAATCAGCGATAGCACCTTTGGCATGCGCCGGACAGCGGTGGAATGCAAGCGCTGCGGCGCGCATCTGGGCCACGTTTTTAATGACGGGCCACGTCCAACCGGCCAGCGCTACTGCATGAACAGCGCTTCATTGACGTTTAAGAAAAAGGCGTGAGCTGTGGTTTCGAGATCGTCAATCCCGAGAGCGTGGAGCGAATGCGCGTTTTTCCGCGCATGAGTGGGACGGAAGGCCTTGTGTTCTATGTCTCTATTGTGATCCGAGATTGAAAACAAAAGGTCCCTCGCTCCTATTCGGACGCTGATGACAGCGCGTCCTCATTTACGGAGCTCGGGATGACGAGAGTAAAAATTGATCGGAGACGTAATGTTGCATCGAACAATAAACGCGGCTTTGATACTGTGTCTGGCTACCACCATCGCATGCCATGCTTCCAGCGCGGCGGTGAGGCTCCCCAATCCAGCAACCGATGAACCGTTGAGCAAGACTAAAAGCTCTGAAACAGTGGTGCTGGCAGGTGGATGTTTCTGGGGCATTCAGGCTGTGTTTGAGCATGTAAAAGGCGTGAGCAGCGCCACTGCCGGATATTCCGGAGGATCGGCCAGCACCGCGCAATATGAAACGGTGAGCACCGGACGCACGGGACACGCGGAGTCAGTGAAAGTGGTTTACGATCCTTCGCAAGTTTCATTCGGACAGATATTGAAAGTATTTTTCTCGGTGGCGCATGATCCCACTGAATTGAACCGGCAAGGCCCGGACGATGGCACGCAGTATCGGTCAGTGATTTTCTTTTCCAGTGAAGACCAGCACCACGTTGCGCGCGCGTACATCGATCAGCTCAACAACGCCAAAGTTTTTAGCGAACCGATCGTGACGCAGGTTGTCGCGCTGCAGGCGTTTTATCCCGCTGAGGGGTATCACCAGGACTACGCCGAGCATCATCCGAACGAACCGTACATCGCCATCAACGATCTGCCCAAGCTTGACCATCTAAAGCAAACCCTGCCGGAGCTGTATGTCGGGAAGTAAGCCGCAAGGAGCCGCGTAAATCTTTGCCGCCTATCATCAACGCACAAGCCATTGGGAAAAGATACGGCGCGCTTCCGCTCTTTGAAGATATTTCATTCACCATTTCTGAAGGCGACCGCATTGGACTGATCGGGCCGAACGGCTCGGGCAAGTCTACGCTGCTGGGCATTCTTTCCGGCAATGTCGAGCCGGATAGCGGCGTGGTGGCGGTGCGGCGGCACACGCGGTTGAGCTACGTGATCCAGGACTCGCAGTTTGCAGCGGGAGAAACTGTGCGCTCAGTGGTGACGAAAGCGCTGGAGCGTAGCGCCGTTCCTGAAGCAGAGCGCGCGGGACGCTTATTTGAGACGCTGGGCCGCGCCGGCTTTGAAGATTTTGAGGCGCAGGCGGCATCGCTTTCCGGGGGATGGCGCAAACGGTTGGCGATTGCCGAAGCGCTGGTGCAACATCCCGACGTGTTGCTGCTGGATGAGCCGACGAACCATCTTGATCTTGAAGGAATCGAGTGGCTGGAAGAATTGCTGCGCGCGGAATCGTTTGCCTGCGTGGTGGTGAGCCATGATCGATATTTTCTGGAGAACGTGGCGACGCAGACGGTGGAACTGAGCCGCGCTTATCCCGGCGGGTTGTTGCGCGTGCCGGGAAACTACAGCACATTCCTGGTACAGAACGAAGAGTTTCTGCGCGCGCAGGAAAAACATCAGGACGCGCTGGAGAATAGAGTTCGCACGGAGATTGAGTGGCTGCGCCGCGGTCCGAAGGCGCGAGCGACGAAGGCCAAAGCGCGGATTGACAACGCTAACAAGCTGATCTCGGAGTTGGCTGATCTGAACACGCGTACGCGGACCGCCAGCGCGAAGATTGATTTTTTAGCCACCGACCGAAAGACCAAGCGGCTGGTGGAACTCGATCACGTGAGCTACGAGATTGTCGGACGCACGCTTTTTGCCGATCTGGATTTCATTTTTACAGCGGGCAAGCGCGTAGGGCTTGTCGGCCCAAACGGAAGCGGCAAGACCACGCTGCTGCGTCTGCTGCGCGGAGAAATGCAGCCGACAGTCGGCGAAATTCGGCGCGCGGATTTTCTGCGCGTCGTGTACTTTGATCAGAACCGCGTACTTGATCCTGACGTAACATTGCGCCGCGCTTTGGCGCCGGATAGCGATGCTGTCGTCTATCAGGACCGCGTGATCCACGTTGCTTCTTGGGCGGCGCGATTCCTGTTTACCAGCGAGCAGCTCAATCAGCCTGTTGGCAGGCTTTCCGGCGGTGAACGCGCGCGTGTCTTGGTCGCGCAGCTGATGCTTCAGCCAGCAGATCTGCTGCTGCTGGATGAACCCACGAACGATCTGGATATTCCAACGCTGGAAATCCTGGAAGAGAGCCTGCTGGAATACACTGGCGCGCTGGTGCTGGTAACTCATGATCGCTACATGCTGGATCGCGTTTCTACGATGGTTCTTGGACTCGACGGTCGCGGAGCCACGGAAGCGTTTGCCGATTATCTGCAATGGGAAGAGTGGCAGGCGGAGAGCAAACAGCCTCCGCGCGCTGAGAACGATGGATTGGCCGCAAAGCCGATAAAAGCAGAAGGTTCTGCAAAGAAGAAGCTCTCGTATCTTGAAGCGCGCGAATTTGCCACGATTGAGCAGCGCATTGCGCAGGCTGAGGAAAAGCTGCAACAGAAGCGCGCTGCTGCTGCAGATCCCACGATTGCCAGTGATGCAGCAAAATTGCTGACCGCACATGCTGAGATGGAAGAAGCGCAAAAAGCCGTCGACGAACTTTACAGCCGATGGGCGGAACTGGAAGCGAAGCAGAGCTGACGATATGCGAGCGCGCATTCATCAGTTTAAAAAATGATTGGGTGATGTAGCTGTACCTGACATCGTTGGACTTCAGTACAACTCACGCGAGGAAACGATAAAAACCCGCTCCATCACCCTCACCGTTATTATGATGCGCTAACTTTTCCCAGGGTCGTACAGGCCGCAGCCAAAAAGCGCTATTGCAACTGCAAGCTATCCAGCATTTTCTGGTATGTAGGATGAAGCTGGTTAAAGTCGCGCTCCGGTGAAACAAATACCACGTACACCAGTCCGCCCTGCCGGCTCGGGAACGTAACCAGCCAATCGCGCTCTGGCAGCGGCTGTCCGTTCTGCGTCAGCGGAGATTTGCCGGAAAGCTCCAATGACCGCCCTTGTGTGCCGTTCACATCAATGTTCTTAGCCTCGCCGGAAATCTTCATTCCAGGATTATCCTGCGCCATGCCTTGCGCCAGCTTCTGCGTGGCGTCGTCCAGCGATCCGCCCCCAGTTGCCTGGTTGCCGACAATCGCACCGTAAGCAATGCCAGTCTGCGTTGCGCCGGAAGGCGGCCCGATAACCGTCATGTTCTGGTCGCCGCCCACTTTCCAATTGTCAGGGTAATAAATGATGAAGCCCTGGCCTTCATGCCTGGTCAGGTGGTCACTGGGTTTTATTTCTTTAAACGATACATTTTCCGCCGCCGCGCCATTCGCGTTCTGACCGCCGCTACTGCCGCTGGCCGCGCCAACGCCTTCTCCGCTCCCCTGGCCCGATGACGCAGGCAGGTTCGCCGGCACCACATTGTTCTTTCTGTTCTGCTGCTCCCACTGGCCTGATTTTGCGCCGTTAGCGATCTCCTGCGCGCTATAGGCTTTCACCTTCGTGGCATCCTGCTTTGCGGTGGCGAACTCCGGGCTGTTGGTCGTGTAATTTTTCTTCGGCCAGTTCCGGATTTCCTGCTGCACCGCCTCAGTGCGGTTCCCCGGGTTCGGGTGATCGCTTAACAACTGCGGCCCGCCTGCGCCGTACTTTTTCTGCAGCGTTTCAAAAAAATCCGCCATCGCCTGCGGATTGTATCCCGCCTTATACATAATGATGGCGCCCACTGAGTCGGCCTGCGCTTCATCGCTGCGTGAATATTTCATTAGCATGGTGCCTGCGCCAAACTGGACTCCCATGCGCGCCAGGTTTCCCAGGCCACTCTGCGGCAGTACAGCGCTTCCCAACCCGGCGATGATCTGCGCCCACGTCGCCTTGGGCGCCTGCTTGGCTGAATGCTGCATATAAACGTGTGACATTTCGTGCGCCAGCACGCCGGCAAGCTGCGCTTCATTTTCCGCCGCCGTAATAGTGCCAACGTTCACAAAAATCGGCCCGCCCGGCAGCGCAAAAGCGTTGATGTCCGCCGCGGGAATCACATGAAATTGGTACGGCCATGTCCGGTCCGCCGGAATCACTCCCATCAGTTTCTTTCCCAGGCGCTGAATGTATTGCGTCTCCGGGCTGGAATCCGGCAGCACCGGCATCTGCTTATAGACTTCACCCATGGCTTGCAAGCCAAGCTGTTCTTGCTGTTGCCTGTTCATCCCCGTACTGCCCGGATCAGGCAGCGTCGGCGTGGACGTTCCTTCCGCCTGTGCCGTAGTCAGGGCAAATGGCTGCGTCAGCACAAGCGCCAAAAGGAGCGCCAGCGTCCGGATGGAAAAGTTACGTGTTTGCATAAATAATCCTCAATATCAAAGGCTGACGAAGTAGACAGGGAACCGTATCAGTTGGATGCAGCTGGAAATTATAGAAGATGCATGCGCACCCTGCCTCGATCTCATGCTTCTCCTGGCTTCTCAGCGTTTTATCCACCTGAACTCCTTATTCTTTCAGACCAGTGTCATCCGTGTCGATCAGCGGTAAGCTTTTGCTTTTCCGATGTTCGGATCAGTGTCATCAGCGTTAATCAGCGGTTAAGCTTTTGCTTTTTCCGATCAGCGTTCATCAGCGGTAAGTTTTTCCGGTTTCTCCGTGTCTCCGTGAACCTGTGAAAAAACCATGTTAGGGCAAGCGATCATAGCTAGAGTGTCCCTATCCTCGACACCTGGGAGCTTTGCATTCTCCGTGCGCTGCCGTAGCTACTGCTTCTTA
>JBAVLE010000243.1:0-7245 GCA_049688735.1 Candidatus Angelobacter sp. | reverse complement strand
CACCAGGGTGCCACCGCGAAAATCCACGCCCAGCGGAATGCCGTGCCAGAACAGCATGGAAAGAATGCCGGCGACGCTGAAGATCAGCGAGAAGCTGAGGAAGTACCACTTTTTGCCGAGGAAATCGATATTTGTATTGCGAAAAAATTCCACTTTGTTTTGACCTTTTGAACTAGATGCTTAAAGCTTCGCCTCGCGCCTTGCGGCTGAGGACAGCATCGAAAATGACGCGGGAGACAAAAACCGCGGTGAACAAATTGGCCAGAAGGCCGAAAATCAGCGTAAGGCCGAATCCGCTTACCGGGCCGGTGCCCACAAAAAACAGAATCAATGCGGAAACAATAGTCGTAACGTGGGTATCCAGGATGGTGGTCCAGGCGCGATCAAAGCCCTGATCAACCGCCGCTGCAGAGGCCTTGCCGTTGCGCAATTCTTCCCGGATGCGCTCAAAAATCAGCACGTTGGAGTCCACACCCATACCTACAGTGAGAATCACGCCCGCTATTCCGGGCAGAGTGAGCACCGCGCCAAAGAACCCCATAAAGCCCAGCAGGATTACAAGATTCAAGATCAGCGCCAGGTCTGCATTCACGCCTGCGCCACGGTAATAAACAAGCATGAAGATCAGTACGGCGGCCATTCCGGCGATTGCGGCTTTAACGCCTGCCCGGATCGAATCCGCGCCCAAAGACGGGCCCACCGTACGCTCAGTCAGATAATGGAGGCTTGCTGGCAAAGCGCCGGAACGCAGCAACATAGCCAGGTCCTTTGCGCTTTCTTCGGTGAATCCGCCTTCAATGATGCCGCTATCGTTAATTTGCCCATTGATGGAAGGAGCTGTAATGACCTTGTTATCCAGCACAATGGCCAAATTGCTGGGATCGGCGCTGTCTTTACTGTGCGCGGCTGTAAAAACCCCAAACTTTTTTCCCGCTGCCGCGGTCAGGTAAAAATTAACAATTGGCTCATTTGTGTCGGACTTGTTGCCGGGATCGGCGCTGCGGATGTCAGTCCCGCCCACAACAGGCACGCGGCTCACAATGATGAAGCCGCCCTCTTCTTCGCCTCTGCGCGGCTTGCTTGGCAATATCACAGAATTTGCTGGAAGGATGCCGTTATGGGCCTGAAGCGCGGCCTGCTCGGTGGGGTAGGTTTGCCCGTGATCGAGCGCCTCGCGCAGTTCCAGGCGTGCCGTCGACTGAATAATTTCTTTAACCCGCCCTGGATCGTCCACACCGGGAAGTTGGACAAGGATCTGGTTATCGCCAAGGCCATTTTTCTGGATCAGCGGCTCGCTAACGCCCAGGCTGTCAACACGGGTACGGATCGCCTCAATCGACTGTTCCAGCGTGCGGTCCTTCAAATCGGCCAACTGCTGTGGCTTCATGGTCAGCACCCAGCTATTATCTGCCCCGGCCGTCACATCATATTCCGGCAAATGATCGCTCACGATGCTCCGGATCGTAGAGGAGGCATCCAGCGGAACGCCTTTAATGACCACTTTTTCCGGCTGATTATCAACCTTGCCGATATCGGCGTAATTGACCTTGGCTTTTTGCAGCTCGTCTTTCAGAATTTCGGTGGCATGGTCAGACTGCGCGCCGACAGCGTCATTGACCATCACCTGAAGAATCAGGTGGGATCCGCCCTTCAGGTCCAAGCCAAGGTGGATACGGTCTAAAAGAGAGGCTTTAAAGCCGGCTCCGCTAAATAGCTTGGGGCCCAGCATTCCATAAACAAAGATCAGGAGGATGGCAACAATGATTCCGGTTTTTAAAAGTAAGTTTTTTTGCATGTTCTAGGTGCTTCTTTACGATGGTTTCTTTTCTTCTTCCTCACGATTGATTGCAGTAATGGAGGCTTTTGCCACTTCAAGCCGCAAATTGTCTGGTGGAACCCGCAGATGCACTGCGTCATCCTTCAACGCGATAACCAGCCCGCGGATTCCTCCGCTGGTTGTCACGCGGTCGCCACTCTTTACGCTATTCAGCACTTCCTGCCAGCGCTTGGTTTTGCGCTGCTGGAAGTAAAATGTCGCAAAAATGAAGAGCAGGGGAAGCAGCAGGAAGAGGCCCAGGCCGCCGCCTGCGGCACCCTGAAACAGAAATAAACTAATCGCGTTGTTCATCATTCGAAAAAGATTGCCTTCACAGCCGCACACACACTCGCCTCTTTATGAGTGTGAGAGCCTACCCTGATTGTGACCGCTGATCAAATCCCGCCTTGGAACTCCGCGCATGGAACGCCGGTGCCGGAGTATTTCGGAGGTTTTCTCTATTTGACGCTTGAATCAGGGAGCTCAGGTCAAGGACACACCGCCTGACAGTATTCCTGAGAGGTCCCCAAGCGTTATAGCATGACGCACACTACGCATAGTGTCAAGGTAGAACGCCAGATTGTGCACCGTGTTAAGCACGCCAGCCAGCGGCTCTGCTGAAACAAAAAGATGCCGCAGGTAAGCGCGGGTATATCGTGTGCAGACCCGGCAGGCGCATTTAGGGTCGGGCGGCCCCTGATCTTGAGCGTAACGCGCGTTCTTGATGTTGATTCTCCCCTCTGAGGTAAACAGCAAGCCGTGGCGTGCCGCCCGCGTGGGCAGCACGCAGTCCATCATGTCAACTCCCATTGCGGCGTATTGTACGATTTCCTCGGGATACCCCACACCCATGACATAGCGCGGCTTGTCCTTTGGCAGTATTTCGAGTACAGCGCCGATCATTTCCATGGTCTTGGCCCGCGACTCACCAACGCTCAACCCGCCAATGGCATAACCCGGAAAATCCAGTTCAATTGTCCGTTCCGCCGACTCCCGCCTGAGGTCAGCGTACATGCCTCCCTGGACGATGCCGAAGAGGGCGGGTGCGGTGGGAAGTTCGACTTGCGCAAACTCCTGTGGCACAACCTCGGCGCGTGCGCTTTTCGCGTATTGGGGTTGAGCCGCTTTCAACTGTGCAGTACCTGAATCTCCTTCCCTCTGTGTTCCTTCGTGTCCTCTGTGGTTATGGGTTTGATTTTCGGATGACGCGATCCCCCACGGCACCTCATGCTTATGCGCCTCAAAATAGTCTTTCGACCGCTTCGCCCAGCGCAGCGTCATTTCCATGGACGCCCTGGCCCGCTCCCGTTCTGCCGGATGCTCGGTGCATTCGTCGAAGGCCATGACCATATCCGCGCTAAGCGCGATCTGTATCTCCATTGACCGTTCCGGGGTAAACAAGTGTGACGTGCCATCCAAATGCGAGCGAAAGCTTACGCCCTCTTCTTTCACTTTGCGCAGTTCGCTCAGGCTGAATACCTGGAAGCCACCGGAATCGGTCAGCAGCGCCCGGTCCCAGCTCATGAATTTGTGCAGGCCGCCCAGTTTGCGTACCAGCTCGTGCCCCGGCCGAAGATAAAGGTGATAGGTGTTTCCCAGAATGATCTGCGCGCCCAGATCCTCAAGAATGTCCTGCGAAACCGCTTTAACGGTTCCGGCCGTGCCTACGGGTATGAAAGCGGGAGTTTCCACCGGGCCATGCGCGGTGTGAATGCGGCTTTGCCGGGCAGCGCCGGTTTGAGCCTGGATGGTGAAGGGCAGAGTCACAACGGTCTATGGTACAAGCTCTTTATGAAATCTCGAGCGCATCGAGAGATCTGTTTTCTTTTGAACGCAACGGAAGTTTCTTTGTGCTACTTCTAAAATCAGTTCGAACAAGTTTAAAGAAGAATTAGAAGAATACTTCCGGTGAAACGTGAAAACGACGGCTAAGCCGTTTGATGTGCTCACGTGTCATTTCTCTTTTTCCATTTAAAACTGCTGAAACGGTGCTCTCTGCTCCAAATACATCCATCAGGTCTTTTTGCTTTAGGCCATTTGATTCCATTAACTCGCACAGCACCTCTGTTGGAGTTGCCGCTTTGAGATTGTAATTTTGATCTTCAAAATTCTCGATTAAGAGCGTGAGCAATTCTGCCAACTTTGCTTCCGCCTGACTCCAATCCCGGCTACGGCGTTCCAGCTTCTCGAGGGTCGCAATGAAGTGCTCGTTCTCATCTTCGGTATGGATCACACTGGGCAGGGTTTGCGCCAGCAATCGCGCATATTCCGGAGTCTTAACGGCCAGAGCAGTCATATTTCCATCCTCCTTTCGTATATTCCGCGTGCGTTAGCACATGCCGGATGAATATCTTTTTCGTCCGATAGTTGATCCAGGCAATCAACCGGTACTTATTGCCTTTGATATTAAAAATTGTGCATTCTCCGAATATATCGGCGCTCAACCACGTGATTCTTACGTCTGCCAGGCTTTTCCAGGCTGCTTTTCTGGCGATGCGATACCACGCATCTAGGCTCGCGCTGGCTTCAGCGTGGGTACCTGCCGCTTGTTTGAGCTTTTTTCGGCTTATTATCCGCACTTATTCTTTTTTGATGTCTTCGCATTCTGCGAAGATTATATAATAAATCTTCGCAGGATGCGAACTATTTTGGGATTTGGAAATGCAGCGCCATACAAAGCAAGTTCGGGCAAATGGCTACTCCACCCACCACGCCACCATCGCCAGCACAATGTAAGACACCAACGCAGTGCTTGCTGCCGCGCGATCGCTCGGAGGTGGTGGAAAGAACAATGTCCCAAAGACCTGAAAAGCCACGAGAAAAACCGTAAATCCAATGAGCCGACCTCTATGCACCGCAGTTCGATACAGCATCGCTGCGCCGCCAAGCAGCACAGCCATCTCCAGCGCAAACGCTGCTCCACGATAATTCCACAATCCAAATCCCATCTTGCCGACGCTGTCATAAAGCGCGAGATCAGGGCGATGCACAATTAAATCGAGAATCCAATGCGAGAAGACCGCAGCAGCCACGATCAATCCTGTACGCACACTGCGAAGACTTGGAACTAATTGGCAAACTACATACGCCAGCGCCGACCAGCACACCACACCCAAAAGACTGTGCGTGTAAGGCATGTAATACAGGTCAAGCGCGTTGGAAACGGTGATGCCAGGAACAATGCGGACTTTCTCAATTCCCAGCAGGACGAAGATGCTCCACATCACGTCGATCCATTGCACGGCAAGAAACAACAGCCAGAGCGGGATGCGCTTGTCGACTGATTTGCCCGCGAAGCTAAAGCTGTAATGTCCTGTGAACAAGAGTTTCTCCTAAATTAGGAGCCTAAAAGATATGCAGGAACAATGAACATCCCAACTTACTTGCTATGCCGCTTCGCGTGCCGCTCCGCGACCTTCGCGGGATTCACAATCGCTCGCGTCACCGTTCCGCGCCCGATCTCGGCTTTTCCGTTGTGCGCGGTCACCCGAAAGATATAAAACCGCTCGTTGTGCGACTCCAACACAGCCTCGGTCTTTACCACGTCGCCAATCGCGGTGGGCGCACGATGCTCAATGTTGATGGCCGTGCCCACGCTGATCTCGCCTTCGTCGAGGAATGGCAACATGGCATTTGCCGCTGCCCACTCCATCAGCCCAATCATGTTCGGCGTGGAATAAATTGGCGGCAGCTTGTCATTGTGGTGGTTGAGCGTGTGCTTGTGCTCCACGGTTTCTTCCGCTTGTCCGCGAATTCCCAGAGGGACGTATTTTGCCATACAGCGAATCTATCAAACTCATTGTTTTAGTCGGAAAAAGGTCGCGGAAAAGTTTGCAGAAAAAGAAAAGGCCAGGCTGCGGGAGCCTGGCCAGAACCCAAACCTCACCACAGACAACACTGATTACACGGATCAAGAAAAGTTCGATACACCATGTTTACTCTAAATCCGTGTCATCCGTGTTCATCTATGGTGAGATTTGCCTCTTTAAAAAAACAAATCTAGCGGCGGTCGTGGTCGTCATGATCGTGATCACGGTCGTGGTCCCCGCGGTGGCACCGTGCCCTCACGTTTTCCAGATCGCGCCGCTTGTTCTCTGCCTGGCGACTATGCTCACCATGTTTGCGCTCGGTGTCATGCAGCTTGGCTTCGGCTTTGCGGATCTGGTCTTCGCACTTTCTGTCATCACGATCAACCGCTATTGCGGGAACCACTCCGCCCAGGAACGACAAAATCACAAACGCCGCAATGAGTGTCTTGGCTTTCTTGAACATGCTTCCTCCTCAGGATTGCATAACATCCTAATCTCGGATGCACATGCAAGTCACGGTATGGCACCCGAAAGGGCGTGAGCCATCCGTTCAGAGACGCCATCTATATGGCTGTATAATTAGAAATTGTCCTCATGTCACCAAAGCAATCAGTAAATTCCGCAACAAAACAGCTTGCAGCCAACAAGGCAAAAATCCGCTCCACCACGGTGGTGTGCGTGCGCCGTGGCAACAGTGTTGTAATGGCCGCCGACGGCCAAGTCACGCTCGGCGAAGGCGTAATCAAACATACGGCGCGGAAAATCCGCCGGCTTTATAGTGACAAGATATTGGCCGGCTTTGCCGGATCAACCGCCGACGCTTTTTCTCTTTTCTCTCGGTTCGAAGCGAAACTGGAGCAATATCATGGCAACCTGGGACGCGCAGCTGTGGAACTGGCAAAAGAGTGGCGCACCGACAAAATGCTGCGCCACCTGGAAGCGCTGCTGCTTGTCGCCGACAACACTTTGACGTTTCTTATCAGCGGCGCTGGCGACGTGATTGAACCAGATGGCGGAGTGGCTGCCATCGGCAGCGGAGGCTCATACGCGCTGGCGGCGGCCCGGGCCCTGATAGAAAACACCGAGCTTCCCGCGCGCAAGATTGCTGAAGAAGCCATGAAGATCGCGGGAAAAATCTGTATTTACACCAACGAGAATTTCACCATAGAGGAGCTTTCGTCCGTGCTGGAAAAGGCTGGCGCATCATCCCCGGCGCGTTGATCCAATGGCAGGCTATTCAGGAACGCCGCTCATCCAGAAAATCGGGATCAAGCCCGGTCACCGGATTATCCTGCGCAACCACCCGGCCAGCTTCGTTAAGGACTTGGGCAAGCTTCCTGAGGGAGCAAAGAGCGCTGACAGGCTTTCCGGCAACGCCAACGTTATTGTGTATTTCACTGATCGATTGGCGGAGCTGCAGAAAGATTTTGTGCGGCTTTCCGCTTCATTGGTTCCCGATGGAATGCTCTGGATAGGCTGGCCTAAGAAAGCCAGCGGACGACCCACTGACCTGACGGAGGAGGTCGTGCGCCGCGTTGGACTTGAATGCGGGCTGGTGGACGTGAAGGTTTGCGCAATTGACGAGACGTGGTCGGGATTGAAGTTTGTGATTCGAGTGAA
>JBAVLE010000242.1:0-5749 GCA_049688735.1 Candidatus Angelobacter sp. | reverse complement strand
GGACTCAAGTGTCGGGATTGTCCCCGTGGGCGTCAACCCTGTTTTTCTGGGTAAAACCTCGAATCAGGCCTTTGTTATTAACAGCGGCAATCCTCCAGCGATTCCTGCCACGGTTTCAATCTACCTTGCCCTGCTTCCAACAAGTACTGTTTCTACGGTAACTTTACCTGCTACCAGCTCTGGCCCAATAGCGGGCGCAACCAGCAGCAGCGGCAATATCTACATTGCTAATCGCGTAAGCAATAACGTGGATTTGATTGCGGGCGGGGTCTTGGCCGTCACGGCTTCCATTGCGGTGGGCACTGAGCCTGTGATGATCGCGGGCAACGCCGCTAACAATAAGATTTTTGTTGTGAATCATGGCAGCAACAACGTCACTGAAATCTCAACCATTGACGATACTGTCATCAAGACCATTCCCGTGGGTTCGCAACCTATCTGGGCCGTAATGAGCTCAGACGGGCTGTTTGTGTTTGTGGTTAACCAGGGCGACGGCACCGTGAGCGTAATCGATACTTCGCTGGATATTGTTCTGCCCTGCACTCCCGGCCCTTCATGCGTGGCTGGAGGAACCGCAATCAAGGTTGGCACCACGGCCTCTCCGTCGCCGAATTTCGCCTTCTATGAACCCACTCTAAAACGCGTGTATGTGAGCAATACGGGCGAGCAAAGTGTAACCGTCATTAAAGGCAACGGTTTTGACCTGGGATCCAACCCCCAGGTTTTGCCGGCGAAGATCGCGGACATTCCCGTTTCAGGGTTGCCAACCTCGATCACAGCGCTGAGTGACGGAACTAAGGCGTATGCGGCACTGGGGAATTGCATCATTGCCGGAGGAGTAAATCACCTTACGCTGCCAACCAATCTCGGCAGTTGCGCCGGCAACCTTGTAAGCGTTGTCGATGCCGTTGGTCTGCGTGAAAGTGGAACAATCGGCGTTGGCCCAGGCGCAGTCTCAGTGGACGCTTCTTCTGACGCCTCGCGCGTTTATGTAATCAGCGCCAATGACATAACCACCGTTCGCGACGATGTGCATGCGCCCAATTGCACTGACAAGTTTTGCCAGCACGGACCGGTGCAGCCCGATAGAACTTTCCCCACACCTTCAATATCCATCATCAGGACGGCCACAAATTCAGTGTTGGTCACTCCAGTGAATCCGGGTATAGTAAACAGCCCGCTGCCCACGTTTCACGTTCCCCAGCAGGATCCAAATTGCGTTCCCACGATTGATCCCAATTTCAACGATGACGTCCCGCTGCCTTGTCCTCTGCAGAGTCCATTCATGGTCCGCACGTTCCCATAATTGCAAGTAGCAATTCGATTCCAGACATAAAAATGGGCGGCTTTTCAGCCGCCCTGTCGGAGTCGCTATTAGAAGAGAAATTCGCCCTAATTGTCAGTTCGCCGCTTGCGGTTATACCGCATGGCGATGTTCATGAAAATGTTTCCGCTGTCCGTGTCAAAACACATCACCAGCGATTCCTGATCTTCGCTGCTTTTTTCACCCAGCTCGTCAGAATGGACCACTGGCGGATTAATCTTGAACCTGAATCCCTGGTCGTTGAGCGCAGTAACAGCGCTGCCAATCACCATGTTGGCCAGCTCGCACACAGTTTCTCGCGCTACTTCATCGCTTTCCTGCACAGGCGATCCGGTGAGATAACTTGCTACTTTGGCGGCAGTCGGCGTATCGATATCGAAGATAACTCGTCCTTCGATGTCGCCTTTGATCGTCACCATGGAAGCGATGCCTTTGCGGCGATACGCTTCTTCTTCCATGGTTACGTCTCCCATGCGTGTGGCGCATTGCAGCGTCTCCGCCAGCACGGCGTCGGCCGCGTTGATGAACGGCTGAATCAGTTCCATTTTCATCGAGGTCTCAGCTTTCCTGGGCAGTTGGTGTGGCCACGGCCGCGTCATCGCCCATTACGTACTTGATGACTTCGTAAAGGATCTCCGACTTTACCGGCTTCTGGACAAAGTGACGCGCGCCTTTTTGCAGCGCCGCAACAATGTTTTCCTGATAGCCGACGGAAGAGACCATTACGATGCGGGCATTCGGGTGCGAACGCACGATGCGCTCCGCCGCTTCGATGCCTTCCATTTGCGGCATGGTGATGTCCATCAGCACCATGTCAGGCGTGGTTCGATCGTATTCGGTGATGGCAGTGCAGCCATCGCCAGCTTCGCCCACAATTTCGCCGCCGAAAGCTTCAACCATCTTCGCTACATTCTTGCGCGCGAAAACAGAATCGTCCACCACCAGGTAGCGGATCGGCATGCCGTCCTTGCGGATCAGAATTGGAAATGTTTCCATAACTATTCTCCTTGCGACTCCAACTAAACTTTTACTACTGCTCGAGCAATCTTTTCCGGGTTGCACTGCATGGCCAGCGTGTTGGCCAGCATATCCAGCGGAACAATTCGCATTGCGTGCCCGCGTTCAACGGCCGCTTTTGGCATGCCAAACACCGTGCATGAATCTTCACTTTGCGCGATAGTCAGCGCACCCGCATCTTTCATCAATCCCAGCCCTTCCGCTCCGTCGTCGCCCATTCCTGTCATGAGTACGCCCACAGCGCGGCTGCCAAACTCTGCCGCTACAGAGCGGAACAGGATGTCTACTGACGGCCTGTGCCCGTTGGTACGGGCTTCATCGGAAAGCACCACGGTATTTCCCAAAGGCATGCGCCGTACTTTAATGTGGCGATCTCCAGGGCATATCAGCGCGCGTCCCGCAATCAGCAGGTCGCCGGATTGCGCTTCTTTTACATCGACAGCGCAAGACTCATCCAGCCGCCGTGCAAACATTTCCGTAAATCCTTCCGGCATGTGTTGCACCACAACAATTGTGCCGGGAAAATCTCCGGGCAATTGCTGCAACAGATATTGCAGCGCGTTGGGGCCACCTGTGGAAATACCGATTGCAACCACCTTTGTCGGCTCGCGCCGCGGTCTCAAAGCTTTCTTATCCGGTCGAGGCCGGTCGAATGTGATAGGCGCCGGAGTGTTGCGCACCTTTGTCTTGGCCGCTACCTTGATCTTGCTGATCAAGTCCACGGCAATGTCGTCCATGTGAGAGGAAGCAGCGTCGCGCGGCTTGGCAACAAAATCAAAGGCTCCCAGTGCCAATGCCTTAAACGTCGCGCTTGCACCCTCCGTGGTCAATGCGCTCACCACGATTACCGGCACTCGAAAGCGTCGAGTGATCTGGCGCAACGTCTCCAGCCCGTCCATGCGCGGCATTTCCAGGTCCAGTGTCACCACGTCAGGACGAAGGTCTTCAATCTTCTTGAGCCCAAAGGCGCCGTCCATTGCGGTGCCTACGACTTCAATTTCGCTGTCCCGGGCAAGGATTTGTGGAATCAGTTTTCGCATCAATGCGGAATCATCCACCACCAGGACTCTTAATTTGGTACTCATGCTGTGGCCCCCACCATCTGTAACCTACCTAGCTTTGCGACTACACTTGAGAGATTCAGGATCAGCACCACCGTGCCATCGCCCAGGATGGAAGCGCCGCTGACCAGGTCTGTGGCCACTAAATGATCGTCCATGGCCTTGATGACTAGTTCTTCTTCCCCTACTAAATAATCCACCACCAGGCCGAACTTGCGTTCGCCCGTGGAAATCACTACCACAAACATTTTTCCTGTTTCCGGCTGATCTTTTTCCAGCCGGTGGAGATGCAGCAACGTAAGCACTTCATTCCGTAATTGCATTACCTCATGCTGGTCCACGCGATGCAGCGCGCTTTGCGTCGTCCGGGTAATTTCCACCACAGAAGCGAGGGGGACCGCATATAAACGGTCTCCAACGCGAAACAGCAGCGCCTTGATGATTGCCAGTGTCAGCGGCACTTTCAGAAAAAATGTTGTTCCTTTTCCGGCAGTTGTGCGGATGCTGACGGTGCCTTTCAGTTTTTCCAGCACCGTCTTTACCACGTCCATGCCCACCCCACGGCCGGAAATTGACGTCACTTCCTGCGCAGTGCTCAGCCCGGGATGGAAAATGAGGTCATTGATGTCGGCTTCGCTCATCACCGCCGCATCGCCCTGCTTGATCAGGCCTCGTTCCACTGCCTTTGCTATCAACTTCTCCCGGTTGATACCTCGCCCGTCATCGGTCACTTCAATAACAATCTCATTGCCCTGGTGATAAGCATCGAGCGTTACCGTGCCCTGCGCCGGCTTTCCGTCATTGATGCGCTCTGCCGGGGATTCAATACCGTGGTCTACGGCATTGCGTACCAGGTGGGCCAGGGGCTCAGCCAGCATGTCCAGAATGCTCTTGTCGAGATCGGTGTCCTGGCCGGTCACCACAAGGTTTACTTCCTTGCCGCAGGATTTGGCCACATCGCGCACCACGCGCGGAAATCTGCGAAAAAGATGTTCCACCGGCACCATGCGGATCTTCATCACCGACTTTTGCAGATCGTTCATGATACGTGCCTGGAATGCCATAGCGTCAGAGAAGCGCATTTTCAAAGGATCTTTGGGATAGCGTTTCTCAAATTCGTTGATTGCCTGGTGCAGCATGCTCTTGGCGATAATTAGCTCACCTACCAGGTTGAGAACAGAATCAATCTTCTCCGCGTCCACCCGCAGAAGAGTTTCTGACATGTTAGCGAAACTTGCCAACTGGGTATCTGTGGTTGGTTGCTGGTTAGTGCTTTCAGCGCGTTGATGGGCAATTTCATTTCGGACCGCCTCCGTCTCGGCTGGTCTCTCTTCTGCATGGATTGCAACTTCAGTTTCGTCTTCCTGCGGAGCCGTTACGTGCTTCACGATATCCAGCACGTCATCTGGCTGCTCCTGCGATACTCCGGTTTTTTGCACCAGGACTTCCGCGACAACTGACGGAATGCGGCACTTCTTCGCAATCCATTCCTCGGAATTGTCGCTGGCAATAGCTGCTTCCACCACGTCCAGATCATTGCTGAGCGTGCTCTGGTCCGGCGCAATTGCCAGCAGCTTTCCGCAATCCTGCAGTACATTGCGAATCAACTGCATGGCGGCGCTACGCATTGGGCACTGCGGTTCAATGGAGAACGCCACGTTGTAAACGGTTTCTCCACGCCCCAGCGCGTCTGCCACTACCATCTGCTCGTATTCACTCCACACAAAGCGCGCCTGCAGTTTGTAACGCACAGTGGCGGCCGGTTTTTTTGTGAGCGAAATGATCTGTTCCTTCAGCTCTTCTCCAGCCGGCGGCTGCAGGTTGCCGCGATATGCTGAAAGCATGGAGCTAAAAGTATCGGCCGCAATCAGGACTACTTCAGCCAGCGCGGTCTTACTTCTTGCGGCAACTTCAGGACGGAGGACGTCTTCAAGGGCGTGTGCCAGTTCGCTCAGTTCGGTGTAACCGCATGCTGCTGAATCACCTTTTAAGGTGTGCACCGTGCGCCGAACCTGTCGCAACACTTCTTCATCTTCTGGACGCTTCTCAAGCTCGAGTCCCTCTTCATTGAGTGCCTGCAACAGTTCCGTTGCGCTCTCAAAGAAGAGTTCGCGAAGCTCAGCCGCGTGATCTTCAGAGAAGAAACTCACCCTGCCACCTCAATGCGCTGATATGCCGTTCCGTTGTTCTGGTGCAGCATCTTGTATTTGTCTGACAAGCCAAACAGGCTTTCCGCATGCCCGATGAAAAGGTAGCCTTCTGCGTTCAGGCAGCGATACAGCTTTTCCACCAGCCGCTTCTGCTCCGCTTCGTCAAAGTAGATCATTACATTTCGGCAAAAGATCAC
>JBAVLE010000241.1:0-16240 GCA_049688735.1 Candidatus Angelobacter sp. | reverse complement strand
CGTCAATTTGCCGTTTAGCACCGTGCTTGCGATAAACACTCTGCCTGAAGCGTTTACTTTTTCGATGATCGCGCGGTTCTCATCATCGGAACCCTTATAGCGGAAGCAGACCACTGACAGCGGCACTGGCGCAACGCGCTCGAACTCTGGGTGCGCATCCACCAGCGCAGCAAAATCTTTGGCCCACTGGATGTGCGAACGCAGCATCGCTTCAATACGCTCGCGCCCAAAGTAGCGCATCACAAACCATAGCTTGAGCGCGCGGAAACGATGGCCCAGCGGCACGCCGTAATCCATCAGGTTATGCGCGCGCGGATCATCCTGAGTCTTCAGGTAATCCGGCGTAAGCGAAAACGCTCGCCGCAGAATGTCCGGCCTGCGCGTATAAAAGGCGCTCAGGTCAATGGGCGTGAGCAGCCACTTATGTGCGTTAAAGACCAGGGAGTGCGCCCGTTCCACTCCAGCCATAATGTGTCGCTGTTCCGGCAGGATTGCCGCTGCGCCGGCGTAAGCGCAATCCACATGCAGCCACAAACCGTCCTTCTCGGCGATCTCCGCAATCTGCTGGACCGGATCAATGCTGGTAGTGGAAGTTGTGCCCACAGTCGCAACCACGCAGAACGGCCGCTTGCCCGCGTGTTGGTCTTCTTCCACCATCTTTGCCAGCGCGTCGGCACGCATGCGGAACTCGCTGTCCGATGGCACCTTGCGAATGTTCTTCTGGCCAACGCCGACCGCAATCGCGCCTTTCTCAATTGACATGTGCGACTGCTCTGACGTGTACAGCACCAGATCGTTGCGGCTTCCTTCCGTGCGCGCTTCCGGGCAAGCCATCTCGCGCGCGCACACAACAGCATGCATGCTGCTGGTTGAAGCCGTGTCATAGACAATGCCAAACCATCCTTCAGGCACGCCAATCCATTGCCGCAGCCAGTCCAGCGCGCGCTGCTCCAGTTCCGCCACTGCAGGAGAAGTTTTCCAGTGCAGTCCATTAGTGTTGAGTGCTGCGGCCAGCATCTCTCCCAGGATCGCGGGCGTAGAACCGGTGCAGGCAAAGTAGGCAAAAAATCGCGGATGGTTCCACTGCGTGACCGCAGGTATTACCAGCCGGTCAAAGTCACGCAGGATCGCCTCAAAGGGTTCGCCTTTTTCCGGCGCCGATTTCGGGAGAGCGTCCAGCAGCTCGCCCGGTTTGGTCTGCGCCAGCACCGGCATTTCCGACACATTGGTCAGGTACTCGGCAATCCAATCCACGGTTTCATGCCCTGCGCGCCGGAAGTCTTCTACATAGGCCTGCCAATCGTCGGCCGCCTTTGCGTCCCTGGCTGCGTCTTTAGAATCAGGGGTTTTAGAATCAACAGTTTTGCTCATATTTAGCCTTTAGCTCTTAGCCTTTAGCCGTTAGTGTTTTGAGTGACACCGCCTTGGCTAAAGGCCAAAAGCTAAAAGCTAAAAGCTGTTTTTACATTAACTTTCTTGACAACACCCAAAAACCTAGACTACTATCCGCTCAGCATGCACGCCAGCCGATTTACCTTCGCGTTTACTTACCGCTACCACTTTACGGGTAGCGGCCACGCGGATCTGTGCTGACAATGCAATAAGAAGTTAGTCATCATAAATCACCGCAAGCCGCGATCTCCAAAGGGTCGCGGTTTTTGCTTTTCAGGGAGCTTTACCAACGTGAATCAGCAAACCGATCAGCCAACCGTGAACGGCCACAAAACGCTCGATGACTGCCGCCGCCAGATTGACGCGCTCGATGCCGACCTGCTTCGTCTGCTGAACCAGCGTGCCGCCATCGCCTGTGAAATTGCCTCCATCAAAGTGACCTCGGGCTTACCGGCGTACGACGGGAATCGAGAGCGCCACGTGCTGGCCCGCGTAGTGGAAAAGAACGCTGGCCCACTCGATCAGCAAAGCGTCACCGACATTTTCTCCGGAATCATCCGTGAGACGCGTCGTCTCGGCACGCAGCGGATGGAGGAGCAGAACGGAACTGTGAAATCGGCACAGAGGGTCTAATTAACCTCAGTGGTAAAGCCAGAACGTTTATAGCTGTTTAACGCAGGCTGAGGCCTGCTCCACCCAACGGTGGATGCAGTATTGAAGGAAATATTTTAATTAAGGGTCAAGAACGAATTGCTTGATGCTTTTTGTTTTTGATCTGGCTAATTGCCAATTGCTGTTTGCTAATTGCTTTTTTACAGGAGTACTTCTCATGGTCATAAATATGGCAGCAGGTTCGTCGGAAGCGGAACTTCAACACGTAATTGAACGAGTAATCGAATGCGGTTTTCAGCCGCATGTAACGCGAGGGGCGGAGCGCGCCATTGTGGCCGCGGTCGGCGCCGGCGGCAACCGCATTGCGCTGGAGGCGCTCAAGGCCGCGCCCGGCGTGGAAGATGTTGTGCCCATCGCGCACCCATTCAAGCTGGTGAGCAAGCAAACCAAGAGCGGACGCACGCAGGTTGACGTGGGCGGCGTCATTATCGGAGGAGAAGAAGCCGTGGTAATTGCCGGGCCTTGCTCGGTGGAATCGCGCGATCAGCTTTTTTCCACCGCGCGAGCCATCAAGGCCGCTGGCGCTACGCTGCTGCGCGGCGGAGCGTACAAACCTCGCACCTCGCCGTATGATTTTCAGGGGCTCGGCATTGAGGCGTTGCGCCTGCTGCGAGAAGTCCGTGAAGAAGTTGGTCTTCCCGTGGTCACAGAGGTGATGAGCACCAACGACATTCAGCTCATCTGTGACCATGCTGATATGCTTCAGGTGGGCGCGCGCAACATGCAGAATTATGATCTGCTGCGCCATCTGGCCAAGGCCAAAAAGCCAGTCCTGCTTAAGCGCGGCCCTTCCGCCAGCGTTAAAGAATGGCTGCTGGCTGCGGAATATCTGCTGGCCGGCGGCAATGACAATGTAGTGCTCTGCGAACGCGGCATCAAGACCTTTGAAAGCGAGATGACACGCAACACGCTCGATCTTGCCGCAGTGGCGCTGGTTCGTGAACTTTCGCATCTGCCCGTGATCGCCGATCCCTCGCACGGCACAGGCAAGCGCGAGCTGATTGCTCCAGCCAGCCGCGCTGCGCTTGCCATCGGTGCCGATGGTTTGATCATTGAAGTGCATCCTTGTCCGGAGCGCGCACTGTCAGACGGAGCACAGTCGTTGAACCTGGATGAATTCGCGCGGCTAATGAAAGGCCTGTGTGCGCCGATCCGGAGCGTGGCAACATGCGCAACCATGGCAACGGCTAGATAACTCCGTCGTCCCAACCGAGGGCAAGTGGAAGGATACAGAGGGTGCATATCCGAGGTGGCCTCACCTCAGCTCCCAAATTTCCACGGTGCCGCTGCTGTCGCCCAGCGCAATCAGCTTGCCGTCACGTGAAACGGCAATGGCCTTGATACTGCCCAGGTCGGTGGCGAAAGCGCGAGGCTCTGCTGAATCGGGAGAAACGATTCCGGCAATGCCTTCACTATTGGCGACCACAAAGCCATCGCGCGTTGGGGCGGCGGCATACACAAGCGCAACGCTAAGGCTGGGCAGGCCAAGAGGCTTTCCGTCGCGGTTGCCGGTCGAGTAGATTGCCTCACCCGATGGAGACCATCGCACCATCATCTTGCCATCGCGCGAAGGCACGCATTTGTACGGATCGCCGCAAACGTTGGGGAAATTTCCCAGCTCACGCTCTGATTCCAATTCGCGCACGCTGAAGCCGTCTGCTGATTTTGCCATCACCAGCCATGCGCCTTCCAACGACAATTCGATGAGCGAACCGCTCCCCGAACGCACCGCGCGATTTCCGCTCACGTCCCACACGGCGGCCTTTTCATCTCCTGCGACACCTAGCGTGTCATCGGGGCCGAATGCCAGGGAAGTCACATGTCTGGTCTCCAGCTTATGAGCGACCTTGGCTGTGGCAACGTCCCAGATTTCTACGCCGCCATATCGGTTCGTGGCAACCGTGCTTCCTGACTTCGAAAGCGCAATTTCGCTGGTGGAGTAGTCCGCGTGCATGCTGGCCACGGGCTGCGCTGTGGCAAGATCAAACACCGTAATCGGAGAAGGCGGAGTTGGGCCGCTGCTGGAACTGCGCGACGCTTGCGCCACCGCGAGCCGCGTGCCATCGCCGGAGAAATCTATTGCTGAGACTTCGTCGTATTCCTTCGTCTTTAGCCGCAGCTTAAAGCGAGCGGCCTTCTGCTGAAAGATCAGGCGCATCCAGCGTACAAATGCTTCGGTCGGAGGCTTCCCCACGCCTGCGCCGCGATTGTATTTCATCTGAGGAGGCATCTCTCCATCCAGGCTGCGGCCCGTGAAATAGACCTTGCGGTCAGATAAACGCACCAGGATCGTGGTCCATGAGGGAACATAACCGGGCTCGCCGGAATCGTAGTGCCCCATTTCTATCTGTGACTCTTCCACGCAAACCACCGTGCGCGCGCTGGCCGGGGCAGTGGCCTCCAGTCCGGCAATGCGAATTGCCGGATTGTGCGCCCACGGCGCTTTGCTCTGTTCACGATGGAAAAGTATGGTGACCGGCCCTTCCGGCCAGCCATCCGCCGATTCACTCACGGCGTAAGGATCGGCGCAAATTTTTGCCGCAGTAGAAGCCACACCCCCGGCGGGAGGCGCTTTCTTTGCCTGCCCGAAGCCAACGGTCACGGCGAAAAGACATACGCATAGGCACAATGCCCGCAACAGTTTCTCTATCGTCTTCATCAAAAGTCCTTCCAGTCGAGAGGAATGAAACCATTGTGCAGTACAAGACTTTCCGACGGGAAGTGTATTTGTTTGGGCCTGTGTGGCGACGCTGCTACCCGTACTTAGATTTACCTTTCAAGTCTGTAGAATTCCTTTTGATCAGCGTTTATCTGCGGAAACCTGCGGCAAAACTTCTTTTCTCCGTGTCTCCGCGCCTCCGTGGTAGGTTTACCTATGCCCGTAATCATCTGCATGCTGCGCGGCGTGAACGTCGGCGGCCACAACAAAATCAAAATGGACGCGCTCAAGGCGCTCTGCGTGTCCCTGAAACTGAAAGACCCGCAGACCTATGTCCAGAGCGGAAACGTTATCTTCAGCAGCAGCGAAAAAGACCTGGCGAAACTTGGCAAGCGAATCCAGGACGCTATCGAAAAAACCTTTGGCTTCCGACCCGGCGTGATGCTGCGCACCATGGCCGAATTGCAAGGGGTGGTTGCTCGGAACCCGTTCGCCAAACGCAAGGACATCGAGCCGGGCAAGCTGCTGGTCAACTTTCTTGCTAGCGATCCCGGCAAGCAAGCTCGCGAGAAAGCGCTAGCTATAAAAATAGGCCCGGAAGAGATGCACCTCATCGGACGTGAAACGTATATCTACTTCCCCAACGGCCAGGGGCACTCCAAATTCCCATCGGCCGCACTTGAGCGTGCTCTGGGGACTTCCGGTACTGGTCGCAACTGGAACAGCATAACCAAAATGCTGGAAATGGCGGAAAAGATGGAGCCTCCTGATCCCCCTTCAGACTGAATGGCCGTTCAGTGTATTCTGTAGTCACTTCTTTCAAGCGCACAATTTCGCTGAAGGGGCGCATATGAGCACCATTACTGCTGCTGCGAGCATGAGCACGCCAACCGTCTCGTCCCGGGTGGAACCCGTACCCTGGCTGGTTTGGGCCAATGTAATTGCAACCATGTGCATTTCCACTGGGCTTTATTGGGACATTTCCTGGCATGAAACCATTGGCCGTGACAGCTTCTGGACGCCGGCCCATCTGCTCATCCAGTTTGGTGCCGTGCTGGGCGCATTCGGTTCCGCGTGGGTCATCATGCGCACGACCTTTGGCGGCGATACGGAACAGCGTAGCAACTCAGTAAATGTCCTTGGCTTTCGCGCGCCGCTGGGCGCTTTTATTTCGGCCTGGGGCGGAGGAGCCATGCTGACCTCCGCGCCGTTCGACAACTGGTGGCATGAAGCTTACGGGCTGGACGTAAAGATAATCAGTCCTCCGCACATGCTTTTGGCGTTGGGCATTGCGGGAATCATGTGGGGCGGCGCGATTCTTGGAGCGTCGTACCTGAACCGCGCTGACGGCGAGCAGCGCATCAAGTTGCAGCGCATCCTCATGCTGATGGGCGGCTTTATCGTGATCCAAACCATGACGCTCAAGCTGGAATACACAAACCGCGTCCTGCTGCACAGCGGCATTTCCTATATGGTGATCGGCATCGGCACGCTGCTTTTGCTGGAAGGGCTGGCGCGGGTGGCCGGACATCGCTGGGCGCGCACCATCATGACCGGCATTTACTCGGCCTTTGTGCTGATTCTCATGTGGGTGCTTCCGCTCTTCCCCGCGCAGCCCAAGCTTGGGCCGGTCTACCAGAACATTACGCACATGGTGCCGCTGCCGTTTCCGCTCTTGCTGATTGTCCCTGCGTTCTTTTTGGATCTGGTTTGGCCCATGTTAGGGGACGCACAAGAATGGAGCAAACTGTCGCGATTGGTCATAGGTGGCTTAGCGATTGTTCTTGCAGCACCTTTGATTTCATTGAATCTCCTGTGGCACCTTGTGTCGAATTTTTTGTCCAGCCAAAAACAGCAAGCACGGAGTAAGTGGTTGCAGGTAGCCTGGAACAAGTGGCTGCAGGACGGGTGGAACAAATGGCTGCAAGCAGGATTCGCTGGAATCTTCTTCCTGGCGATTCTGATTGTCGTGGAATGGCCTTTCGCCAGATTCCTTATGTCGTCTATGGCGCGGAACAGGTTCTTTTCCACCACTGATTTTCCATACTTCGCGCTGCCCACTTCGCCCACCGTCAACCACGTCTTTGTGCCCTGGGAGCGGACTCCGGCAGAGTTCTGGCGCAATATGGGCTTGGGATTTCTATTCTCCGTAGTCAGCATGTGGATCGGAATTTACTGGGGCAACTGGCTTAGAAAGGTGAAACGGTAAGGAAAAGATTGGGAGAGCTGAATTGCCAGAATCGCCGGGATTGCCAGAGAATCCAAAATGAGAATTAGGACCGGACGATTTTCAATTTGGATTGTTTGGCAATTTTGGCAATGCTGGCAATTTGCTGTTGCTGATTTCGGGAGTCTATGAAGAAGCTCATTCGATTTATCTGCGTTCTGCTCTTGCCGCTGGCCGGCACTGCCCACGTCAACAGCCCTGACGTTTACTTTGACGGCTATGCAGGCCCTTACCATTTGCTGGTTACGTTGCGTCCGCCTGCTGTGGTGCCGGGAGTCGCGCAGGTTCAGATTCGCAGCGTGTCGAATGATGTAAGCGAAATCAAAATTCTGCCGCTCCGCATGATCGGCGTTGGAGCAAAGATCGCTCCGCTGCCTGATCCAGCTAAACGCTCAACCGACGATCCCCAACTTTTTACCGGCAGCTTGTGGATCATGGTGCGCGGTTCGTGGAAAGTACAAGTCCAGGTCACGGGACAAAAAGGTGTTGCCCAGCTCGACGTGCCTCTCCCTGCTGTCTCCACCAGTTCACAGCCAATGCACGCCGGGCTGGGGATATTGTTGGCGATTTTGGGACTGGCTTTGGCGGCTGGATTAATCGGAATCATCTTCGCGGCCACGCGTGAGGCAGAATTGAACGCCGGTGAACGGCCTGCGGCGGCGCAAGCCCGCCGCGGTCGCATCGGCATGGCAGTCGCCATAGCAATCGTGCTGGCTGCGTTCATTCTTGGCAATCAATGGTGGGGAAGTGAAGCCAGCGCGAATGGTCGGCTCAATTACCGGATTCCGAGCATGCAGCCTTCATTAACAGGAGGCAGCCTGCTGCGCCTGCATCTTGATAATCCCAATGAGGCTGAGCCAACGCGCTTCCGCACTGAGCAGCCTGACCGCATCCGCCTGGATGACCTCATCCCAGACCACGGCCATCTCATGCATCTTTTTGTCGTGCGCATGCCGGACATGAAAGCTTTTTGGCATCTGCATCCTGACCAGACCCAGCCCGGCGATTTTGCCGTGAACCTGCCTATTATGCCGGAAGGGCAGTACAAGCTTTATGCCGACATCGTCCACCATACGGGCTTTCCCGAAACGCAGGTTGCCATCGTAAACCTGCCGGCCGTCACGGGCGAGCCGCTCAGCGGCGATGATTCTGGCTCCCTTGATTTGGCTTCGGCAGATAAAGTGGCGCAGCTTTCCGGCGGGTATCGCATGGTGTGGGAGCGCGATGATCTTTCTTCCAAAGGTCGTTCTATCAAAGACCGTGCCTTTAAAGCCAATCAGCCTTATTGGTTCCGCTTTCGCGTGGAAGATAAAAACGGCAAGCCCGCCTCCGATCTTGAGCCCTACATGGGCATGGCCGCTCACGCGGCTTTCATTAGCACAGATGGAAATGTCTTCGCGCATGTCCATCCTGCAGGTTCGGTGTCAATGGCTGCAGTGAACTTAGCGGAAGGCCGTAGCTCCAAGTCAGATATGGCAAGTATGGGACACCCCCTCCCCTCAGCAGAAGTTTCGTTCCCGTATGGCTTTCCCAAGCCGGGCGACTATCGAATTTTTGTGCAGGTAAAGCGTGCAGGGAAGATAGAAACCGGAGAGTTTGTGGCCAAAGCAGAATAGAATTGCCAGAAATGCCAAAATTACCAAAGAATCCAAATTGAAATGCTTGCTTCATCGGGGCTGCAATTTGGATTTTTTGTCAATGCCGGCGATCTTGGCAATTCTCGTTACTTTTTTTCGCCATTCCTGCCTTTCTGGTCTTTGAAAAAGTTCCTGCGCGAGCGTACAATTCTTCCGAAATGCCTCGGTTCTTTCACGGCTTTACTTGACGGTAGTCCACCAAACCTCCGGTCGGACGTTCTCTACCCTCATCTCTGAAAAATGCTGAAAGGAAGAATCTCCATGTTTCGTTCCATGCTGCGCGGAATTCCTGCCGTCTCTCTTTTGCTGTTAGGCGCTCTTTGCGCCCTTGCCCAGAGCAAGTCGCGCCACTTTGAACTGAATTACTCTTTCACCGTTCGCATCACCGATCCCGGTAAACCTCTCGATATCTGGTTTCCCATGGCCCAATCAGACCAGTTCCAACAGGTGAAGGTGCTATCCAAAAGCGGCGATCTATCGCTCAAAGAGACCACCGAGCCTGAGTACGGCAACAAGATGTTTTATGCCCACACGGACAAAGCCACTCAGCCCGAATACCACTTCACCGTTAAATACGATGTGGTGCGGCTGGAGCATCTGGCCGCGGCGTCGCTCAAACAGCCGGCATCGCAGAAAGACCTTCACCGGTTCTTGCAGGCAGACAAGCTGGTGCCGATTACGGGGAAGCCTGCCGAACTCGCCGCCGCGCAGGTAAAGCCGGGCATGTCTGACTTGGAGAAAGGCCGCGCCTTTTACGATTACACCTTCTCCACCATGAAATATGACAAGACCGGAACCGGTTGGGGTCGTGGCGATACGTTATGGGCTTGTGACGCCAAACACGGAAACTGCACGGACTTCCATTCGGTCTTTATCTCCATGGCCCGTTCGCAGAAGATCCCTGCGCGGTTTGAAATGGGATTGTCATTGCCGGAAGACCAAAGTTCAGGCGAGATTGCTGGATACCACTGCTGGGCGGAGTTTTATACCCGGGAGCGCGGCTGGTTCCCGGTGGACATTTCCGAAGCGTGGAAGCACCAGGCAAAAAAAGACTACTTCTTTGGCGCGCATGACGTAAATCGCGTGCAGTTCAGCGTGGGGCGCGACCTGCAACTGAGCCCCGTCCAACATGGTGATCGAGTCAATTACTTGATTTTTCCCTATGTCGAACTGGGCGGAGAGCCTTATCCCAACGTGGCCAATGCATTCTCATTTAGCGACATTTCAGGTGGCGGGGAAGCGGTCCACGCCGCAAATGTTAAAAGGCGTTGAATTTTCACGCGGTTCGGTTCTCTGCTCTTCCGGGCCGCGATTTTTCTGCTTAGGCTAAGATTCTATTAAGTTTAAGATTCCCAACCTCGTTTTCTTCCAAATTTGGAAGCTTGTACCCCATCACCAAAGTGTTGCGTTCCCTTGTACATAAGTATGTACAAGTAAGCAATTATGGTGTGAAATTGTCACGCGAGTTCAAGCCACCATTTGGTTCCTGAGTTGCGAGAGACCAGGGGACCGAAATTTATCACCTTGATGGGCCGATAAACGTCGAAGAAGCAGAGGAGAAAAAGCTCAAATGAGATTGTTAGAGAAGATGTGTTTCGTGGTGCTGGCCTCTGGGCTGGCAATGGGCCAGGCAACCGCAACGAATAGCGGCTCTGCCGGGACTGGGTCAGTTGCAGATGAGCTGAAAGCGTTGCGCGAAGCGATCAGCCAGCAGCAAAAACAAATTTCCCAGCAACAACAACAGATCCAGACTCTGGAACAGCAACTGGAAACTAAGACGTCTGGCACACCTCACATGGCCGATGCATCCATGCATACAACAGCGGTGGCCGTAAAAGCCACTGTCGTGCAGGAAACAGAAAAGCCGAAAGAATCTCCACTTTCATTCCGCATCGGCGGCGCAGACTTCACGCCCGGCGGCTTTGTAGATTTCACCAATATTTTCCGTACCACCAACACCGGTAGCGCGGTCTCAACCGCCTTCAACACCATTCCCTTCAGCAACTCTGCGGCGGGGCATCTGACGGAGTTCCGCTCCAGCGCACAGTACTCGCGCTTCAACTTGAAGGTGGCCGGCAAATTCGGCGAGAACAAGATTAACGGCTACATTGAAAGCGACTTCAACGGCAACGATGCTGCTAATGTTTTTGTCACCACCAATCCCCATACGCTGCGTCTGCGCTTGTATTATCTGCAGTTGGGACGCGGGATCTGGGAATTCACGGCTGGACAAGCCTGGGGTCTGATGACGCCGAACAAAGTCGGCGTCGGGGCTGCACCCTCCGATCTGGACACGACGATGAGTACTGACGGCAACATCGCCGTAGGCGTTATGTACTCGCGTGATGCCCAGTTCCGGATCGCAGTAAAACCAAACGATCGCTTCTCCTGGGCGCTGTCGATAGACAATCCGCAACAGCTCGCACCCAGCTCCGTGATCTTGCCCGCCGCCTTTTCCGGCGTTCTGGGCGCCCAGGTTGACGGCTCTGTGACTGCGGGCGTGCCCAACCTGTTCCCAGACATCATTACCAAGTTTGCCCTCGATTCCGGCTCGACCGGTCGTAAGCTGCACCTCGAAGCTGGTGGCCTGATCACCTCGGCGAGAATTGCTGTCCCGAGCCCCGGGGCCCCAAGCACCGGACCATTCACCAAAAGTACAGCGATTGGCGCCGGAGGTTTCGGCGGAGCTGGTCTCTCCCTAACCAAGAAATTCCGTGTGCTGGGTTACGGCATGTACGGGGACGGTGTAGGCCGTTACTTCATCGGCTTTGGGCCACAATTCGTTGTGGCGCCAATTGCCACCAGTCCAACCACCTTCACGGCAGAAGCTTCCATGGTTCATGCCGGTTCGGGTTATGGCGGGGCCGAATGGCAAATCACGTCCAAGACGCAGATTGGCGCCTACTACGGCGGTATCTACTATGGGCGTAACTTCTTCCCTGATGTGACCGCTACCACACCGGTTAAGCCATTCATCGGCTACGGCGGCCCCACTTCAGCCAACACCAACAACAGGTCAATTCAAGAAGGCTTTTTGATTATTGCCCATACTCTTTGGAAAAACCCGCAGTTCGGCGCTCTGGTTCTGAACAGCGATTCCAGCTATACCACACGCGATCCGTGGGCCCACACGGCTGTCCAACCCAAGAACGCCCACATGTTCATGCAGAGAATTGATCCGAAATACGTGCTGCCGTAAACTCAACCACAACCTTTGTTTGAATCGAGCGCCGGTCTTGACCGGCGCTTTTTCCTTCTATGTGGGGCCGATCGCGCAGGCGTGTCCTAGACGGCCATGTCAATGGGATGCATCAATGAAATGCGGCTCGGGCATCCAACTTGAATGTGATGAATGAAATGCAGGACAGAGATCCCGATGATTGTTACGAATTGCGCGATCCCGAAGATCGTCCTGTTAAGAACGAGCAGGAATTGCGCGAGAAGATGATGGACAAAACACTGGCCGACTCATTCCCAACGAGCGACCCTCCATCAACTATTCCAGATCCCGTAAGCGACGATTCGTTCGATGATACCCAGAAGTAGAAGTATCTCCGCGTAAAATACTGTTGTGGTCGCGATTAGACGCCTATGTTCGGCGATACTTGTTCTTCTGCCGCTGATGATTGCCGCAGCAATTGCGCAGCAGAGCGCCGCTCAACATGCCAAGGTGGAGTTGCTGGCCCGGCAAGTTGCCGTCATCTCCGGAAAAGATCTTCAACTGGGTGTGCATTTTGTCCTGGAAAAGGGCTGGACATTTACTGGATCAATCCCGGCGACTCCGGCCAGCCACCGTCTTTTACGTGGCATTTACCTCCGGGATTCAGTGCCGGTGAAATCCGTTGGCCGCTTCCTGAGCGGCTGCAGCCGAGCAAAGAGTTGGTCGATTATGGCTATGGTGACGAGGTCTTGCTGCCGCTTACAATTCACGTGCCATCCGGGATCAGCAGTGCGCCAGTTCAATTCGGCGCGGAAGCCAAGTGGCTGGTCTGTCGTGAAGTGTGCATTCCCGAGCACGCCCAACTCCATCTGACGTTGCTTGTCTCATCCATGCCTAGCGTGGACCAACAGCATGCGCAATTGTTCGATCGCACGGACAAGCTTCTTCCGCGGCGGTTGCCGGCGAACTGGAAGGTAGGTTTCGCGGCGGCAAAGGACGATTTAATCTTGACGATCGGTGGGGGCAAGCCAATCACGCAAGCAGAATTCTTCCCGCTTGATCCCGGCCAGATCGATAACCCGTCGCCCCAAAGAGTTCAGCCCTTGCCTCACGGCGCACAGATCACCATGAAGAAATCCGATCAACTGCTCAAGCCGATCTCCGTCCTGCGTGGCGTGCTCGTCATTCCCGGCAGTCAGGCTTACCGGATTGAAGCTCCCACGCGGCAGCCGATACAATAGCTGCAAATGGCCGTTATTCAGGAGGCGCAGTGAACCCAAGATATCGTTTCATATTGCGAGTGTGCGCAGTGTTGGCGCTCATAGCGTCGGCGTTTGCCGTTAAGGTTGGCGATCCCGCACCCGGTTTCACAGCCGTGGACAGCAATGGCAAACAGCAGCGCCTCTCTGATTACAAAGGTAAATTTGTCGTTCTGGAATGGCACAATCAGGGCTGCCCTTACACCAGAAAGCATTATGAAAGCGGTAACATGCAACACCTGCAAAAAGAGTGGACCGCTAAAGGCGTAGTCTGGCTCACGGTGATTTCATCTGCTCCCGGAACGCAGGGATTTGTCACGCCGTCGCAGGAAAATGATTATTTAAAGACCATGAAAGCTGCTCCCACTGCTGTGCTCATGGATCCCGGCGGATCTCTGGGCCATCTCTATTCCGCAAAGACCACACCGCACATGTTCATCGTTGATCCAAATGGTACGCTGATCTATAACGGCGCTATCGACGACCATCCCACATCAGACCAGGGCGACATCGCGAGTTCGAAGAACTATGTTTCGGCAGCGCTGGAGCAAGCCATGGGCGGCAAGCCGGTGGCTGATGCGGCAACGCGTCCTTACGGCTGCTCCGTAAAGTACAAGGACTGAGGCTACTCCAACAATGCGCCTCTCCGCGCAATTGCAGGATTCTATTCAGCGTGAGGTCGACAAAGCTGATCGGGGCAAGCTCGCACAAGCGGTCGCGCAACTCTCTGAGCATTACAAAAAGGCTGATTTTTCCACGCCTGCGGTTGCTACGGAAGCGCATCGCGCGGCTTACCTCGCGGTCCGATTGCCCGCCACGTATGCTGCCCTCCGCCGAGTCTTTGCGGAAATCAACTTGCTCGTGCCGCAAGCAGAAATTTCCAGCCTGCTCGATCTCGGCGCTGGACCGGGTACTGCGCTGTTTGCCGCCGCCGAACAGTTTCCGCATCTTCGACAAGCCACCTTGATCGAATCCGACGCTAGTTGGATTGCTCTTGGCAAACGTCTGGCCGAACAAAGCGAATTGTTTGCTCTCCAGCATGCGCAATGGCTCAAGCAGGATCTGCGCTCCGGTCTGGCGTGTGAGAAGCACGACCTCGTTGTGATTTCTTATACGCTCGGCGAATTGCCACAAGCCTCGGTAGAAGCGCTGCTCAATAACGGGTGGAAATGTGCCGTCAAATTTCTTGTACTCATTGAGCCGGGAACGCGACGCGGCTTTGCCGCCATCAACTCTGCGCGGTCGTCTCTGATTGCGAATGCAGCTGCCATTCTTGCTCCGTGCCCGCATCATTTTACCTGTCCCATGGCTGCTGCCGGAGACTGGTGTCATTTTTCCCAGCGAGTCGAGCGTACCTCGCAGCACCGGCAATTGAAAGGCGGCGCATTGGGCTATGAAGACGAGAAATTCTCTTATCTCGTCGCCGCCAAAAGTGCCGTGCCATCCACGGGTGCGCGCATTGTCCGCCATCCCGGCAAGCATAGCGGACACGTCAAGCTTGTGCTCTGCACGGAAAATGGACAGATTGAAAACCGCACGATTACGCGTTCCAGCAAAGAAGCCTATAAGCGCGCCCGCAAAGTGGAATGGGGCGATGCGTGGCTCGAATAGCGTAAGCTCATGCCGCTTGAGGCTCAAAGCTAATTCTTTGCCTAAAGCCGGCTTTAACGCCATAATTCTCTCCGACAGGAAAGATGTT
Organism: Candidatus Angelobacter sp.; assembly: GCA_049688735.1. Classification (GTDB taxonomy): domain Bacteria; phylum Acidobacteriota; class Terriglobia; order Terriglobales; family Acidobacteriaceae; genus Angelobacter. Next base: position 1,535 of record JBAVLE010000241.1, on the reverse strand, counting down.
CGCGCATGCCGGAAGCCATCGTCTGCATTTTCGCTGAGCCGCCCGATCCCGGATCGGTAAAGCCCAGCCTCGTTCCAGAACTTGGCCCGGAACGCGCTGCGGAACTGGCCGACGCATTCCTTGAAGACACAGTCGCCATGGTCCGGACGCTCCCGTGGGCGGAGTGCATTATTGCCGCCACCAAAACTTTTGAGCGCCCTTACTTCAAGCCGGAAGAAGTCTGGCTGCAATCGGAAGGCGACATGGGTGAGCGCCTGGAAAAAGTCCTGCGGTTGGCGCTCAAGCGCAAGCCCATTGTGCTGGCCATCGGCGCGGACAGCCCCGGCCTTCCCGCCGCTTATCTTCAAACTGCGCGCGACGCTTTGCAAAACGCCGACGCCGTCCTTGGCCCTTCCGCTGACGGCGGCTTCTATCTCATCGGCCTCAAGGATTGCCCCGTGGGCGTGCTGGAAGGAATACAGTGGGGCCATTCCACCACGCTGGCCGCCACCACGCACAAACTGGAACAGTTCGGTATGAAAACCGTGCTCATCAACCCCTGGTTCGATATCGAAAGCCATCAAGACCTTGAGCGCCTTCGCCGTATGCTGGCCAACGATCCTTCCGCCGCGCCCCGCACCGCCAAACTGCTGCGTGGCTGATCCCGTTTCTTGCCTTCCGATCACCCGATGTCCCGATCTCTAATTCCTTTGCGGTCTCTGCGTCTTTTGCGGTGAAATCAAGGTTCTTGCCTTCATCTTCGGATCAGTGTTGTCAGTGCTAATCAGTGGTGAGATCTTGCTTTTCCGATGACGTGCGATGTCGGCGATTCCGGCGATAGGCGCGCTCGGCGCGCCCTCCCCCTCCCCACCATTTTTTCACCTTTTATTGCAAACAAAGCACTTCCGTCAATCGACGCTTGGGCCTCGCTTGGGTGGCGCTTGGGCGACCCTTGCGTGGCCCTTGCGTGGCCCAAGGGTGGCCCAATCCCAAACCCAATCAGCAGAGGGTCGCAGAACTGTGCCAAGTACCAAATACCATTTACCAACTACCGTTTTTGTCAAAGACCATCTTTCCCGCCACCTTGGGAGCAGGCACTTCCGGCTGTCTGCGCATTATATCGCTATTTGTTCGCTTTTGTCAAGAGAACAGTGTCTCTCGCCGACATTTACGGAAAAAAAGAGGAGGAGAACGAGGTGTATCTGCTCAGTGACAGCCAATATTACGAATTGGCAAAACGGTCATTCAACGCCTACGTTTTACAACAGCGGCAAGTCACCGTGAACGATGTGAACGTGGTGCTGCCTAATGATGCGGGAACTTATTACTTAATATTTAACAACAAATTTTCTGTCCTCGAAAGCCGTGGAGGAACACCTCGCTCTTACATACTACCAGCGAAGAGGCTTAATAGTGCTCCATCCAATTTGATTGCAGATCCGTCTCAATGCTTGGATCGTCATCAAGTCTCACTGTGTACTCAGCTTTACCAGGGCCTTGCGCCACAATCGTGCCAACGCGCTCTCTAAAATCAGCGGGTGCGGGCAAGTCTGCTT
>JBAVLE010000240.1:0-5437 GCA_049688735.1 Candidatus Angelobacter sp. | reverse complement strand
TCATATTCCAGGGCAGGACGCAGCTGCTGCGCATGTGCAGGATCCTGTAATTCGCTCGAAGCAAAATTTGCCGCCGTGAGATTGCTGCGCGCCAGGTCTTCCGCTGGTATGTAAATCCGTCCCATGGAAGCGTCTTCCTTGATGTCGCGAATGATATTGGTCAACTGGAAGGCCAGCCCGCAATCTTCAGCCAGAAATTCCGCCTTGGTGTCCTGGTAGCCAAAAATCCTGATGCATACCAATCCCACAACAGATGCTACGTAATAGCAATACTGCTTCAGGTCCTCAAAGGTATTGCAAAGGATGGCCGGCGACTCCGAAGAGGCTGGCGGAATATCCAGGTCCAGGCTGGTGCCATAAACCAGTTTTCCAAACAGTTCAGGCGGGATTTTGAATTTGGTTTGAGCGTCGCCCAGCGCCATCAGCACCGGGTCGTCCGTTGCCTTGCCGGCAAAGACCGCTTTGGCGGAGTCCAGCCATTCACCCAGCTTCTGCCGCTTTATCTGTGGATCGATGCCAGGCTCGTCGGAGATATCGTCGGCGTGGCGCATGAATGCGTACACTGCACTTAGCCCGTCGCGTTTTTCCGCAGGCAGCACCATAAAGCCGTAATAAAAATTCTTGGCAGCGCGGCGTGATATGCCACGGCAGACTGCGTAAGCATGGCTGAGTTGATCACTCACAGCAACTTGCCCATGGCCGCCCGCAGCACCAGCAGCAACTTGCGGGCCTTTGAAATCTCCGGCCGCGTCTGCAACACGTCGAACTTCTGGCGCTCAATGGCATTCAGGATTTCCTGCCCGCCACGGCTGAATAACTCTAAATCAATAGCCAGTTCGCGGCTGACCATCTTCACCAGCGGCAAACCGCGCGAAAACCAATCACGCGCACGCTCCACTTCAAATTTCATCATGCCCAAAAATTCCGGAGTTGCGCGCCGCTCGGCAATATCTTCGCCGGTCACGCCAAAGCTGCGCAGATCTTCTAGCGGAAGATAAATGCGGCCTTTGCCATAATCGACACAAACGTCTTGCCAGAAATTTGCCAGTTGTAGCGCAGTACAGGTGTAGTCAGAAAGCTGCTGACGCTCGGGGTCGCTATAGCCGCATAGATAAAGAACCAAATGCCCGACCGGGTTCGCCGAATAATGGCAGTAAGCAAGTACATCGTCAAACGTCTCAAAACGCGTAACCGTCTGGTCCTGCCGGAAAGCGATCAGCAGATCAGAAAATTCATGCTGGGGGATGCCGCACTGCTTCACCGTCTCTGCTAGAGCCACAAATACGGGGTGTTTCGGCGATCCGGCGTAGCACGCATTCAACTCTGTTTCCCACTGGTCCAGCAGTTCCAGGGATTGCTGCGCATCGCCAACTTCATCACCTAAATCATCCGAGATTCGGCAATAGGCATAAACATTGTAAAAATGCTGGCGCAGCCTTTTGGGCAGAAACCACGTTGCCACAGGAAAGTTTTCGTAATGGCTCTTGGCCAGCCGTTCGCAATACAAGCGCGCTTCCTGCAATGAAGGCGCGGAAGCCGGAATGCGGTAAGACTCCGGCAGCGCGTTCCACCCCAGCGGCATGGACGATGTGCTTGTAGGCAATACGGACATGGATTTAGTGGCCGGGAATAATGGCTGTCTTAATCTGGCTGCCACGGTCCAGCATCTGTTGCAGCACTTGTTTTAGTTTTGAGAGTGGGGCCTCACCGGTCACATAATCGGTGCTTTTCACGTTCTTTTCTGCAATTAGTGAAAACGCTCTGCGCACCGTCTGCGGCGTGTGATGAAAAGTTGCTTTCAGTGTGATCTCAGAATAATGCAGCCGGTTGGTGTCCAATTCAACTTTGGTTCCAGTGGCGCAACCACCAAAGAAATTCACCACGCCGCCGCGGCGCACCATGTCCACGGCCCACTGCCACGTTTGGGGACGGCCCACAGCCTCAATCACCACATCTGAGCCGCGCCCTTCGGTCACGCCAATCACTTCCTGAATAGGATCGCGCGCCTTGCCAATCTGGATTACCTCATCCGCACCGGATTTTCTTGCCGCAATGACCTGCTCATCCCGTTTCACCACGGAAATAACCTTGCAGCCGGCCAGTTTCGCCACTTGCACCAGCATCAGCCCCAGCGGCCCCGCGCCTATAACGGTTACTGTATCGCCCAGGTCTGCGCTTGTTTCTTGAAAGCCGCGTATGGCGCACGCCAGCGGTTCAGTCATCGCCGCCGACTCAAAACTCACATCTTCCGGCAGCGCCAGCATATTGGTCTCAACAATGCGGCGCGGAATCTTGATGTACTCGGCATAAGCACCGTTATTAAACAGCAGATCTTCGCAGATATTTTCCTGGTGCTTCAGGCAGTAGAAGCATGCGCCGCAGGGTGCGGAATTCAGCGCAACCACCTTCATGCCGCGGCGGAAATCACGCACACCGGGACCAACTTCTTCAATCACGCCCGAAAGCTCATGCCCAAACAGCGCCGGTGGAACGATCATGCGCGCGTGATAGCCACGCTGGTAGACTTTTAAATCTGTCCCGCAAGTCAGCGCCACATTCACCTTTACCAGGACTTCCCCGCTATCAAGCGTAGGAATGGGCACCTTTTCTATTTTGATGTCCTCTTTGCCATAGAGGACTGCTGCTGTCATCTGCCTTTTCAAATACTTTTCTCCCAATCCAAGCCAGGCTGGATAACAATTTTCATTGAATCCCGCGACGGACGCGACGCCATTTCAATCGCCTCCACGGCCTGCTCCAGCGGGAACCGGTGCGAGATCAATCGGGAAAAATCAATATCCCCGTTGAAAACCAGGCGCACATTTTCTTCCTGTAAATTGACTGACGCACTATAAGAGCCCATTAGCGTCTTTTCATCCATACAGACAGCTGCCGGATCGATTGCCACTTCGCTGTGCTGCGTCTGCGCGAAGAGCATGATTCTTCCGCCCGGCCGCGTCGCATCCATGGCTGGTTTAATCAAGCTATTTCCCGTCGTAGCCAGGATCACAGCATCTGCTCCGCGCCCGCCAGTAAGCTCCCTTATACGCTGCGCCGGATCTTCCGACCCTGCATTTACATTGTGATTTAACCCGAAGCTCTCACTTATTTTAAGGCGTTGAGGATACAAATCGGAAGTTACTACGGTCGCAGCCGTTCGTTTGGCCAATGCCGCCAAAATGATCCCAATTGGCCCTTGCCCGATAACCAGTACAGTTTCATCACTTTGCAACCGGAGGGATTCAATCGCCTTCAGGCAGGTATTTACGGGCTCAATAAACGACGCCTGTTCGTAAGAGACATGGTCCGGGATTTTCACTACACCTCTGCGTACGATCCAATCCATCACGCGGATGTACTCGGCAAAACCGCCGCCGCTGGGTTCAAAACCCGCTGTGACGCCGACCTGCTTATAAACAGGACATTGCGCAAACACTTTCTTGCGGCAGTAATAGCACTCCCCGCAAGGGATGTGATGGAAAACCATCACCCTGTCGCCGACGGCGAAGTTCTTTACGCCTTCACCCATCGCTACCACACGGCCTGCCATCTCGTGGCCAAAAATACGAGGCGCGGAATGTGAGGCGGTATGAATTTTTTTGAGATCAGTCCCGCAGATGCCGCAGGTGTGCACGCGTACCAGCAATTCTCCCTTGCCAATTTCCGGCACCGGAACCGTCTCCAGTTGGACATCATTTTTGCCGCGATAAACGGCAGCTCGCATCGTCCCTGTGGGGGCGAGCTTGCCTTCCGCAAATTCGGGTTTGATTGCCGTGTGCATGCGTTAGTGTCTTACTTCCAGGAACTCTGCTCTATCCAGTGTAACAATTTCGCCTCGCGGTAATCCGCTAGCCAGATCAGCCTGTAGCCGGTTGCATAACGCCTTAATGGCGCGCTTGCTGTTTCGCGCCAGATTCACAATCCTTGGCCATTGCCATGGCCGTATGGCCGCCCATAAAGCGAACTTACCGCTTTGAAATTTACCGGCAGCATTCACGAATTTTCCCATCGGAGGCATGACAAAATCGGCTTCGTCTGAAATCGCTTTCACACAGCGAAACCCGATTTGCTCCTGCTGCGCAACTTTGGCCACGCCAGCAGCTTCCATATCGACGACCAGCCCATGAAAATGATTTACCAGTTCTCGCTTGGCTTCAGTTCCAGCAATTTGTTGTGCTGTGACGAGCACGCCACCACTCACGTGGTTGGGATCCGTTGCGCATCGATACTCGGCGCCCTCAACCGCATCCACGACCACATTCGGTGTAAACACGCTGGCTACCTTCAAGCTCCATATCAGCGCGCCGGCTAGACCTACCGATATGAACAAGGCCGGCCGGTGGTGATCTACAATTGCGCGCGCAGCTATTTCCGCGTTCTTGCAACCGATTCCGGACACCACCGCGACTACTCCATCACTCTCAAAGACAGAAAACTTCTTGTCGGCTGAAGGAACCGTCGTGCGCTGCCATCCGCGCACCAGAGGCTCGATTTCCCGTTCCATTGCCGCAATGATCGCTATCTTGCTCACGCGTTCACCGTAGCAACCTGCGCTGCCGTCTCAACATATCCATGCTCCTGAAACCATGCGATGGCACGCCGCAACGCATCTTCTACTGGCATTACCTTGTAGCCAAGTTCGCGTTCCGCCTTTGCCGACGAAGCAAACATCTTCTTGCGGCCCATCTTCACCGCGTCAATGGTGGCGCGGGGTTCTTTGCCCAGGATCGTCCCGGTAAAAAACTGATCAAACACGGCAAATCCCATGGCAACCGCATGCGGGACCTTCATCGTCGGCGCTGGCACGGCGGTAAGCGCAGAAAGTCTGTCGAGAATCTGTTTCAACTTCAGGTTCTCACCGCCCAGAATGTAGCGCTCACCGGGACACGCTTTTTCCATCGCCAGCAGATGGCCACGCGCAACTTCCTTTACATCGGTCAGGTTCAACCCAGTATCAACGTAGGCGGGAAACTTACGCTTCAGGAAATCAACCACGATCCTGCCGGTCGGTGTGGGCTTAATGTCGTACTCGCCAATCGGCGTCGTAGGATTCACTACCACCACGTTTGCGCCATTCTTGCCGGCCTCAAGAGCAATTTCTTCCGCCATGAACTTTGACCGCTTGTAATGGCCAACCATGTCCTTGATCGATACAGGGGAATCCTCTGCGGCAATGTGGCCGTCATTAGTAAAGCCCATGGTGGCAACCGAGCTGGTATAAACCACGCGTCGAACGCCGCTTTCCTGAGCTGCGCGGATGATTGCCCGCGTGCCTTCAACATTGGACCGGTACATCTGGTCTGGATCGCGTACCCACAGCCGATAATCGGCGGCAACGTGGAATACAAATTCACATCCTGTCATGGCTTTTTTGAGCGACTCAGGATTCCGCAGATCGCCCATAGCCGTTTCCGCCCGCAGATCGGCAATATTATCC
>JBAVLE010000239.1:0-8663 GCA_049688735.1 Candidatus Angelobacter sp. | reverse complement strand
GTTGAGTGAGCTGATTGTAGGAGTCTGAGCGGTTGGAGTTGGTGTGGGAGCAGGCGTAGGCACCAGGACAGGGGCCGGCGGCGGAACCGCAATAGGATCAAGAAAGTTTCCTGCGACAAGAATGATCTGGCCGCCACTGGTTGTAAACGCCAGCCCATTTTGTCCCCACCGAATAATCTGATTGCCGGGAAAACCGTTAATACCCGAAATAGAAATCGTGGTTATAGGAGTGAAGTGGCGCAGATTGTAAGAATGAATCGCGGCCCCAAAGTCGAGAAAGAATGCCTTGTTGAGGCTGGAATCAGGCACCATAGCACCAAAGGTATTGAAATTGCCGACTGGAAGCCCGGAGCTATCAACGGAGTTTCCATTCTCGCCATAGAGGATATTCGTGCCCTGGTCCCTGTGAATTTTATTGGCATTGGCGTTCTGCACATCCTGCTTGATTGAAACCCCATTAGCGTCCACGGCCATCAGGTAGAGATCCGAAGTGAATTGCGTTGACGAACAAAACAACGTTGTTGCGTCTGCGCCCCACTGCAGCGAATCGCAAAGTTGGCGGTTATTAGGCGTTACTGGACGCGGCGTGGCATCGTCAAAGATGGTTGGCGGGCCATCGAGAGATGGGCCGAAGCTCACACTGCCGATCGTAACGGCTGTTGTGTGGGGCTCGCCCGGTGCAACCTGTAAATCAAGAGCAACGTGAGGAGCGCCAAGAAAGTCTGAACCCAACGGATAGCTGATGCCCGGTGTGAGCGCAGGCAAGGTAAAGCGCTGCACGGAACCACTAATTCCAGCATAGAGAAACTGACCGTCATCGGACATTGCCAGCACATTGGGATTGGTTCCCGCCGACTGGGCCGAGGTAATTGCAAGACTGTTCACGTCGAGGACGCTGATCGTGTTCGGATTGGTGGTTGCGTTGCTCGGCACTGAGGCATAAATCACCTGCCGAGCCGGGTCGTATAAAAGTCTCTGTGCCTGCTGATTGACAATAGCAACGGCAAACCCAGGGCCGCCTGTGTTACCCACAAGAAACGTGGAGTCTGTTGAGATACCGCCATTTGCCTGCGGGTTCAGGACCTCAACATGCGCCAACCCTACACTCGCCACGTCAGCAGCCGAAATTGCTGCCTGTAATTGTGTACTGGAGATGAACGTCGTTGTGCGCCCGCTCCCGTTGAACTGCACCACGGACGCCGGCACAAAGTTTGTGCCCGTCAACGTCATCGTAAATGCTGCGCTGCCTGCTACCGCTGAGCCGGGGGTCATTTGGACAATTGTCGGCGGCGGGCCAGTGGGGGGCTGTATGAAATACCCCGAGATGTCCATAACCAGATGAGTGGCCTGAGACCCAAAAATGCTGATCGATCCATTGGCCGTAGGCACGATTGCCATGTTGGAAGTGATCGCGCCATCAATGGCGTTCAGCGTGGAAACCAGCGGCTGTGCGGAACCCTGCGGCCATAGCGTGAGAAAGCCAAGAGGACCAGGCGGGACCACGGTGGCGTTCACTACATACGCCTGCGCCGTCGCAAGCGCGCCACACGAAGCTGCGGCTACGTTCAGGTCCTTCGCTCCGTTGAATGGCAGAGAACCAGCCGGATTTCGAGTATCGAGCACGCGGCAGGGCGTTAGATTATGCAGTGACAATCCTCCCGCACCCGGCGGCGCAAAATATCCGTTTACGTCGATGACCAGATCGGAAGCTTGTGTCACAAACACTGAGATATCGCCGTTGGTGCCGGCAGGCACAATTGCAGCGTTTGCCGTGACCGCGCCCGTCGTCGCGTTCAGTGTTGAAACCAGAGGCTGCGCTTGTCCGGCCGGCCAGGTGGTCAGAAAGCCCAAAGGTCCTTGTGGAATCGCGGTGTAATTCAGTGAGTACGCGCGGGCAGTTGCCGGAAGATTGCAGGAACTTGAAAGCAGCGGGAAGGTTCTGGTTGTGGTGGCAAGCACAGATGGACCGCCCAGCGATCCAATGGCAAGACGCGTATCCACCAGACGGCACGGCGTCATGGGATAGAAAGCCATAGCGGTAACATCAGTGTCCGGAACAAAATATCCGTTGATATCCAGCACCAGGTCCGTGTCATTGGAAGCAAAGAAACATGCCGCACCGTTGGTGCCAGCGGGCAGAATAGCGGCTACCGCCTTCGTGCGGCCATCAATGGAGTTGAGGTTGGATGCGAGCGGTTGCGGCTGGCCGCAAGGAAAGGCCGTCAGAAATCCAAGCGGACCGTGGGGAACAACCGTCATATTCAGCGAATACGCCTGTGCGGTGTTTGGTATTCCGCAGGCGCTGCTGGGAATAGCAAATGCTCTGGCCGCTGCATTGCCATGCAGAAAAGGGCCGCCAAATGGTCCGGTGGGGTTGCGTGTATCGGCGATGCGGCACGGTGTCGCAGGCACAAAGCTCAAGCCGGTTAGCGAGGCGGCCCCAATGAACGCAGAGGAGGCTGTGCTTCCCGTGCCGTCGTTCAGAGATGCGGTTACGGGTGCCTGGCTGATTGCGGGTGCCTGGCTGATTACGGGTGCCTGGCTGATTGCAGATGCCTGGCTGATTGCAGGTGCCTGGCTATTGGGAGCCGGTGTTGTAGTCGATGCAGAACTGGGGGCAGGAATCTGTGTTGCCGAACCCACAGGGAGGGATGCAGGGTTAAATGTTCTGGGAGCGCCACCGCAGCCGGCCAGAGGGAACAAAACCAGAGACAAACAAATGAGCGAAAGAATTCCTGTGGCACAAAACGAAAGTTGGCTGCGCATAGATTACCTTTCGGCAATATCAAGGTGAAAGCTTTGGGGGGTGCAGAGCTGGATTATAATAAACCCGCGGAAAATGTCTATAAGTTTAAAAAATAAGGTTTTTATTAACTGGTTCAATACTAGCTACGGCTCTTAGTTGTTCCATTATGCAAATCTATAATTCTTATGGGCCGCACCGGATAACATCCCGGGAATCGGCGCATCGGATCAATGGTCTTTCTGGGAAGAGGGTTATCATGCAGTCATGGTTACCGATACCGCTCCTTACCGTTACCGCCAGTACCATACGGCGCTGGACACCCTGGAGATCATCGATTTTGACAGCATGGCCCGAGTGGTCAACGGCCTCGCGGGAGTGCTGCGCGAGGTTGCAGGATCCATATGACTTTGTCCTCAGTGTCCGGGGAGATTCGAGCTAAGGGTCTACAAACGAAATCGCAACCCAACTGGATCGCCAAGTGTGTGCTTTGGCTGGCTGCGGTACTGGTCGCCTCGGTCTCAGTTTACGAGTTGAAACCACGCGCCGCGCTGGGATTGGATGCGCCGGTCGGACAATTCTCGGCTGCCAGGGCGATGGAATACGTACGTCAAATTGCCCAGCGGCCACATTTCATCGGTACGCACGAGAACGACGGGGTGCGCGACTATCTTGTGCAGCAATTAAAAGCGCTGGGCGGCAGCGTGGAAGTTGGGAGTGCCGTAGGGATCCATGGCCATCACAGGTCCGTGTTCGCGGCCAGTGTGCAAAACGTAGTCGCTACTTTCCGCGGGAGCGCGAATGATCGAGCTGTCATGCTGGCCTCCCATTATGATTCCGTGGAGCACGGCCCGGGCGCAAGTGACGACGGCTCTGGGGTGGCAGCGATTCTGGAAACCATCCGAGCGCTGAAAGTTGGTCCGGGGCTTAGGAACGATGTCCTGGTTGTATTCACTGACGGGGAAGAAGTTGGCTGGCTCGGCGTCGCTGCTTTCGTATCGGACCACCCCGATCTCGCGGAACGGGTTGGCGTGGTCCTGAACTTTGATCAGCGCGGTAGTTCTGGCCCCGCACTGCTGTATGAAACCAGTGAAAACAATGGATGGTTCATAGAACAATTCTCCCAGGCGGCGCCGTACCCCATGGGGTCATCGCTCATGTACACGGTTTACCGGGGCAAATGCCGGTGGACACCGATATGACCCTTTATAAAGGAGCAGGTCTAGCCGGGCTGAATTTTGCCTTTATAGGAAGATACCAGGATTACCACACCCGTTTAGACACACCCGAGAACCTGGATCCTCGCAGCCTGCAACACACAGGTTCCTATGCTTTGGCTCTTACCCGTCATTTTGGCGGTCTCAATTTGCAAGGCAGGAGGCAGCCGGACCGCGTGGCCCGCGATCGTGAGTGATCCCAGGGCAAGGAACTTGACCATCTCCCGGCGAGTCACGTAGTTGTCGCTCTCCCAGTTCACGGGAAAATCCTCACGCCAGCGCGCAGTCTTTTTCTTTCGGCATTCGAAGCAGTTATCTTGTGGGTTTTCTTCAGCCATCTCAATCTCCCAAGAGTAGGTTGGCCACGTCATATTCGTCGGTCGAGGTTTTCCCAATCTGCTCAATTGATACATCGATCTTTTGTACGCTTCGCGGCACAAGCACGTTTACCTTGGTGCGCACGGTCTCGCCGCCGAACTGCCACTCTCGAATCGCTACGCCCCGGCGAGTGCGCTCAATGTTCTCGCGCGTGGTGAAGGTGAGCGCGCCGGAAGGACACACTGTCGCGCACATGGGCCCCTTGCCAATGCTGGTGCGGTCATAACACATGTCGCACTTCATCATCTGGTTGATTTCGGCCTTGTACTTGGGAACCCCGAATGGGCACGCCAGCACGCAATTGGAGCAGCCGATGCAGCGCGGCTTGAGCGAGCTCTGCACAATGCCGTCGGGGGTCTTCTTAATTGCGTCGGCTGGGCAAACCTGGGCGCAGATTGGATCTTCGCAGTGCATGCAGACCTGAGGCGCCGTTTGGACACTGTCAGCGCGCATGATGGTCTCCAAATGGATCATCGAGACACCGCGGTGCGTGTCGCATTCCTCGCAGGCCTGTACGCAGGCTCGGCAGCCTATGCAGCGCGAGTGATCGATGAAGAACTCCATGCCACCGTTACCGTTCATCGTATGCCTCCCGCCTGCATTTCCAACTCCGCAATCGCGTCGTGCGGCGGCTGCACCTTGCTCACGCGCACCGCGCAAATTTTGTACTCGGGAATGTTGGAAATCGGATCAATCGCCCGCACCGTCATGTTGTTGGCAGCGCGGTCCAGCGGCCAATGATACGGAACAAATACCGTATCGGGGCGAATCGTCTTGACTACGCTGGCCCGAACGGTCACCGAGCCTCGCCGGCTCTCCACCTTCACGAAATCGCCTTCCGCGATGCCCAGTTTGCCCGCGAGCAGAGGGTGTATTTCGCACAGCGGTTGAGGATACTGATCCACCAGCGCGCCGATCCTGCGCCTCTGCGTGCCTGACAAATAATGCGACACTACGCGCCCGGTGGTCAGAATAATTGGGTACTCGCTGTCCGTTTCCTCGGCCGCAGGCTGCCATTCGACCGGTTGAAAATGCGCTTTGCCATCAGGATGGTTGAACTTGTTACCCTCATACAGGCGTGGCGTGCCCGGATGCTCCGGCGAAGGGCACGGCCAGAACACGCCCTTCTCGCGGTCGATGCGCTCCCAGGTGATGCCGTAGTAGTCGGAAACGCCACCTTTTGAGGCAACGCGCAACTCGTCAAAGATTTCCTTGGGCGATTGATACTTGAACTTGTCAGCCGCGCCCAGTCGCGCAGCGATCTCGCAAATGATCTTCCAGTCAACACGCGCGTCCGCCGGCGGATCGACGGCTTTCTTGTGGTGAATCACACGGCCCTCAACGTTGGTCGTTGTGCCCTCGTCTTCTTCCATCAGTGAGCCGGCAAGCACTACGTCGGCAAAGCGCGCGGTTTCTGACATGAAGAAGTCAATCTGGATGAAGAACTCCAGCTTCTCGTAAGCCTCGCGAATGTAAGCGCTGTTGGGAAGAGAAACCATCGGATTGCTTGAGATCGCCAGCAGGCCCTTGATCTTGCCCGCGTGAATCGCTTCGAAGATTGGCACCATGGTAAGACCTTTGTGCGGGATCGACTCTTCCGGCACGCCCCATACGCTGGCGATATATTTACGGTGCTCAGGATTCTCAATGTCGCGACTGCCGGGAAGCTGGTCGCATTTCTGCCCCTGCTCGCGGCCACCCTGGCCGTTGCCCTGGCCGGTAATCATGGCGTAGCCGCACCCTTCACGCCCGATCCGTCCGGTCGCAACCACCAGGTTGATTGCCGCCATGCAGTTCTGCACGCCCTTGGAGTGATGTTCAATGCCCCGCGCGTGCAGCAGGAAACTGGTTGAAGCCGGCCCCCAGATTTCCGCAGCTTTCACGATCATGCTGGCGGGCACACCTGCAATCTTTGCCGCGTATTCAGGAGTATATTTCTGGACTGTCGCTTCGACCTGCTCCCATCCAGTCGTATGCTGCGCGATAAATTCACGGTCGATCGCACATGCATTCGTTTATGTGCTGGAAGGTTCGATCGTGATGCAGGTGAGGCGCGGAAAAGAAACGGTTCTCACGCCCGGTCAGACTTTCTACGAAGGCCCTGATGATGTTCACATCGTTGGGCGGAACGCAAGCAAAACGAAACCGGCGAAATTCGTCGTGTTTTTTGTGAAGAACAAAGGCGCACCGGTACTGGTGCCCGCCAAATAAATCAACACGCAAACATTTCTGTATCACAAAAGCTTTAAGGAGAAAAATGGACATGAGCACGATTACAGTGAAAGATGGCACGACAATCTACTACAAAGATTGGGGAAACGGACCGGTCGTCACGTTTTCGCACGGATGGCCGCTGAATTCCGACGCATGGGACGGCCAACTCCTGTTCCTCGCCCAGAATGGATTTCGCGTGGTCGCACACGATCGGCGTGGCCACGGCCGCTCGAGCCAAACCGGATCTGGGAATGACATGGACGGATACGCCGACGATCTGGCCGCTGTCATTGAGGCGCTAAATCTTAATGAAGTTACGCTCGTGGGTCACTCCACCGGCGGAGGTGAAGTTGCGCGCTACATCGGACGTCACGGCACAAAACGTATTGCCGCGGCCATCCTGATCGCCGCTGTACCGCCAATCGTGGTGAAGACCCCTGCCAATCCCGAAGGGCTTCCAATGGAAGTGTTTGACGGGTTGCGGAATAGCCTCGCCAAGGACCGTTCGCAGTTCTACAAAGACTTCGCTGTAACGTTCTATGGTGCCAATCGTCCGGGTGCGCGCGTCTCGCAGGGGATGCTGGACCAGTTCTGGCTATGGAGCATGCAGGCCGGTCTCAAGAACTCCTACGACAGCATCAAGGCATTTTCCGAAACCGATTTCACCCAGGACCTCAAGAAGTTCGATGTGCCCACGCTGGTCATGCATGGTGAGGACGACCAGGTCGTGCCTATTAAAGATTCAGCAAAGAAATCGGCGAAGCTGATCAAAGGAGCGCAGGAAATCTACTATCCGGGCCTGCCGCACGGCCTCACATCCACAAACCAGGACGAGGTTAACACCGACCTGCTGAAATTTCTCAAATCGGTTCAAAAGGCTCAAAGGGCAGCCTAAAGAGTCCGACCTCACTAAGTTGCGAAAGGAGAAGTACGTGTCAGTGCTTCGGGTTCTCATCGTCGTGAGGTTCCTAATGGGAGTTCCGGCGTTTCCGCAGTTTGAAATTGCCCCTGATTATTTTGGCTCTGTTGAGATGCGACCGGCCAAACAGGTCAAGGCCCACAACAAAATCAAAGCTGTCCGAACCGCCCAATCGGCAGTAAGCGCCGGCACGGGCTGCCGAGAGCAACGAGCGGCAAAGAAGTTTTGTCGTCGCAGGCAGTCAATGCTGGCTCGCGAAAGTCCAGCGGGAAAACAAGCGCCGCTTCACAGAGGAAGCCGGTGCTGAAAACTCGCACAGTATCAGGGTTACAGCCGATTCGGCGAGACCAGTAAAGCTTCTTAGCGTGACTGGACTCATTAGGATTCAGAAGTAAGCTGGATCAACGTTTGCCGACAAGTTGGGTCTTGATGACGATAAAAGCGTCTTATCAGGACTCGGCTCGGATCGGCTGAAGATAGGGAGCCCGGCAGAGGAACGGCTTCCTTTAGACGGGTAGGCTACCCGCCGCATCCAATTTTCTCACGCCGGGAGGCACCGCATGAATGTACCCACCACGCCGATTGCACACCAACAATGGGGCGACAAAGGTGCGTTCTTCTTACCGAGTCGCTCACGGCTTAGACTGGCGCTGCAATCATGCGCGATCCTGACGGCTACCTCATCGGAGGTCGACCAATACTACTCAAATGGCGCTTGACCGTTTTCAAGAACGACGCCCGTTAAGTTACCAGGCAACTTCACTCCTGGATCTGACTGTTGCGAATCGGCTTCTTGATCGGCCGTTCCTGCGCAAGCGTGCGATTATTCATTTACCGCCGCACAGAGCCGAAAGGAGCATAATCAGTGGCTGACACGGGAGAAGACCGGGAATTCAGGCAGCGCGAAAATGCAAATAACGCGGAACGGGTGGCAGAGGCCAAAAGGCTCGCGGAGACGATAAAAAAAACCTCTCCGGCGAGCATACCAAGGAAACGGAAGATAAGCCGGGGTCAGCTTTTGGGACAATTAAACGAAAGAAGTCACAAACATGGATCTTAGCACCCGTCGGCAACAAATTTACGACGATCTAGGGCGCGTTCTGGATCATCTGAAATCGTTTGGTTTACCCGAACATTCTCCGGAACTGTTGTTGAGCGCGGTTACGGCAATGCGGCAAAATTGACGGAAACG
>JBAVLE010000238.1:0-3688 GCA_049688735.1 Candidatus Angelobacter sp. | reverse complement strand
CTGAATAACCGCTACAACGGCGTGATTCACCAGTCCGATCTGCATTTTGACTCGCCATATAACACCTACCGGACCGCCGGGTTGCCGCCGGGGCCGATTGCCAATCCTGGACGAGCTTCATTGCAGGCGGCGCTGCATCCAGCTAAAACCGATTACCTGTTTTTCGTAAGCGACAATCAGGGTCATCATCGATTTGCCCGCACGGATTCAGAACATCTCGCCAACGTGCAAGCCTATCGACGCGCGGTGCAGGCAATGAATCGCTAAATCTTCCAGCGAAATGACGCGAAATGTCATTGTTTGCCGTGGCTTGCCGGAACCACGGAAGATGCTCCGTCCGTTATACTAAGTGCATCCAAATGTTGTAAGACTGGACGGATGCACTCTCATTTGCGAAAAAGTACTTTCATATTCTTCATTGCTTTTTTATCGATGATCGCTGGTTGCGGCTTCCGCTCATCACACCCGGTAAAAATGCGCACCAGCACGGCTACGCTCAAAAACGCTACGCTTGAGCAACTGGTGGAGAGCATCAATACAAATGCGGAAAAGCTGAAGACCATGAAAGCCACGGTCGATATTGATAGCTCAATTCTGGAAGAAAAGAAGAACCGGGTAAAAGATAATCCGCAGGTTGCGGGGTTGATCCTGGTACGCAAGCCTGAGATGTTGCGCATGCGAATTTATGTGCCGGTGCTGCACAACGTAATGGCGGACATGGTCAGCAACGGCCAGAAGTTTGAGCTGGCTTCGCCTATCAAGAGCAAATTTTATGTCGGCTCTAACCAGCAGCCTGTAAAGCCTTCACCGAATCCGCTGGAAAATCTGCGACCACAGCACATTTCTGACGCGTTGCTGCTGAAGCCGATTGAAGAAGGCAAAGAAATTGCCGTGCTGGAGAACACAACCGAAATCGTAAAAGACCCCAAGACCCACAAAGATGTGGAGCAACTAGCGTACACAGTGCTGGTCATCGATAAGGATAGCGTGGGTTATTACCTTTCACGCAAGATCGTATTCAGCCGGACCGATCTTCTCCCGCATGAGCAATCAATCTATGACCGGCAAGGCAGGCTGGTGACATTCGTTCGGTATGAGAATTTTACCGATTATTCCGGTATTTCATTGCCGGCAATCGTCTCGATCCAGCGGCCCATTGAGGGTTACGGCATCACCATTTCCATGGTCAAGCTTGAGGTGAACGTACCTCTCACCGATGAGCAGTTTGTGCTGACGCAGCCACCGGGGTCGCAACTGGTTGACCTGGACACCAAGTCTTCGGCATCCGCCATTCCTGAAAAAGAGAATAAGAAGCCCCCGCAATAACTGGAGTCTGCGAAAGGAGAACGCACTGCGTTTTCTTTCGCGTTTTGAAACCTTATGAACAAAATGATTGTGGCCAACCTGGTCCACCGCCCGATTCGATCCATTATTTCGATTTTTGCCGTGGCCGTGGAAGTCACGCTGATTCTCATGATTGTGGGACTGGCGCTGGGAATTCTGGACGACAACAAGGCGCGCCAGGTAGGTATTGGCGCGGACCTCACGGTACGTCCTCCTGGATCATCCAACCTTGCAGCGTTCGGCGGCGCGCCGGTGCCAATGCGCGTGGCCGATATCCTACGCAAGCAACCGCATGTGGTGGGGGTCTCACCAGTGGTCTTGCAGGTGACTTCAACCACGAACATCGAGATCATCTACGGCATTGATCTGCAATCATTCCAGGCCCTGGGCGGCCCCATGCAGTATCTGCAAGGCGGCCCATTTAAGGGGCCGGACGACATGATTGTGGACGATTTGTTTGCGGCAAGCAATAAAGTGCATGTGGGAGACACGGTGAACGTACTGAATCACGCGTTCAAAGTTTGCGGCATAGTTCCCCATGGACGCGGTGCACGTAGATTTATTCCTATAACCACTATGCAGGACCTGATTGGCGCCCAGAACAAAGCTTCAATGTTCTACGTGAAGCTGGATAACCCCATCAATGCCGACGCAGTAGTGAAGCAGCTCAAGAGTATTCCCGGCATGGAGAGCTACAACATTCTTTCTACCAGCCAATGGCTGGCCGCGACCTCAGCGGACAAGATTCCAGGATTGAATCTGTTTATCAAAATCGTAATTGGCATTGCCGTCATCATCGGCTTCATCGTTATCTTCCAGTCAATGTACACGGCCGTGATGGAGCGGACACGAGAGATTGGGATATTGAAGTCCCTGGGGGCGTCCAAGTCATACGTGGTGCGGGTGATCCTGCGGGAGACGCTGCTGCTGGCAGTGTCAGGAATTCTTGTGGGTTACCTCATCAGCACAATTGGCCAGGTTAGTCTGGTCCACCAGTTCCCAACATTGCGCGTTGAGCCGATTACCTGGAAATGGGCCATTTATGCCGCGTTGATCGCGATTGGCGGGGCCATGCTGGGAGCGATTTATCCGGCGTTCAAGGCGGCGCAAAAGGACCCGATTGATGCGCTGGCGTATGAGTAGCATTTAGCGGTCAGAAATCGGCATTCAGCGAAAAAGCTACCAAGGATCAGCCGCGAATTTCGCGAATAAACACGAATCGCAGTCTATTCGCGTGCTTCGCGTTGATTCGCGGCTAGAGTCTTTTTCAGAATTGGCTGCGCTTCGGAGTTTCATAGGCAGTCCGGTCTGGTGATTGCTGACCGCTGAATGCTGACGGCTAGAGTCCCGCCCATTACAATAGAGTTTTGCACTCTTTCTTTGGAGGATTCATGGACCCGCTAGCAGGAATCATCGGCGCGCGCCGTAATGAAGATATTGCCCTGGACTTGATGAAATTTATCGCTGCCACAACCAACGTTGGAAAGACCGTTGCCTCGGGAGCGGGGTTCCACGGCGGAGTGGAGAACAAATCTGAGGACTATGCCACCCACCTGCTGGATCTCTATACGCGCTGCCTGGATACGGTTGGCGGCAGGAAATAGCCTAAGGCAGAGGGTTTTACCGCAAAAGTTAAGTTTGCGCTTAGGGCCAAATCCAAGGATAATCAGGGCAGCCGAAATGCCCCGGCTGCTCCGTTTCCTCTGTGAACCTGCCTAATTACATCACGCTTTCCCGTATTGCCTCTATCCCAATAATTATATGGGTGCTTACCACACCTTACTTCAGCGGAAAGAGCGCCAAAGAAGAGACGTTGCGCGTGGTCCTGGCTTCGGGCATCTTCATCCTGGCCAGCATCACTGACGGCCTGGATGGCTACCTGGCGCGCCGCCGCGGCCAAATCACCACCATGGGCATGTTGCTGGATCCTCTGGCGGACAAACTGATGATTGCCGCGTGCTATATCACCCTGCTGCGCCTGAGTCCGGACATCGTAAATATATGGGTGGTGGTGCTGATCATTGGACGGGAGTTCCTGGTCAGCGGCCTGCGATCTATTGCGTCGGCAGAGGGTTTTACCATTGAAGCCAGCGAACTGGGCAAGCTCAAGATGGTGGTGCAAATCGTCTCCGTGGTAGCGACAATTCTGGCCTTGCGCTGGGACATGTGGTACTTCAATCTGCGGGTGTTCTCCTTTGTTCTTGACTTGGACCTGGTGGCGCGCATGGCCATCTGGTTTATGGTGGCAGTGTCATTGATCTCCGCAGTGGACTACTTCTGGGGCTTCTGGAAGAAGATTGATAAGCGAGTGGAGCGGCGCAGGCGGCGTCCGTTTATCCTGAGC
>JBAVLE010000237.1:0-16741 GCA_049688735.1 Candidatus Angelobacter sp. | reverse complement strand
GGATAAACCGTTGCCGCGCCTCATTCTTCCCAGGGATATTTTCCTGGCTTCTTCGGGCTGATCTGGTCGTAGGTCAAAGCGGCATCAGCAGCCTTGCCGATGAGTTCGGCAACCCGGGCAATTTGCTTGCGCTCGCAATGGGAATGCAGCTCAGAGATGGTCTCAGAAAATATTTTTGGCCCATTGGTGATGGCAGCGCTGGCGAGTTCCACAGCACGCGCGCCGCTCAGTAGAAAGCGCAGAACGTCGGCGGCGGAACGTGCGCCATTGGTTCCGATGATGGGAACTTCTCGCGAAACATTCCGCCAGATCTTGCTCACCCAATAGAGAGACGCAGGGAGGGCCCAATGGCCGCCGATCGCGCCCCAGGAGCCGAGAATCGGCTGATGCGTCTCAATGTCCGGCATGAATCCTTGCACCCGCCCGGAAAGAACGATCATATCTGCGCCTTCCTTAATCGCGGTGGCTGCCAACGAGAGAGGATCGTCGGCCTGCGCCGTGAGTTTGACCGCAAGCGGAACGGAAATGGCGCGGCGCACCTTGCGGACATAGTCGCGCACCGCGTCGCCTGTGGTGATCTGGCTGACAGCGCCGGATTCCCGTCCGTGCGGCGCACCAAGATTCAACTCGATCCATCGCAACCCGGCCTGCTGCATTCGTGTTGCTATCTCCGCCGCCGGCTCCGCCCGCGCGACTGTGATGCTTCCTACGACATAGCTCTGCTTGGTCTGCGCATATCGGTCAAGATCTGCGAGCATGGGCACGTACTCGTCTAACGGTGTTTGCGCTAGTCCGGAGCGGCAGAAGAGTGATGAGTTGAGGCGGTTGGGTGATGTCCAGGGAATCGGGCGGAACTCATCATCGAGCAGAATGTAGTCTGCTTTTGCAAGCTGCGCTGCCGCAGCAGGCAATTCATTCACAGATTTGGAGATTACCGCAGCCGCGCCGGCATCAATGGCTGCGCGAATGCCTTCGGCCGTCATTGTGATCTCGCTCGAAGCGCAGATGACCGGGTTCTTGAGCTGGATCTTGCCCAAATCAGCGGATAAGTCGGTCATGCTTTGCTGGTGCTCGCGGGGGAAAGTTCCTGCAGTTGTTTTGTCCAGCTTTTTGTCGCTGCGGCAAGAGCGCCCAGATCGGATGACAACGCGATCATCCGATATCCGGCGGCCGCAGCCTGCGCGGCCCGAGCAGGAGAGTCGGCATAGATGCCCAGATGAATGTTGGCGGTTGCTGCTGCTGTTTCGATTTCACGAAGGCGCTGTTGAACTTGCGGATCTTCGAGCTTGCCGGGAAGACCCATGTCAACGGTGAGATCAAGCGAGCCGATGAATGCCACATCAAGTCCGTCCAGCAACGTAGTCAAAGGTTTTTCCAGTTCGCGCGTTTCCAATTGGCCCACCAGCAGCACTTCTCGATTGCTGCGAGCCAGATATTCCGTCAGCGGTTCCGAGCCATACCCCGCCGCGGGTTGCGCGAGACTTACGCTGCGTGAACCTTCCGGTGGATATTTGCAGGCAGTCCGGAATGCCGCAACCTGTTCGCGTGTCTGCACCTGCGGAAGCTGGATTCCCGCAGCGCCGGCCTCAAGCAGGCGGTTAATCTCTCCGGAATCAAACTCCGCGACACGAACAATGACCGGCAATCCACAACTTCGTGCGGCGGCGATCATGTGCCCGGCCTCGGCTTCCGTGATCTGCGAATGCTCTAGGTCACAAATTGCGAAATCGAGTCCCGCGAGCGCAAGGATCTCTACTACTTCGCGCCGGCCCAGCTTCACGAATGTCCCCAGGACGGAGCGCGAATTCATCTTGCTTCGGAGTTGCTCAGCCACGCTTGTCATAGTGTTCAAAATGAGAGCTATTGTACTGCAAACGCGAAAAGCTTCACGCTGCCGAGCAAAGCCGCCAGAGCATTAATGCAGCCATGGGAGCATCCGTTTCGCCGCGAGGCCTTGACTTCGCCAAAGTCGCTCACTAAGATCAGTCGTCTCGTAATGTGGGCACCGTCCCGCAAACGGTTATGACGCCGAATCCACGGAAGCGCCGGAGAAGCACCCAGACCACTGTCATTGGCCGTGGTTCGAACATTCAGGTCATTGATCGTCTCGCGCGCGTGCTGGAACTATTCGCTGCGAATGGGCGCGAGATGAAGGTCCGGGAAGTCTCAACCGCCCTCCATTTGCGGCGTTCCACCGCGCATCGTTATCTGGCTTCGCTGTCTCGCGCAGGATTGCTGCGCACAGAAGGAGACGGCCTGTATACATTGGGCGCTCTCCTGATTCAACTCGGGGCCGCGGCGGTGGGCGGCGTGCAAATGGTCCAGCAGGCGGAGAATTACCTGACACAATTAGCGGAAGAAGCGCAGGAAACCGCGGTGCTCAGCCTCTGGTCGGGCGATTGTCCCGTGGTTGTGCGCGTGCGTGAGCCGCAATCGAAGCTGGTGCAACTTCATATCCGGCTGGGCGCAACGTTGCCGCTCGATTCCGCCCAAGGCCATTTATTCCTGGCGTTTCACCCTGACCGCCAGCGTATACAGCAGCTTTTGAACCACTTCCCTGAAGGGCAACGGAGGGAGATGGAACGCGGCGTTGCGGAAGCGCGCAAGCACGGCGTTTTCGTGAACTCCAGGGTGGCGGAAGGCATTCGCGCCGTGGCGGCGCCGGTTTTTGACCATGAAGTAATTGCTGGAACCATTGCCTTCGTCGGAACTCTATCTTCAGTGCCGGCAGACCCAAATTCTGGCTTGGCGGAGGCTCTGAAGCAAGCGGCGCAAAGGCTGTCACGCGATTTGGGCCGCAGCCGCGAGGATTCGGCCAGGAGCGCAACCGCATGAACTTACTGGCAGCAGAGCGGAGCAGGACACAATGAGTTTGTACCAACTGAGCCGCGCCTGTTACGACCTTCGCGAGGAATCGAAGCGCGAACAGTTCCGCTCGTCGCCAGAAGCCTATGCCGACGGCTACCAGCTCACCGGTCGCGAGCGCGAGATGCTGCTCAAGCTGGACTGGCGTGCCCTGTCGGAAGCGGGCGTAAGCATTTACGTGCTTACCAAGCTGGGAGCCGCCAGCAACGTGGAATTTCTGGAGCTTGAAGGCGCCATGCGAGGCATGAGCAAACAGCAGTTTGTCGATTTTCTGAAGCAACAGGCGCAGCAGAACAAGAGCTTCGCTCTGGGTATGGACTAAATCTGGGGAGGGTTTCAAGTGGCAACCATCGTCGGCGGCATGGCCTGTTCTCACGCACCTTCCATTGCGCATGCCTACGATCACGGCATGACCAATGACGCAGGCTGGGAACCTCTGTTCCGTGCTTTCGAAAAGTCGCAGGGATGGCTGGAATCACTGAAGGCCGACGTGCTGGTGGTGATCTACAACGATCACGTCGATCAATATTTTTATGACGCGTGGCCCACATTCAGCATCGGCATGGCCGAGCAGTATGACATTCCGGATGAAGGCATGGGCGCGCGGGAGTTTCCGCCTGTTCCCGGCCATAAAGAACTAGCCGCGCACATTGCCGCGAACATGGTGAAAGATGGGTTTGACATCACAGCCTCACATCGCATGTCGCTAGACCACGGTTTCCTTTCGCCGATGCCATTGCTCGACGAGGGATGGAAGATTCCCGTGGTGCCGCTGACCATTAACGTAGTGCTTCCGCCCCTGCCTTCACCAAAGCGCTGCTGGCAGATGGGGGAGGCCGTGGGGCGCGCGATTCGCAGCTTTCCCGCCGATCTTCGCGTGATTGTCTTCGGTACAGGCGGCCTCTCACATCAGTTGACCGGGCCGGACTGCGGACGGGTTACGGCTGAATGGGACCGCAAATTTATGGACCTGATGGAGCGCTCGCCACAGGAGTTGAATTCTTACACCATGGATGATTTCGCGCGGCTTGGCGGGGAGCATTCGGTGGAAGTGGTGCAATGGATGGCGATGCGCGCGGCATTACCGACGAATGCGCGAGTTGAACGCAAATTTTACTATCCATTCGGAATGATGGGTTACGGATTGATGGAATTTCGAGTTCCGGAGCAATAAACGAAATGGCCGCCAATGCTTCATGGGGCGGAAATACAGGGCACAGGAGTAGAGAATGATTCGGACGGGGCGGCAGTACCTGGATTCATTGCGCGATAAGCGGGAAATCTGGATTGATGGCGAGCGCGTCCGCGATGTCACCGCCGATCCTCGCTTCCGTCCCGTGGCCGAATCTATCGCCGAGCTCTATGACATGCAGCACGATCCTTCCCGGCAGGAGAAGCTCACCTACATGGCTCCGGATGGCGAGCGTACCGGTCTGTCATATATAGAGCCAAAATCGCAGCAGGACCTGGTGCATCGGCGCGAGATGGTCAAGACGTGGATGGACTGGACTGGCGGCATGATGGGCCGCAGTCCTGACTTCATGAATGTGCATATGACCGGCTTTGGTTCCGCGCACGAATATTTTGCGCGCGGCGGAGAACGCTTCGGAAAAAATATCCGTGATTACTACGAATATCTGCGCAAAAACGATCTGGCGCTCACGCACACATTGATCAACCCGCAGACGGACCGTTCCAAGCCGGTGCACCAGCAGAACACGGCGGCGGCCATCGTGAAAGAGACCGATGCCGGAATCGTGATTCACGGCGCGCGCATGATCGCTACGCTGGCGCCATTTTCAAACGATATTGCCGTGTTTCCTTCCACGTTCCTGCAGCTATCGGACGAAGCGCGACCATACGCCTTCGCTTTTTCCATTCCCATGGCCACCAAAGGACTGAGATTCATCTGCCGACCCGCGATCACCCCGCTCAATGCGCGTGTGCAGGATTATCCGTTTTCGGCGCGGCTGGATGAGATGGATTGCGTGGCCATCTTTGAAAACGTCCTGGTCCCGTGGGAGCGCGTCTTTATTTATCAGGAGCCGAAACTGGGCAATGGCATGTTCGCTGAGACCGGCGCCATGAACCAGATCATGCATCAGTTCGCTACCAAGAACCTGGCCAAAGCCGAGTTCATGCTGGGCGTGGCACTTAACATGGCGGATGCTGTCGGGATCGGCGGCTTCCAGCACGTGCAAAATCATATCCACGAGATGATCAACACGGTGGAGCTGGTGCGGAGCTGCATACGGGCGTCTGAAGTGGATTGCGTTCCGGGGCCCAACGGCACAGTGTTGCCGAAAGATCAGCCATTGCTGACCGTTCGCACGCTCTTCCCGCAACTTTATCCGCGGCTTGTGGAGATCATCCAGATTCTTGGCGCAAGCGGCCTGGTGATGGTGCCCAGCCATGAAGAGCTTCTGGGGGAACGCGCTGCGGACATAGACCGCTACTACCAGGGCGCGACTATTCCCGCAGACAAGCGCATTGAGCTTTTTCGCATCGCCTGGGACATTTCCTGCTCTTCCTTTGCCGGACGGCAGACGCTGTACGAGCGCTATTTTTCCGGCGATCCGTGGCGGCTGGCCATGCTGCGGTACCAGAACTATCCGCGCCAGCAGGAATTGAAAGACCGGGTGTGGGACTTCGCCCGCCGCACCGCCGAATGGGACAACAAGGAACAGCAAAAGAACGTATCAGAGCGGGAGAAGAGCCATGTCACCGCATGAACCCGCCCACGGCTCCGCTCCGGCGCAGGGAGCGGACGCTGCGAGCTTTCGCGACGTTATCCGGCACCTGGCCGCGGGCGTGACCATCATTACGAGTTCGCTAGGTGGCGAGCCGGTGGGATTGACGGCCACCGCTGTCTGCTCCGTTTCGGCGACGCCGCCGCTGCTCCTGATTTCCCTTACCGCCACTTCGCGCACAGCGCATGGGGTTAAGGAAAGCGGCCGATTCGCGGTCCATCTCCTGCCGCACCGCGGCCGCAAACAGGCCGAACAGTTCGCTTCGCGAGGGTCGCATTTTGAAGGAGCGCAGTATGCGCAGCATCGGGGAACCGACCTTCCAGTTTTAGCCGACGCTTTCGGCTGGTTTGTTTGCGCAGTGGAGCAGAAAATCCCCGCGGCGGATCACATCATTTTTGTGGGTCGCGTGCTGGAATGCGAGCTCAAGGAAAAAGCGCCCGATCCTCTGGTCTATTTTGATCGTGGATACCGCAAGTTGGGGGCGGGCGTGGAACCCGGCGCGGAAAACCTTGAACCCTGGGGATCTACCCAGGACGCAGGCCTGCCTGGATTTGGTTGGTAGTTAGGAGGACCCATGGACGCAGTAACCCGGCTATTACGAGGATCGATTGATCTTCATATTCATCCCTCACCATCATTGTTCCCCCGGCGCATCGACGCCGTGGAGGCGGCGCAGCAGGCGGCCCAGGCCGGCATGCGCGCCATTGTCATCAAAAGCCATCATCACACGACTGCGCCGGAGCTTGTCCCGCTCAAGGCCCACGATCTTAAAGACATTCCGGTACAGGTCTTCGGCGGCGTGGTCCTCAATAGCTACGTTGGCGGCTTGAATCCATACATCGTGGATATGACGTTACGACTGGGAGGGAAGATCGTCTGGTTCCCGACAATCTCGTCCATCAATCACATCAAACACCATGAATCGCAGCCGCACATGAAGTTTCCTTCGCAGGTAGGTCGCGAGCTGCCGGACATTCCGGTGAAGGTGCTGGACGAGAAGGGCGAACTGCTTCCGGAGGCGCGCACTATTCTAGAATTGATTGCTGAAGCCGATGCCATTCTGTCTTCCGGTCACGTCTCCGTTCCCGAAGCGTTGGCACTGCTGCGCGCAGCAAAAGAGGTTGGCGTGCGCCGCATGTTGATCAACCATCCTGATTTCGTGATCGATGCCAGCGAGCAGGATGTGCAGGAGTTTGTCCGGCTGGGAGCTTACATCGAACACTCCATGTGCATGTATCACCCGGAATCAACGTTTCACTTCTGGAATTTCGACCGGCTTAAGCGCTGGATCGAACTGGTGGGACCTGAGCGCACGCTGCTAGGCTCAGATCTTGGCCAGAAGAACAATCCGCTGCCTGTGGAAGGGCTGCGCTACACGGTGGAGAAGCTGTTGGATATCGGCATAAAAGAACACGCAATAGAACTCATGATCCGAAAAAACTCGGAAGCACTGCTGGGCCTGGAAGAAGCCGCTGAGCGGCGGCTGCCCGCAAAGAAAGGAGCATAGCGATGAGCACCAAGACTGAGCAGCAAGCCAGCGGCAGAGCGTACAACTGGGACAAGATCCCTTCTGAAGTGGTCCGCGCCGGCATCAGCCGCAAAGGGTTCCAGTGGAAAGATATGATGATGGTGATGAATGAATGCCATCCGGGGATGAAGCTGAATCCGCACAGCCATACCTTTGAGCAGATGGCTTACATTGTGAGCGGTCGCGCCATTTACCACGTGGGTGAAACCGGGCATGAAGTTGGTCCCGGTGCGTTTCTTGTGATCCCGGCGGGCGTGACCCATTACATTGAACCGCTCGGCACCGAACCGGTGATGAACCTGGATTTCTTCCTGCCGGCGCGTGAAGATTACATGCATCTGGTGAAGTATCTTGAAGAAGAGAAGTAATGCAAGGGAAGTGCTGGAGGGAAACATGGACGTGAATGGATTGAGATTTGATCTCTGTTGCGCGGCGCGCCTGCTGTATCGTTTTGGTCTGAGCGTCGGCAATGCCGGACATCTGAGCATCACCATTGGCAACGATCGCATGCTGGTGAACCGCTTTGGCCCTTCATTCGCCACCATGACGCCCGCCGATGTATTGACGATGGACTTCAACGGCAACGTCCTGGAGCATGATCCCTCCGTGAAGCCGTATGTGAACGAGACCATCCATCTGCATGGCGTGATCCACCGCTACAACCCGCATATCGCGGCGGTGGCGCACACGCATCCGCCCAACGTGGTGACTTGGACCACCTTCCGCACGTTGCCGGATACGTACGATCAGGAAAGCTGTCTTCTGGCTGACGACATCGCCATTGTCGACGACGAGTTTACCGGCCTTGCGCAATCAGAAGACCGCATACGACCGTTTTCTGAAGCGCTGGGCAAGAAACCTGTTGTACTGTTGCCCAATCATGGCGCTATTACCAGCGGTCCCAGCGTACAGTCTGCGCTGTTTCGCATGATGCTGCTGGAAGGCACTTGCCAGCGCAACATCGGGGTTGCGGCTGCGGCCAAAGCTACAGGACTTACGCCCCATGCAATCAAACCGGAACACGCGCTTACCGCCAAGAACGAACTGGCAAAGATTCCCATCATTGATAATCTGTGGGAAGACCTGCTGAAGCGCCTGCGTCAGACCGACGCGGACCTGTTTCAGTTTGATCCAAAAAAGTCCGAAAAGCATGCCCGCTCAGAGGCATTGTCCGCCTGATCCGCGCAGGCAGATCAAAATTCCCAACCAGACTGACGGTCTTATGCTGTGTGGACCTCATCGACTATTATAGGGACTGAAAAAGGTTTTGTGAGGCTATGGCTCCTTACATAGAGCAAGCGGCTACGGATGCGAGCCGTTGGTTCGAAAGTCTTTCAGCGGCAGAGGCGCCGCTGCTTCGTCTTTTTTGTTTCCCCTATGCCGGGGGAGACGCGCAGGCTTTTCGCGGCTGGCAGCGCCATTTTGCCCCCGAGGTGGATGTTTGTCTCGCGCATTTGCCCGGACGAGGACGCCGCCTGGGCGCCCCGCGTTTCACACGGCTCCAGCAGCTGGTTGAAGCCATTGCAGATGTCATCGGCCCAAAACTCGAGGCTCCTTTTGCGTTTTATGGCCATAGCATGGGCGCCCTCATCAGTTTTGAACTGGCGCGGGAGCTTCGCCGCAGAAATGCGGCCTCGCCACTTCACCTTTTTCTTTCAGGCAGCCAGGCTCCGGGCATGCGCAAAATTGGACCCCGAATGTTCGATCTCCCGGAGAAAGAATTCGTTGCCGAGTTGCACAAGCTCAATGGCACTCCAATGGAATTGTTCGATAATCCTGAGATCAAAGACCTTTTCATTCCATTGTTGAGAGCGGATTTCGAGATGGTGGATACCTATAAATGCAGCCCTGAACCGCCTCTTGGGTGTCCCATTACAGTATACGGAGGATCGCAGGATGAACGCGTGCCCGTGGATTGTCTGAAGCCCTGGGAAATGCAGACAACGGCACAATGCAAGGTGCGAATTCTTCCCGGAGATCATTTCTTTATTCAGAAGCAGAGCGCGCAGTTCATTAATGTGCTGCGGCGCGACCTGCTCGGCGCCTTGCCTGAAAAAACACAAGAACAAAGCCGTTAAGAAAAGCAAATTGGCGCACCCGCCGATTCAAGCCGGTAGAACGCGGTTGCTGTCTCCCGCACCGGCTGATTCCGTCACTCTCATCCAGCCAGCGGTACCGCTACATGCGGAGCAGGCTTCGGCTCCAGAAGGATTTCTTTTTCCCCAAAGAGCCTTTCTGCCACGATTCCGCGTTCGCGACAAGCGTTAATCAGTTTGGTGGATTCTATGATGGGGCGTGATTGCTCCGTGTATTTTATGCTCATAACGTAATTCAGCCACGGCTCCTGTCCCATGGCATAAACATATGCTTCCCGGCAGTTGAGGCTATTCACGATGTTCATCGCTTGTTCATAATTCGAGCCGGCTAGCCGCCTTGATTCGTCCATGGCGCGCTCAAGCTTTTGGGAAAGAAGCGGTCCATAGAGCCAGCTCAGAGGCGCACCATCGCATTCCATTCCGAGAAAAAGGGCGTCAACATCTCCGAATTCCCTGTGCAGATGCTCGTACAGGACCGGGTCAACGTTGCAGGAGTCTGCGGCAAACAACAGGGTATGCAACCCCAGTTTGACCAGCCATGACATCTTGCTGTGAATATCCAGGTCTGCATGCTCGCCGAGAAAGGGAAGTCCAGTGATAGACACGTTTCCGACGCGGATTTCCTCAAGTTGATTCGACTCAATCACATTTCTAAATCCGCAGTTCTCTAAAATGAGTTTCAGGGAAGGGTCCTGCAGATGGCCAGGATTATTGCGCGGCACGAGAATGTTTTTGATCTTGTGCCGGATTTGCAGCAAGGTTTCAAAGAGGATGTGGTCCTGATGATTATGGGTTATCAAGACGTAATCGATCTCCTCGGGCAGATCGAGATAAGTGTAGCGGGAGATTCCGTTCTCGTAGGTATAGCTGAGGACCGGGTCAAATACCATGCTGGTGCCCTGTGACTCTATCAGGATGCAGGCGTGCCCAAAATATCTCCAGCGCACCCCGGGACCTGTATAAGGCGAATAGCGCGGCGGCGGCTCCGGCGTAAGGAAGGAGCGGAGCAGATCGTCACGGGAGTCCGGGACTTGAAGCATTTCCTTGATCTCGCGCCATGGACGGTGAGATGACTTTAGCCGGAACAGATCGTCGATCACAGGACTATCGTATGGAAGATGGAGATGAATCGCGTCGTCGCTTTCCAGCCTGGGAGTACTCAGCACAAACGGTCGGTCGTCATTTGAGATCTTTGAAAGTCTCACGCTCTGCTGCCTGCGGTCATAATAGCGGCTTCTGTACAGCAATGGTTCGATCAGGCGGAATGAAGGATGATTGTTTAGATCATAAACGAGCTCTACATAACCTCGCAGGATGGCTGGAACTTTCTCGTATAAAGGATTCAGGCTGTACCCTTTGGCGCTTCCCCTCAACATGGTGTCCAGTTCTTCCAGGGCGGCCGATAATTCAATCAGGTGCGCACGCTCCCGCTTGATACGGTCCCGCAAGGCACGGATCTCATCCACCCGTTGCCCTCCGTAATCGATGAACGGTCCGCCCAGCATTTTAGGGTTCTTGACCGCGTTCGCATGAACCTGCGGCATGCTGATGTAGGAATCCATGATTTTCAGATGACGACCCGTTATGTTTCTTGCCCCGGTTGCAGGAGGAATAAGATGAGGCCAGACATACCACCCATCGATCAAAGGCTCTACCTGTATATTCGGTCTGAGGTACAGTTGCTCGTTTTCGGGCATTGTCGGCTCCTTTCATCTAAAAAATCCGCCGCGTTTTCTAAAAGTTAGCGGATGCGTGTCCGGTTCATGGGCGCGAAGACACGATCCCGACCAGTTCCACCATTCTACCCTTCCGAAAATCGAACACGCTAAAAAAGCCAGCTCTGAAGTTTTGCGTGCCCCGTACAATAGATCGTGCGAGCAAAAATTTATTCATTCATACAAGGAGCTTTGCCATGACCCAGGCGCGTGTTCTTGATTCACTGAAAAATCATCCTCTTAGAAAAGATCTGATTCACCATCGTTTTTTCGGCGAGATCAAGTCTGGACTGCTTACGCATAGTGACGTCGCGATTTTTCTGGGCCAGTGGTGGCATCCCTTACACTATTTTCCCAATTTTCTTTCAAGAAGTATCTCAGTCGTCCCCTGGCTTGAGACAAAAACCGCTATTTGCGACATTTTGTCCGAGGAACTTGGAGAGGGCGATCCCGCCATGGCCCATGAACGCATTTACCTGGAAACCATGGCTGCCGCAGGCTTCTCTCACCAAGAGGTCGCCGAAGCTCCTCCGCTCGAATCCACCCGCAAACTGGTTGAGGGATACGAATCAGCATCTACTGAGCACGCCAGCGCTCTCGGCTTTGTATATGGGACCGAGGTAGCCGATCTGGCAATGGTTTCCGGAATCGGCGCGGCGGTGCGGCAAGTGAGCGGCATGAAGAACCTCCCCTGGGTGGACATACACGTTCTTCAGGAACCGAACCACGTTGATAAGGCGAGTAGCGCCCTGGAACCAGAGCTCTCAAGCGATGACTATCAACAGGTTGTAAGCAGCGCTGAAGAGATGTGGCGCTTATGGATCGCTTTCTTTTCCGAACTTAGCCGGGTGTTGGAAAACAAAAAGAGCCCCGAAAGCGTGGAGACTAGGGCAAAATCCGCGTAAGAGCACAGCTTGCCTGAAATCGCTCCTCGGGCGAATACAGGGACTTGTGCTCGCGTTACTGCACTCGTATGGTGCCACGCAGAGGAGACAAGCGTTGCACGGTCTCGATTGTCGCGGAGAATTGGGACAATTAATCCAGGATAGTTTGGGAACGTCTCCCTATTCGATCTCGCGCACCGGCTTCTGGAACGATGCTCCGGCAGCAGTCAGTAACATTGCCACGCCGGCTATCAGAAACGTGAACTTAAGGTTCCACGCAATCAGGAATCCGGCAATAGCGAAAGAAACGGGCATGATTCCGAAAGTGGCGAGCATGAGCACACTAGCCACTCGCCCACGCACGGCGGCATCAATCCGCTGCAATACCCAGGCACTGATGTGGACGTTCATCAACGCTGCCAAAGCACCGATCAGAAACAGCACCCCGACAAGAGGCCAAACTCTGTCCATGAGTCCAATGGATGCCAGGCAAGGGGCCAATGCTGCTGCCACCAGAAGCATTAAGACACCGCGCCTGCGAATTTTCCATACGCCGGCCACGAGTGCGCCCAACAGACTTCCCGCGGCAACAGCGGACAGCAACGTCCCCAGGATTGCAGGTGAACCGAAGCGATTTTTTGTCATGTAGGTGAGACCAATGGAAACCGGCCCGGTAAAGCAGAAGTTCATGGTCATGGCCAGCAGCATCAACGAACGCAAAGGCACATCTTTTCCCACATAGGCAATACCTTCTGCAATCGCGGGCCATATCGCCTTTCTGGCAGCCTGAGATATAGGTGGGTCGGGTAGCTTCCAGAGCGCGCCGATGATAAACAGAAAACTGATTGCATCCACAAAGAAAGCCCATGCTACCCCCAACGCCTTGATGACAAATCCTGCCGGGACCGGGCCAACAATGGTTGTCAATTGCGCTGCGGTCTGGCTGACTGAAGACGCCGCCACCAGCTGCTCGGGCTGCAACAAGGAAGGCAAGTAGGCTGTCCCGGCGGGAGCGGCAAATGCATCAGCTACCCCAAAAATAACTGCCAGGACGTAAAGCTCCCACATATGGAGAATGCCGAACCAGATGAGGATTCCGATTACGGCCACGCAGATAGTACGTGTCGTGGCTGTGGCCATCATGATCTTGCGCGCCGATATGCGATCACTGAGGACCCCGCCCATGAGCATTAGAAGAGCGCGCGGAATAGAACCTGCCATCATGACAGCGCCCATAGCCACGGCCGATCCCGTCTGCTGCAAGATCAGCCAGGGTAACGCGACCATGTAAAACTGGTCGCCGAGAAACGATATCGTGCTGCCAACAAGCCAAAGACGATATTGAGGATTACGCAGCGGATGCTCAATCGCAGCGGTAGAAGCAGTTGGCGTAGTTGCCGTGCCCATAAAGTCCTTCCTGCTATTGTCAGGCATTAAGGCGGAATGTAGACGCAGATGTGAACTTAAATTTTATTTTTGCGGTGCAGTGCTTCGCCCGGTTATGGTTGATGAAATCCGGTGTTCGGGAAGCTCATTGGAATGTCAGTATCTCACGATACGGGATGGGACTTGCTCTAGCGCTAGCGGCCGGGCAAATCGAGTTTTTACGCCCTGGATTCATTCACAGTAAAATTTCCTGGGAAGCCGAGGTGCCCTTGCCAAAATCTTAGCCGCTGTCATGCAAAAGCCATTTCAGCCCATACAGGTCTGCGAGTTTGAAGAGCCCGAATTGGAAATGAACTCGGCGGTTCTGGATGTCCGCCTGAGCGAGGTCTGCGGCACTGATGTCCATTTACATGCGGGACAGTTAGCCGGTGTGCCCTATCCGATCATTCCAGGGCACGTCTCAGTCGGATTTCTGAGCAAAATACGTGGCAACTTGGTTGATTCGGATGACCGCAAATTTCGTGAAGGAGACGAGGTTACGTTTCTCGATGTCCACGGAACCTGCGGTGTTTGCTGGTATTGCGCCGTGGCAAAAGCCAGTACACGCTGCCCGAAGAGAAAAGTTTATGGCGTTACATATGGAGTGACAGATGGCCTGTCGGGCGGGTGGGCCCAATCCATTTATCTTAAGCCAAATACGCGCTGCTTGAGCTTGGATGGTGTGGATCCGCGAAGATTTATGGCCGGAGGTTGTTCATTGCCCACGGCTGTGCACGCAGTGGAGCGCGCGGAAATCTCACTCGGGGACATTGTGCTGGTACTCGGCAGTGGTCCGGTGGGTATATCCATCATTATTTGCGCACTGCTGCGCGGCGCACATCGTGTTTTTTGCCTTGGCGCCCCGGATCCTCGCTTGCAGGTGGCCAGGCAAGCGGGCGCACATAAAACCAAGGACTTCTCCGTTTGTACAGAAGCCGAACGATTAGAGTGGATCCGCGATCTTACCAATGGAAGAGGAGCGGACGTAACGATCGAAGCCACGGGCAATCCACAAGCTGTGGTTGACGCAATGCGTTTTACGCGCGATGCGGGACGTGTGATCATCATCGGCCAATACACGAACGCAGGCGATTTATCTTTCAATCCTCACCTGGATTTGAATAAAAAGCACCTCGACGTGCGCGGCTGTTGGGGGGCTGACTTTTCGCACTTTTATAAATCCGTGCGGATCATGACGGATGCCTCACGCTCTGCAGCATGGTCGGCGGTTCCTTTGAAATTTTATGGCTTGAGCGAAGCGAATGCGGCGCTTGAGAATGTAGTTGCAGGGTCTGCGTCTAAAAGCTTGATCAATCCGCAACTGGGTTAACAGGTTTCAGGGCGAATCTGCACAGAAAATGATGCATGGCAAAGCTCGAAAACTTTTTTCGTCTTTTTCGGAATGCATGAGTTGTTGCCTAACGGTTTTGAGAGTCTTAACGAACACGTTAGTCTTTTCTATATTGGTCTAATAAATCACCTCCCAACGACCTGTCAGCATTTGCATAAAACAAGTAAGCGGGTGCCGACGGATCAGGTGGCAATACGCCACTCACGATTTTTCAATCGAGAGCTGGTTTATATAGCAAATCAGCTCTACGAATCTTTTAAACTATATAGACTAAAAGGTTCTAACACGGGTGGTGATATCCGCTAGCCCGGTCATAAATCAGGGGCTCAGACTTCCACATTATTGGTCCGCCTCCATCAATGACCAAGGGTATTTCATCTTCCAATCAGGGCGTTCCTGAACGTAAGCCCATCAACAAATTACGAGTTCTTACAAAAATGTCTCCTGAAAAAACTGTGTTGAAAAAAGATCAGGCGGAAGACGAGCGGGAACTACTTCGTCTTTTACTGGAGAAAGAAGGTCTTGGGTCACCGGACTGGGAGATCCCTTCGGCAGAAACTCGGGAGCTGCTACCCCTTTCCTGGGCGCAAAAGCGCCTTTGGTTTCTGGACCGCCTGCAACCGGGCAGTGACTTCTACAACGTCGTGCTGGCGTGTGAGCTGCACGGAGACTTGAAAGTGCCGGTTCTGGAGCGAAGCCTAGCGGAGATCATTCGGCGGCATGGAGCTTTGCGGACGCGGTTTGTAGTGGAGAACGGCGAACCACTGCAGAAAGTTGAGGAGTTGATCGAGTTCCGGCTGCGACTGCTTGATTTGACCAAGCACGAGCGAGTTGAAGACAGAAAAAAACAGGCGCAGGAGATTGTCAGGCAGGAAGCGGCAAAGCCATTCGATCTGGAAAGAGCGCCCTTGTTGCGTGGAGTGCTCATTCGTTTAGGCGAGCGCGAACACGTTCTGGCATTGAGCATTCATCACATCGTAGTGGATGAGTGGTCGATGGGGGTCTTGCAGCAGGAAATGGCATTGCTATATGCGGCTTATGTGCAAGGACAGGAATTGCCGCTCAAGGAGATGCCGCTCCAGTATGCGGACTACACGCTGTGGCAGGCGCAATGGCTGAAGGGCGAAGTTTTTGCCCGTCAGATGAAGTACTGGACGAAACAGTTGACTGGAATGCCGGAGCGTTTGGATTTACCCACGGACAAGCCGCGGCCTGCCATTCCCCAGCATCGTGGCAGCACGGAGGCAGTCACCATTGACGGGGATTATTGGGAAAAAATGAAGCGGTTCAGCCGGCAAGAGGGCGCCAGCGTCTTTATGACAGTGCTGGCCATCTACCAGGTGCTGCTGCTGAGGTATACGGGGCAGACGGACTTCGGAGTAGGCACGCCAATCACCAACCGCAGCCACGTACGCACGGAAGGCATGATCGGATTCTGCGTGAATACCCTGATCATGCGGGCTGATCTGACGGACGAACCGAGTTTCAGGGAAGTGGTCGAGCGGACAAGAAAAGCAACGCTGGAAGCATTCGATCATCAGGATTTGCCGCTCGAAAAGCTGGTCGAGGAATTGTCGCCGGAGCGGCAGATCAGCGGCTCGCCCCTGTTTCAAGTGACCTTTACGTTCATGAGCGGCAAGGCCAGGCCGCCTGAACTTCCCGGCGTGGAGATGCGCCCGATGGCGACGGAAATCGCTACCTCTAAGTACGATCTGGGGCTGCTCGCGGTTGACGATGAGATTTTCAAACTGGCATTCAATTATGACACCGACCTGTTTGAGGCAGAGACAATTCAGCGCATGCTTCAGCACTTTGGACTTTTGCTGGCTGCCGCGGTAGATAATCCCGATTTTCGAATTTGGGGCCTGGCAATGTTGAGTCAGGAGGAGGCACGGCAGATCTTAGTGGAGTGGAACCCGGCAGAGACCCAAGGTGGAAAGAAGTGCGTGCATGAGTTGTTTGAAGAGTGCGTCGTCAGAATGCCGAACGCCGTGGCGGTGGAGCACCAAGGGCAGGAGTTGACGTATGCAGAGCTGAACCGCAAAGCGAACCGGCTGGCACGTTATCTGCGGACGATTGGAGTGAGGCCGGACGCGCGAGTGGCAATTGGTGTGGAGCGTGGCTTGG
>JBAVLE010000236.1:0-23550 GCA_049688735.1 Candidatus Angelobacter sp. | reverse complement strand
CAAAGTGGGCAGGCAGTTCACGCGGAAATCCAGCTGCTTCTTTTTGCCGCCCATCTGTATCTTCAGCATGATGCGCCCGTCCTGCGGCAGGCGCTTTTCGGATATATCCATCTTCGCCATAATTTTTATACGGCTGGTAATGGCATCCTTAAGCTTCATCGGCGGCGACATAATGTGCTGCAGCACGCCGTCAATGCGGAACCGCACGCGGTATTCTTTTTCGTAAGGCTCAATGTGGATGTCACTGGCGCCCCGCTTCACCGCATCCGTCATCACAATATTTACCAGCTTGACGATAGGCGCTTCATCGGCCGATTTTTCCAGTTCGGCCAGGTCGAGCTCATCCTGCTCCGCTTGCAGTTCTACGTCAGCCTCGTCACCCATGGAGGCCAGCAGCTCATCCACGTTTGATTCCTGCTGCGTACCGCCATAAGCTTTGTCAATCGCTTCCATGATGGCGGATTCAGACGCCACCACCGGCTCAATGTTGAAGCCGGTCATGAACTTGATATCGTCCATCGCGAACACGTTCGTCGGATCCACCATGGCAATGGTCAGCGACGCGCCAACGCGGCTGAGCGGAAGAATCTGGTAGCGCTTGGCCGTCTCTTCCGGAATCAACTTCACCACGGAAGAGTCGATTTCAAAATATTGCAGGTTAATGGCGGGAACGCCGTACTGCCGCGAAAGGAAATTCGTGACTTCCTCATCGCTTACAAATCCCAGGTGGACCAGCGTGGAACCCAGGCGCGAATTGGGGCCGGACTCACGCTGCGTTTTTAGCGCCTTATCGAGTTGGTCGTGCGTGATGATCTTCTCTTTGACCAGAAGATCGCCTAGCCTTTGCGACATTAGTAGCAGGTCCTGGATGAATTTGTCTCAAGCGCACCATGTCTCAAAGAGGCCGGGGGACAGCCGCTCGCTCAGAGGGAAGAACTTGAGTAGCCCGATTGTGTGCCGGGTGACAGAAATTGTCAATCAGCCGTTCCCCTCTAAGGTTCATGCACTTACGGGAAGAGTAACCCCCATTCGGGGCCCTAAGGGGAAGCGCTGAAGTGCTCTTGCCGAGGGGCTGACAAGCATGGGCAGTTCAGGCCGGCAGCCTAGCGGGAATGCCTTAAGGCCTAAGAAGAGGTGTGGACCGCAGGCGCCCTGGCCTGCGCTTTCATTATCAAAAGACGTGGACCGCAGGCACGCCGCCTGCGATTTCGCTTGCATTATTGCCGCAGCCTGGGGCTTCCATCCCTAAGGAGGCTCGACAGATAATAACTCTATGAACATCACTCGTAGATGCCTTTCCGCATCAGCCGGTCGAGGAAAAAGTAGCCGCCAATCACCAGCGCGGCAATCACCACAATCCAGGTCCAGCCGGTGGCATCGAGAAGAAAATTCATGCTGATCAAAATTGCTTCTCCGAATCCAGCAGGATTGTTACCGGCCCGCTGTTAATGAGTTCAACTTCCATCATTGCCTGAAATTGTCCCGTTTCGCAGCGCAGCCCGGCACCGCGGATTTTCCCGGCAAAATATTCGTAAAGCTTCTTCGCCTCTTCAGGCCGCGCCGCTGCGTCAAACGACGGCCTTTTACCTCGGCGCACGTCACCATAGAGCGTGAACTGCGAAACCACCAGCACCGCGCCGCCAGCATCCTGCACAGAGAGATTCATCTTCCCTTCAGCATCTTCAAAGATTCGCAAGCCAATAATCTTTTCGACAAGGTAATCCGCTGCGGCTTCAGTATCGCCCTTGCTAACTCCCAGCAAAACAAGAAGACCGGCCTCAATCTCTCCAACAACCTCACCGTCGACTGTCACGCAGCAACGGCTCACTCTCTGAACTACGGCTCTCATGCTGACACTTTAGCACTCAGCAATCAGCATTCAGCCCAAGCAACTTGCAATTAGCCAAAAAGACCCGCCCGCGAATTAACACGAAACACGCGAATTATCTCATTTAGATCTTGATTCGTGTTTATTCGCGAAATTCGCGACTAGTTCTTCTTGATCTGCGGTCATCAGCGTAAATCTGCGGCGATATTCTTCTGCCTCCCGGTGAATGCGTTCCTGGGACGAAATGCATGCATCGCATTACGAGTTGCCAATTGCAAGCTGCTCCCATAGAATCGCCGGTTCGTTCATCCATCCCTCGGAGTTCAAACCTATGCTGCATCGCCTTCATCTGTACCGCGCGATGCTGCTGTCATTGTGTTGGGTGCTGAGCAGTTTTGCTATTGCGCAGCAGCCCCAGACCACGCAGCAGCCCTCGCCCGCCTCGCAGAATCCTGCTAGTCCGGAGCAAGCCACTCCCGGAACCGAATCCAAAGCCAACCCCGCCACTGAGAATGCCACGCCCAACAAGAAACCTGCGCCGGAAATGCCCGCCATCCATAATGACGTGGTCATTAAAGGCGGAACTATTCTTACGGTGACGCATGGCAAGATTGAGAACGGCAGTATCTATATCCATAACGGAAAGATTGCCGCCGTGGGCCAGAGCGTGAATGCGCCGTCTGGAGCTACCGTGATCGATGCCACCGGAAAGTTCGTGATGCCCGGCATTATCGATTCGCACTCCCACATCGCGCTGGACGATGACGTGAATGAGGCTACCAGCCCAATTACGCCGCAGATGATGATGCGCGACGCATTTGACTACAACGATAAGGCAATCTATCGCGCGCTGGCCGGCGGTGTTACCACGTCACTGCTGCTACATGGCTCGGCTAACATGATTGGCGGCCAGGCCGTCGTGATCAAGCACAAGTACGGCCTGGGTCGCGACGAGATGATTTTCCCCGGCGCACCGCAGTCCATCAAGTTTGCCAGCGGTGAAAACCCTAAACGCGTCTATGGCAGCAGAAACCAGCTTCCTTCCACGCGCATGGGCAACTTTGAAGTGATGCGGGCGGCTTTTATTGAAGCCCGCGAGTACATGCGCACCTGGGACGACTACGACGCCAAAGTAAAAAAGGGCGAGAAGGACGCTACGCCGCCAAAAAAAGACCTGAAGCTGGAAGCCCTGGCTGACATTCTGCGCGGCAAGCTGCTGGTGCAGATTCACATCTATCGAGCGGACGAGTTCCTCACTGAAATGGAAATGGCCAAGGAATTTGGCTATAAGATCCGCGCATTCCATCACGCGCTGGAAGCGTATAAGGTTGCGGACAAGATTGCCGCCAACGGCATAGCCATCGCCACCTGGCCGGACTGGTGGGGCTTTAAATATGAAGCTTGGGACGGCATCCCCTGGAACGCCGCCATTTCCGCGCACAAAGGCGTGCGCGTTGCGCTCAAGAGCGATTCAGAAGACGTGACCCGCCGCCTGAATCAGGAAGCGGGCAAGGCCATGCACTATGGTCTTACCGAAGAAGAAGCGTTGAAAGCGATTACGCTGAATCCAGCATGGATCATTGGCGTGGATGATCGCGTCGGCTCCATTGATGTGGGCAAAGACGCCGATATTTCAATCTGGAACAGCTATCCGCTTTCTTCTTTCGCGCTAGTCGATAAAGTCCTGATCGATGGCGATCTTTACTTTGACCGGTCGCTTCCCGGACTCGGTCTTACCCACTACAAGGAGGTCCAGTAACCATGCTGAAAAAATTGATTGTTGTAATCGCCCTTGTAGCGAGTGTCGGTGCGCAAAGCGCTGGTACACAGAGCAAGAAAAAAACGAAATCCGCGCCTGCAAGCGCACAAGCAACCCACTCAAGTTCGCCGGCTGCCACATCCAATGAAACCATTGCGCTGAAAGGCGGCAAGCTGTTGACTATCACGCACGGTGTAATCGAAAACGGTGTCATTGTGATGCACAACGGACGGATCACCGCCGTCGGCGGCCCCGGAACGGCGATTCCTTCAGGCGCAAAAGTGATTGATGCAACCGGTATGACGGTCTATCCCGGGCTGATCGATTCGGAAACTCACCTGGGCCTGACTGAAATTTCCGCCGAGCGCATGACCAATGACGAAATCGAGATGAGCGACGAAATCATGCCGCACATGCATGTCTATGACGCATTTCACGCCGAGACCGCGCTCATCCCGGTCACGCGAATCAATGGCATCACCAACGCCATCGTCGCGCCCGCTAGCGGAGACACGCTTCCCGGACAGGATTCTTTCATCCAACTGGCCGGCGCTTCCGCCACGGAGATGTTGACGGTACGCGATATCGCCATGCCGCTCAACTTTACCGGCGCGCAACGCCGCAACCAGAGTTTTGAACAGGCCAAATTCCCTTTTACGCGTATGGGCATGGCCACGCAACTGCGCCAGGCTTTCATTGACGCGTTGGATTATGACCAGAAAATGGCGGCTTACGACAAAAAGAAAAACAGCTCAGACGCCAAAGAGAAGGACAAGGCGGGAAATCCGCCCAAGCGCGATTTGAAGCTTGAAGCGCTGCTTCCATATCTGCACGGCAAAAAGCCTGTGGTTCTGGCCGCCGAGCAGCCTAACGATCTGCTCACCGCGCTGGAACTGGCCAATGAGTTTCATCTCAAGGTAATCCTCAACCATGTGACGCACTCGGCCAGCCTGCTGGATAAGATTGCCTCCACCGGATTGCCCGTGATTGTAGGTCCTATTTACGAGCAGCCCAAAGAGTCTGAGCGGTATGACGCGGTGTTTAGCATGCCGGCGCAGTTGGCCAAGCGCGGCGTCAAGATCGCGTTTGCTTCTTATGACGCTCATCAAGCCCGCAATCTGCCTTATGCGGCTGGATACGCCGTGGCCTTCGGCCTGCCCGAGGATGAAGCGCTCAAAGCCATGACCATTAACCCCGCCCAGATGTGGGGCGTGGACAAAGACCTGGGCTCGCTGGAAGTGGGCAAAATGGCCAATATCGCAGTCGCCAACGGTGATCCGCTGGACGTG
Source organism: Candidatus Angelobacter sp. (assembly GCA_049688735.1). GTDB lineage: Bacteria > Acidobacteriota > Terriglobia > Terriglobales > Acidobacteriaceae > Angelobacter. The sequence continues at coordinate 18,674 of JBAVLE010000236.1, read as the reverse complement.
AAGACAGATGTGAAGCACGTCTTCATTCAAGGACAGGAAATTCCGCTGGTCAGCAAGCAGACCGAGTTGCGCGACCAATACTGGAAGTAAGCAAATGCTGTGCTAGCCGCGAATGGCGCGAATGAAAACGAATCAGCAATTCAGGATTTGATTCGGGTTTTCGCGTTGATTCGCGGCTACATTTTTCTCCGCTCACACAATTAAAGTTAATTATCTAAAATATAACTATGGCTGATCGAGCAAGGCGCTGCTGGTGTGGGCGGCGTGATTTTTCTGGTGGCGCTCAGTGGCAGTTTTTTCGTCTGCCCACAAAATTACTTTGTCGATGAATCATTCGCTCACCAGCAACCGCATGACCGCATCTATCGCCGCCAGCGCTTTGCTCGCAGGCTGATTGTGGTCATTGCAGAAAATTGAAAACACAAATCTTTTGCCTGTCTGCGTCTGCCCGTAGCCGGAAAGCGCATTTACATGGCTCAACGATCCGGTCTTGGCATGGATCAGTCCCACGGCTTGTGTCTTCTGGAATCGGTCAGATAACGACCCATCTACTCCGCTCACTGGCAGCGACTCTTCAAACGCCGGTCCCCAGGGCTGGCGCGCGGCGTAGATCAGCAGCTGCACCGTAGCGGCGGGTGTGACCAGGTCGCGTCGCGAGAGCCCTGAGCCATCCAGGAAAGTAAACTCGTCTTCTTTAAGTCCGGCCTGCAAGAGAAATTGTTTTACCGCGGCAACACCGCCTTCAAATGATCCCCCATATCCGCGCAGCTTGCCCGCCAGACGGAGCGCAAGCTCGGCATGCAGGTTCTCGCTCACTTTGTTGGTCACCCGAATATCATCCAGCAGCGGCCCGGAAAAGTGTTCAGCCAGAACCTTGTTGGAAGATGCGGCATTGAGATCGGGGGACTCCTGGGGAGATTGTGTGCCGGGAGATATCTCAGAATTAACGACCGGAGGCGCCGTTGGCGCGGTTAGTGGGTGTGCAATTTGCTGATCAAAGAACTGCGCATCATCTCCATGCCGTGCCCGCGTCTTGCCGCGAATGGTAATTCCGCGCCGTTCCAGCATCTTGCGGAACAACTGCGCCACAAACTCTGCCGGATCTTCAATCGACATCGGCTCTTTCATCCCGGCATCGCCCAGCGGCAGAGATCCCCAGAGCACGATGGTTTTCGATCCCGGATCGCGATGGATTCCGACCCGCTTGGTCACTCCGGCCGACGAGGTCACCACGCGGTTATCCAACTCGTAGTAATTGGTTTCCGGCTCGACCGTCACCACAGCTTTGTCGCCGGCATGCTCGCCCGGCAGAACGTTGACGAACACCACATTGTCATTGAAGGTGAGCGCGGAAACCGGCGCGCCATCGATCCATTGCAGATCGTCCCACGCCCAGCCCTCAGCGTAGCGCTCAAAGGCATAAAACGTGTCGTCGCCGATCACATCGCCATCCACAATCTTCAGCCCGTTGCGTGCTACCTGGTCTGCCATCTCTTCCAGAATCTGCGTGTGCGGAGGTACTCGCTGCGTCTTAAGCGCATAGGGCAACACACGTCCGGAAATATTGGGATCACCTCGGCCCACGATTACGAGATCACCCAGCAACCTTCCGTTGTCGTCAACTTTTCCTTCTGCTTCCACCGTAGTGCGAAAGCGATAATCCGGCCCGGCAATGGCCAGCGCGGCCGCCGTAGTAAAAAGCTTGGCGTTTGAAGCTGGAAGAAAAAGCTGGTCGGAATTTTCCGAATAGAGCGCCTTGCCCGTATCCAGGTCGACCACATCAATTCCCCAATGCGCGCGATTGAGCGGCGCCGGGCTGAGCACGGCGGAAATCTCTTTGGTTAAATCTCTTTTGGGCGCGGGCTTTTTCTTTTTGTCTTCTGCTGCTGTCAGGCGGAGCAGGACTCTGGCCTTCTCTCCCTTTTCGACCGCGTTTCCCTCTGTAGGGTGGAGCAGAGCTTTAGCCCTGCTGTCATCGCTTTGAGAGATTCCGGCTTCAGCCGCTGAGGTGGCTTTCTGTTGCGCCACTCCGAAAGAGAGAAGCACCAGAAAGATAGTGGCCGCAAGAGGCGTCTTTGCTGATTGGTTCCGCATCGGGTGCCGTGATTATAAGGGATCGACCGACATTTAAATGGCGCTTCCGTATCACTTCTTCCGATCGCGACGATTATGGCGATCCACGTTATACAATCGCCGCCATGCAAAGACCTCGCTTTCAATGGCGCTTGCGCTCGCGCACCCTGGAACTTGGGGAGCGCACGCTGGTGATGGGCATCTTGAACGTCACGCCCGATTCTTTTTCCGACGGCGGTAAATTCCTGGCCCGCGACCACGCCGTGGCGCATGCGCTCAAGATGCTGGACGAGGGTGCTGATCTGCTGGACATGGGCGGTGAGTCCACTCGTCCGGGTACGCCGGTAGCTGAAAGCGGCATTCCCGCCGCGGAAGAACTGCGCCGCATCCTGCCCGTGATTGAAGATGTGCTGCGCGAGCGGCCTAACGCAATTCTTTCCGTGGATACTTACAAGGCCGAGGTCGCGCGCGCTGCCGTGAACGCCGGATGCGAAATTGTGAATGACGTAAGCGCCATGCGCTGGGACGAGCAGATGGGGGCAACCGCGGTCGATCTGAAATGCGGCGTGATTCTCATGCATACGCGCGGGCGTCCGCAGGAGTGGCGCAACCTGGAGCCATCGGCCGATATTGTGGCCGAAGTGAAAACCGATTTGCGCGAATATGCCCAGGCCGCGCTGGCCCAGGGCATCGCCAAAGGCCAAATCGTGCTCGACGTCGGCATTGGTTTTGGCAAAAAGTTCGATCAGAACTATCCGCTACTGGCCGGTCTGGACCAATTGCAGGACCTTGGCTTTCCGCTGCTGGTTGGGACTTCCAGAAAGTCTTTCATTGGGCGCACACTTGCCGTCGATGGCAAAGACGCGCCCTCCGACCAGCGCCTCAACGGCTCCCTGGCCGCCGCTACAGCATCAATCCTGAAAGGCGCACACATCGTGCGCGTGCATGACGTGAAGCCAGCCGTGGAAGCGGTGAAGATTGCTGATAAAATTTTGCGTTTTAGCAATTGATGATTTTTGCTGGAAGAGCATCGATGCGCTTTATCAAAGAGGATCGTCATCCCGAGATCCCGTTTATGACGGGGGCGCTGTCTTCAGGGCCCTAATAGGGGCGAGGGACCTTTTGTTTCGGCAGGTAAACACAAGGTCTCTCAGGGCTACTTGCCCGCTGACGAAAACGCGGGGCTAGCTTACGCCCTTCGAGATGACGTTTGTAAATGGTTTGAATAAACGAAAAATCAAACGGTACCGCTATTCCGCTCCAACTCCTTGCATAGATAAATGATCTGCCCGGTGTGATGGGAGAGATGCGCGGCGCAACGCAGGATGGCGCTGAAGCGGTCGCCGCAATCTTCAAAGCCCTTGGCCGCGTATTCGGCGGCCCAGTCTCGTTCGAACTGCTTTCTTAACACTGCCACAACCGTGGCGATTGCTGCATCAAACTTCCCCAGCAGCTCCGCTTTCGGCGCGTGCGACGTATCCGCAAATTCCAGAGGACGGTTGCGCACATATCCAGTGCCGCCCATTTCCGCGCCAATGTAATACCTGAGGTTGCCGGTTAAATGCAGCAGTAGATGTCCAATGCTGTTGCCGTAAGAATAAGGCCGCGTCCATATCTGCCCGTCAGTCAATGGCTCAACCAGCGTGCGTATCTTCTGCGCTGCTTCCCGGTAATTGCGCTCAAAGTCGCGGACAAGGATGGTGTTGAGATCGCTCAAGCCGCGATTCTAGCAAACTTCCAGACGCGCCGTTTAGGATAGAATTTTCTATTGGCCACCAATCATTTGGCTACCAACCCCAAACCCGCACAGAAGGGCCGTGTCTTTCTCATGGACTCGATGTCTTTCATCTTTCGCGCTTACCATGCCATGGCGCGGCAACGGCCCATGTCCACCAAAAAGGGCGTACCGACCGCCGCCACTTATGTTTTCGTGAACATGCTGCGCAAACTGCGCGCGGACTTCAATCCGGAATACCTGGCTGCCGTGTTCGATGTGGCGGGCCCCACGTTCCGCGACGAGCAGGCCAAAGCCGTCACCTCCGTCCGCAAGTTCGATATTAAGACGCAGACTTTCAAAGATGTGGACTACCTCGGCTACAAAGCGCAACGTGCGGAGATGCCGCATGATCTCGCACAGCAAGTGCCTTATATTCGGCGCGCCCTCGAGGCCTATCGCATTCCAATTCTTGAATCGCGCGGCTTTGAGGCTGACGACGTGATTGGCACGCTTGGCCGCAAGGCTGCGGCCGAGGGCTATCAGGTCTTTGTCGTCTCCAGTGACAAGGACATGCTTCAACTGGTGAACGACAAAGTTTGCGTGCTGAACCCGCCGAAAGACAACTTGATCTGCGACGCGATAAAAGTTGAGGAAATCCTGGGCGTGCGCCCGGAGCAGGTGATTGACGTGATGGCCTTGCGCGGCGACTCCATCGATAACATTCCCGGCGCGCCCGGCATCGGCGACAAAGGTTCAGTCGAAATCATTAAGCGCTTCGGAACGCTGGAAAACGCGCTGGACCATGCCGAAGAAGTGGAGCGCAAGACCTATCGCGAATCGCTGCTGAACAACAAAGACACGATCCTCTGGAGCAAACAGCTCGTTACCATTGACCAGAACGTAGACATTGCTCTGGATCTCGAGAAGATGATTGCCGGCGAGCCGGAACTTGATGCACTACGCTCGCTTTTCAGCGAGTTAGAGTTCACCACCCTGCTCAAAGAACTTGTGCCGGTCATGGAGGTCCGCGAAACCGAATATCGTGAACTACAATCGGTGAAAGAGCTGATGGCGCTGGCCAAAGCAAAAGGCCCGCTGGCGATAGCTTTCGAATTCACAGCCGCTCCCAAGCCGAAGATTGAAGAAGAGTCAGAAGAAGGAGACGAAAAATCCGGCGATCTGCTGTTTGATGGCCCGCCCGCACCGGAAGTCAATGCTCTTGCGCCGCTCAAGCTGGCGCTCTCCGCGGAGCCCGGGAAGGCCTTCACCTTCGTCATCGGCAATGATGAAATTTCCATTGAACTAAAAAAGCTGCTTAGCGATCCCAAAATCCCCAAAGCTGTTCACGACTACAAATCCGCGCTGCGCCAACTGGAAGCGCATGGCGTGGAACTTGCCGGAGTTCTCGACGAGCCGATGCTGTATTCCTACATCATCAACCCCACGTATACGAACCACGCGCTGGCGGAGATCGCCGTGCGCAGCTTCAACCTCAAATTGTCTTTGGCCGTGCCGGAAGCCGCGGACGTGACGGGGCGCATCGCTCCGGTTCTACGCAAAGAAGTTGAGAGCGCCGGGCAGATGCGTCTTTATGAAGAGATCGATCTGCAGCTTGTCCCGGTGCTGGTGCGGATGGAGCAGGCGGGCGTAAAGATCGACCGCGAGATGCTGGGCACGCTCTCCGTCGATCTGGAAGCGCAGTGCACTGCCAAGGCGAGTGAGATCCATGCGAAGGCCGGCGTCACGTTCAATATCAATTCGCCCAAGCAGCTCGGTGACGTTCTCTTTAACCAGCTCAACCTGCCCAAGCCGGTGAAATATGGCAAGGGCAAAATGATTTCGACCGCAGTCGATGTGCTGGAAGAGCTTTCAGAAACACATGAAGTACCGCGCCTGGTACTGGATTATCGCCAGCTCTCCAAGCTGAAGAGCACGTATGTTGACGCGCTGCCGGTGCTCATCGATTCAAAGACCGGGCGTGTGCACACCACTTTTAACCAGACCGGCACCACCACGGGACGCCTCTCTTCGACCAACCCGAATCTGCAAAACATTCCTATCCGCACAGAGTTGGGCCGTGAGATCCGCGCCGCTTTCATTGCCGAACCGGGTTACTCGTTGCTTTCGGCGGATTACTCGCAGATTGAGCTACGGCTGCTGGCGCATTTCTCTGAAGACTCACTGCTTGTGGAAGCGTTCCGCAACGGCGATGACATTCATCGGCTCACTGCTTCGCAGGTGTTCGGCGTGCCGCCCATGCTGATTGACGCCGAACATCGCCGTCGCGCAAAAGCCGTAAATTTCGGGATTGTCTACGGTCTTTCAGCCTTCGGGCTCTCGCAGCAACTCGGCATCGATCAGCGCGAGGCGAAGAAATTTATTGACGCGTACTTTGAGAAATACGCCGGCGTTCGCCGTTACATTGACCGCACGCTGGAAGAGACACGCAAAGAGCAAAGCGTAAAAACTCTCTTCGGACGCACGCGCCCCATCCCGGACATCAACAGCAAAAACGCCAATATGCGCGGCTTTGCCGAGCGTACCGCCGTGAACACGCCGCTGCAAGGCACGGCTGCCGATCTGATCAAGCTGGCCATGATCCAGATTGATGAAGAGCTGCGCTCACGCAAGCTGAAATCGCGCATGCTGCTCCAGGTGCATGACGATCTGCTGTTTGAAGTGCCGGAAAATGAAATCGAGCTGATGCGCGGGCTGGTGCGCGAAAAAATGGAAAGCGTGCAGAAGCTCAGCGTCCCGCTGCTGGTAGAACTTGGCGTGGGGCCTAACTGGCGCGACGTAAAGTAGTTCTCACTTTTGTGGTCCCTCACGCCGGCTACGCTGGATCACATCTTTCATATAGCGCGCATTGCGGATGCGATTGATGTGCCATACGCGCAGATACGGACGCAGAAAGACCGAGTAGGCAAATCGCATGAGCGCGTAAAACATGAGCGGCAGCATGACCACCGCAAAGAGGTAGGCCAAAACGTAAACGATGCCGGCGGCAATTCCCACTCCGGCGGCCAACGCCGAACGCAGCATGGGGATGAAGGCAAATGCCGCCAGCAGAATAAGCGGAAGAATCACTGCCCAGCGTGAAAGCCGCTTCTTTGGCGGAGGCACTAGCTCAATGTGCAGAGGACACTCCAAGTCCTATGGCAGCTTCAAGGGCCGCGGTAATTTGGCTGGCAAGACGCTGGACTGTTTCTTCGGTTTCCGCTTCCACCATCACTCGCGCCAGTGATTCCGTGCCGGAATAGCGCACGTTCACGCGGCCATTCCCTTTCAGCTCTCGCTCCGCGTTTTCAATGGCTGACATTACATGGGTGAGCTCGTCTAAAGGGCGCTTTTCTTTCACGCGAACATTTTTGATGGTCTGAGGAAAGACCTTCATGCCCACGGTGAGCTCTGCCAGCGGGCGGGCGCTTGCGGCAACAATTCCCAGAACGCGAATAGCGGTAAGTAGACCATCACCAGTGGTGGCCTCGCGGGAAAGAATGATGTGTCCGGACTGCTCGCCTCCCAGAACAGCGCCGGTCTTCCGCATCTCTTCCAGGACGTATTTATCACCCACAGGAGCGCGCAGCATCCTAATGCCGGATTCGCGCAGCGCCGCTTCAAGCCCCATGTTTGACATGGTTGTGGCGACGACGGTGTCATTGGTCAGCTCGCCGCGTTGCTTCAGGTCGCGCGCCAGCAGAAGCATTACGGCGTCGCCATTCACCACGTGTCCGTTGGCGTCGGCAAAGAGCGCGCGGTCGGCGTCGCCATCAAAGCAGATGCCCAGATCGGCCGTGCGCGCCAACACTTCGCGCGCAACGATCTCGGGATGCAGCGCCCCGCAGTTTTCATTGATGTTGCGTCCATCCGGCGTGCGATGCGTGAACTCCGCATGAGCGCCGGAGCGCTTAAATATTTCCGGAGCCACCGTGCTGGCCGCGCCATTGGCGCAATCCACAACAATGTGCAGGCGTTCTGCTCCGGCAATCGTTCGCGCCAGCCAATTCAGATAGTCAGTTCGCAGTGCTGTATCGCTGTGGAGCGAAGGCCCTGCATTGCTGCTTTGACCCACCGCTGCTTCTTCTTCCAGAAGCGCGAAGATTTCGGTTTCAATTTCCAGTTCAACTTCGTCCGGCAGCTTGTAGCCGTCTGGGCCAAAAACCTTGATGCCGTTATCGCGCCATGGATTATGGGAAGCGGAAATTACCACGCCGGCGGAAAAGCTGTGGGTATGCGTCAGATAAGCGACTGTGGGCGTGGGCACCACGCCCGCGCTGGCTGTCTCAACTTTTGAAGCTCGTAGCCCCGCAGCCAGCGTGTCCGCCATCCATCCGCTTGATTCGCGTGTGTCCTGCCCAATTAGCGCGCGCCGCGGTCCGGCAGGAAGATGGTCGCCCATGGCGCGGCCAACTGCGTAGACCGTTTTTTTATCCAGTGGATATTCACCGGCAACGCCGCGGATTCCGTCAGTACCGAAAAGCTTTCTCATGATTTAGTAGTTAGTACTTGGTATTTAGTATTTAGCAATTGCTCGCAGGTTGCAAACGTGTCCTCATAGGAAAAATCGGTCAATCCGCAGATGTTTTCTTCACATCAGCGGTGAACCTGCCTCGCGCTACCTGGGCGGAAACTTCTGAGCCTGCCTTTAGCTGCGAGACATCCTTGACCAGCGCGCCATTCTCATCAAAAACCAGAGCGTAGCCGCGTTCAAGGATTTTTACCGGCGAGAGCGCATTGAGTTGAGCGGTTAGCCGCTCTGCGTGCGAGCGCCGCGCGGCAAGAGACGATTGGAAAACGTGGATCATCGCTTCCGTGCCGGAGTCGATCTGGCCTCGCACCATAGCCAGCGACCGGCGAAAATCAAAGTGTCGCACGCGCGATGAAGCTATATCGAGCCGGCGATGATAGTCATGCAGCAGCGTGCGATAGTTAGAGGCCAGACGATAGGAAAGTTCGTCCAGCCGCTGCGATCGCCTCACCATCAGGTCCTCTATGCGGGCAAAAGCGCCGTGTTGTGAAAGTTCCTGCAAACGGTTGCGTGCCATAAGCAGGCGATAGCGCGTGGCGCGGCCCAGTCGCTGATGCAGATGCGCCAAGTGCTCCGCCAGGCGATGCTTCGACTCAATCACCAACTCAGCTGCCGCGGAAGGAGTGGGAGCACGCAGGTCGGCAACAAAGTCGGCGATGGTGAAATCAGTCTCGTGGCCGATTGCTGTTATCACCGGCAGCGTGGAAGCAAATATGGCGCGGGCCAGCGCTTCATCGTTGAACGCTGCCAGGTCTTCAATGGAGCCGCCGCCACGCGCAATGATGATCACGTCCACGGTCTTGGCACGATTGAAATACTTGATGCCTGCTGCAACTTCCCCCGCTGCGGTTTCACCCTGCACCTGTGCAGGATAAATCTGTATGCCTACATTTTCATGCCGACGGGCAAGAATATTGAGCATGTCTTGCAAGGCCGCGCCGCGCGGAGAAGTTACAAGGCCGATTCGTCGGGGCAATGGCGGAATGGGCTTGCGTCGGGTGGCGTCAAACAAACCTTCCTGGGCCAATCGAGCTTTGAGTTGTTCAAATGCCACTTGTAGCGCGCCGGCGCCAACGGGCTCCAGAAATTCGGCAGAGAGCTGCAGTTCGCCGCGGGCGTCATAGATAGTCACGCGGCCACGCGCGATTACCTGCATGCCGGCTTCAGGACGAAAACGCAGCAATCGGGCCTGGCTGCGGAACATTACGATGCGCAACTGCGCGTCGCCATCTTTCAGAGTGAAGTAAAGATGACCGGATTCCGATGGACGGAAATTGGAGATCTCGCCTTCTACCCAGACATCGGTATAGGCGCGCTCCACCGTGGTGCGCACCGCGCTTACCAGGTCGGCGACGCGCCAGATGCGGCGACTAGGCGCCTGTTCAAAGGTAAAACCAAGCTGGTCTGCGAAGGACATGGTTGGAGTTTAGCAGAGCCAGTTTATTGGCGGCCGCGGCCAAAATTAACAAGAAGATCAGCGAAAGTAGTACGCTGACAGAATGGACGTCGCAAGGGGGAGGTAGTTGATTTAAAATCCCGCGATGCCAGGTAAGCTGCCTCTAGCGGGGATTCGGGTGATTGATTTTGGCCGGTTCATTGCCGGCCCGTATTGCGCCATGCTGCTGGCGGATATGGGCGCAGACGTGATCCGCGTTGATCGTCGCCACGGGAGTGAAGACCGGTACATTGCGGCCATCACCGAGAGCGGTGAGGGCGGCGGATTTCTCTCGCTCAATCGCAACAAGCGCAACCTGACGCTGGATACGTCAAAGCTTGAATCGGCGGAAGTCATCTGGCGGCTGGTAAAAGGCGCGGACGTGGTGGTGGCAAACCTGCCGAACAATGTTCTGAAGAGCATGCGGCTGGATTACGACTCACTGAGGGCGATCAAGCCGGACATTATTCTTGCCCGGATTTCTACCTTTGGTCCCGATGGGCCATATGCCAATCGCGTTGGCTTTGACACAGTGGTGCAGGCCATGTCCGGCGCCATGAGTCTTACAGGATTTTCCGGAACGTCCACCCCAGAACACGCAGAAGCGGCGAGTTCCGGGGGCCCCGGGACGCCGGTGCGCGACATTGTCCCATTTGAAGATTACGGCACGGCGCTGCACACGGCCTTTGGAGTGATGGTGGCGCTTTACCATCGCGCACAAACCGGTGAAGGGCAGATCGTGGACGGCTCTCTTTTAGCAACTGGCATCACGTATGTGCAGGGTTTGCTGGCGGAGCGGTCTGTGCTGGGTATTGAGCGGCGGCAGCTAGGCAATACCAGCTTTTATGCTGCTCCCTCCGATTGCTACCAGGCCAAAAACGGCTGGATTGTGGTTTCAGCCGTGGGCAATGACATGTTTGCCCGCTGGGCGCGGCTGGTAGGACGCGAGGACTTCATCAGCGATCCGCGCTTTGCCAGCGACCAGCTTCGCGCCGACAATCGCACGGCAATCACAGATGCGATGAATAAGTGGCTGGCGACGCGAACCACGGAGCAAGCCATCGCCGAGCTGGAAAAAGCGCGTGTCCCTGCCGGGCCGGTGCTCGACTTGCAGCAGGTGCTGGATGATCCGCAGGTCAAAGCGCGAGAGTTGCTGAAGTATGTTGATCATCCTGGAGCGGCAAAGCCTGTTCCGCTGGCGGACACTGCGGTGCGACTGTCGGCTACGCCGGGCGGCATTCGCATGCGAGCTGCCGCGCTGGGTGCGCATACGGATGAAGTGCTGAGGGAAATTGGGTACAGCGACAATGACATAGCCGGTCTGAGGGCGGGCAGAGTGGTTTGATCAACTCTAGCGCTTTTCCATGTTTCTGACCGGCGTGCAGCGCAGGGTTCCATTCTGGTTGGCGATGTCCCCATTGCACTTGTTGGCATCGCGCAAGCTGGCGCTCCGCCAGTGATCTTTGCCGTCATTGCAGGTGGCGGAGAGAGTAGAGCCTTGCAGCTTCACATCTTTGCAGGTGGCGATGTACGAACCGGGAGGCAGCACGCCGCTGGCTTCACAGTTCAAGATCCCATTGATATTGGCTACCCCTTCAGCACAGCGGTTCGCGTCTTTGAGCGAAGTTGACAGCTCGCTGCCATCCAGGCTTTTGCAAACGGCATGCAGCGTTGTGCCTTTCATCTGGATGTTTCTACAGCTATCGGTATACGAACCGGCCGGCTGTGAAGACGCGGCGGCCTGGCTTTGGCCAGCGCATTCGAGTTTGCCATTGTTGTTGGCAATTTCTGAGCACCCTTGATAGTGCGAAAGTTTGGCGGAATGGGATTTGCCTTGCGTGTCCTGGCACTTGGCGTAGAGAGTTCCTCTGCTTACCGATATATCACTGCACGTCTGCTGGTAAGTACCCTCAGGATTGGCTTGCTGCGCGGCGCTGAAGCCGGCTGTGCAACCGAGAAGAAGCATAATCGCCAAGAAAACAAGATTGCTGCTGGAACGCATGCGTTGTCCCTTCATTACTGCTGCTCTTTGCTCAGTATAGTAGAGGTTCCGAGCGCTGCTGAACGAATAATTTCGCCGACAGGACGTGGACTTCTCGTTTATAAACAAGGTTGGATGGGACGAACACACGCGTGACAACTTCTACCAGGACGGAAGGTTCGCCCGCTCCACCGGCACATCCGGGAGTGGGTCGGCACGCTTTTCTGGTCGCTGCAGGAATTTTTCTGAGCCGAATCGCCGGACTGGTGCGCGATCGCATCTTTGCTCATTATTTCGGCATTACCTACGTTGCGGACGCATTCAAGGCAGCGCTGCGCATTCCGAACACGCTACAAAATCTTTTTGGGGAAGGGGTGCTCTCGGCGTCGTTTATCCCTGTCTATGCCAAACTGCTGGCCCAGAAAGATCGTGAAGAAGCTGGCCGAGTGGCGGGGGCTGTCTTCTCTTTGCTGGCGCTTATCACATCTGTACTGGTGCTGGTGGGCGTGCTGGCTACGCCTTACATCATTGATGTGATCGCCTTCGGGTTTAAGGGTGAGACCCGCCGGCTGGCGATTCAACTGGTGCGGATCTTGTTCCCCGGCGTCGGCCTGCTGGTGATGTCCGCATGGTGCCTGGGAATTCTGAACAGTGACGGCAAATTCTTTTTGTCTTACGTTTCTCCGGTGTTGTGGAACGCGGCGTTCATCGCGGCGATGGTGGCTTTCCGGGGAAACGATATGTCGCACCTGGCGGTTTACACCGCTTGGGGATCGGTGGTGGGGAGCGGACTGCAATTTCTGGTGCAGATTCCGATGGTCTTACGATTGGCGCCAGAACTGCGCATCTTTTTCCGTTCGCTTACGGAGAACGTGCGCGTAGTAATCAGGAATTTTGTTCCTGTGTTCTTCAGCCGAGGCGTGTTGCAGCTGAGCGCCTATATTGATGGATTGCTGGCCAGCTTGCTGCCTGTGGGTGGCGTCTCCTCGTTGGCGAATGCGCAGACGCTTTACACGCTGCCGGTAAGTTTGTTTGGCATGTCAATCTCAGCGGCTGAACTGCCAGCAATGTCAAGCACGCTGGGAACGGACGAGCAGGTGGCAACCACGCTGCGGCAAAGGATCGCAGCCAGCACCAAGCGAGTGGGCTTTTTTGTGGTGCCCTCTGCCGTGGGCTTCATTGCGCTGGGCGACGTGATTACGGCAATGATCTACCAGACAGGAAAGTTTTCTCACGCCGACGCAGTGAAGGTCTGGACGATTCTGGCCGGCTCCGGGGTAGGCTTGGTGGCTTCGACGGTCGGGCGGCTCTATTCGTCTGCGTATTACGCGTTGCGCGATACGCGAACACCTGTCCGCTTTGCCATTGTGCGCGTGATTTTGACGACGGCCTTGGGATATTTCTGTTCGCGGCCACTGCCGAAGTTGCTGGGCGTAGATCCATTCTGGGGCGCTGCCGGGCTAACTGCTTCCGCCGGATTTGCCGCGTGGGTAGAGTTTGTCTTGCTGCGGCGCGGGATGAACCTGAAGATCGGACGCAGCGAGTTTCCTGCTTCCTACTTTGCTAGGCTTTGGGCTGCTGCGATCGTTGGCGCAGCCGTGGCCTGGGGAGTGAAGCTGGGATTGCATCCGCAGAGACCGGTTATCGGCGGGTTACTCATTCTTGTTCCTTACGGCGCGGTGTACCTGGGCTGCACTTCACTGATGGGAATCGATCAGGCTGGTGGGCTGGTGAGACGGGTGCTGCGACGAAGTTAGACCCCAAAACATTTGCCGTGGATAAACGCAGATAAGCTAAAACAAAAAAAGAAATATTTGTCGAGGCTTTGATGGTCGCGAATGAAAAACTCAGCCTGCGCCAAAAGAAAATCACATCAGCGTCTATCTGCGCTGATCTGCGGAGAAGAATTACTTACTCGATCACCCGCATATTCGCCCAGTCATACTGAAACTTGTGTCCGCAGTCCAAACAGACGACGTAGTGTTCGCCGGCAGGAGTGGGCACGTCCCAGTCTGAATTGACGGCGCGGCGTTTAGCAGCGGCTGCGGCAAAAGGCTGGGAAATCTTTTTGTGCGAACAGCGAATCGAGAGCAATTGGAGAATTTTATTGACCATGGACTTCTTTTCTACCAAACCCATTCCCGAGTGCTTCCCGCAGGAAGCACCCGGAGCGGGCAAATGGGACTGCCTTCCCAAAAAATTATGCAGTAGCTGTTGTCATGCGCGGCGAGTCAGTGATTGATGTGGTTTCCTTCGCAGCGCCATTCATTTCCTTTGCGCCGGGTTTCCGGATGTCAATCGAACCCTTGAACCATGCTCCATCTTCGATAGATATTCGCTGGCAGACCACGTCTCCACCAAGGGAACCTTCGTTCCGGATATCGACCCGGTCACTGGCAGTGACGTTGCCCTTTACCTTGCCCAGCACCACAACTTCCTTGGCATTGATGTTGGCCTGGACCTGGCCGTTGCGGCCGACAGTAACGCGGTTGCCGGGCAGATTGACGGACCCTTCTACGCGGCCGTCGATATAAAGAGATTCAGAGCCGGTTACTTCGCCCTTAATGACGAGCGATTTCCCGATGGTGGCTTGCTCCGTGTTGTTGAGTACGGCATTGCGAGGCGCCGCGACCGGCGTCGGCTCGCTAGGCTGAGTGGGGGTAGTGCTCATAACTGGTTTCTCCGGTTCCGCTGCGGGTTTTTGATTCGGATTCGTCGGTGTCGCGGTCGTGCTAGCAGGCTTCCACATTATTTTCTACATCCTTTCGGTTCGATGGTAATGCGCAGCCAGCTACTTTTTCGCCCGCTGCTATGAAATTCATATTTTGGCCGTTGGGGGGACAACCAAGTAAGGCGATGGCACGTTAATAACCAAACTCCCGGCTATTCCGCCAACTCCAGAATCTCTGGTTTGGCGATGCCTTCACGCAGCGTCCTAACACATCCGTCTCCCCGGACACTACTTGACTGGTGTAAATATTCCTCCGTTGTTGGCATTTCTTATATCGGGCAAGCCCCTTAGAAGGAAAATCCTTTTCGCGCTAGGATAGGGTTAAGAGGAATTCACCAGTTTCGTAACCTTCACGTCACCCCTTGCTGGCCGATTCCCCGATTTGCGGTTACCAATTTACCATTAACCAAATTGATAATGCCATGCTTTTAACCAATTCTTGTACTTAATCATTTGAATGCTGACCGAACAACAGATCCTCCATTACGTCTCTAAGCAGCCTAAACACATGGCCGGCTTCAAACAGCTCATCCATGACATGGGCCTCAAGGGCAAAGACCGGCGCACCCTGCAACAGCTCTTGCGCGACCTCACGCGCCGGCGCAAGCTCATCGCCATCGGCAAAGAGCGCTGGGGATTGCCGACCAGTGCCTCCAATCAGGACCTTGTCGTGGGCAGGTTACGTATGCATCGCGACGGCTACGGATTCGTCATCCCCGAACCCGGCTCCCTCCCGGCGCGCGCCCAAGGCAAGCTTCACGGCGATATATTTATCCCTCCGCCCGACGTTGGCAACGCCATGCATGGCGACCAGGTGCTGGTGGAAATGGGCCGCCTCCGGCATGACGGCAAGGCTGAAGGCCGGATCGTCCGCGTGATGGAGCGCGAACAGGAAACCGTGGTCGGCATCTTCCACTATGGCAGCGGTCGTAATTTCGTAACACCCATTGATGAAAAGCTGGCCATGGAAATCATCATTCCGCCGGGGATGGAGTACCCCCAGGCGGAAGACGAAGAAGATGGACCGCAGGCGCCCTCGCCTGCGCACAAAGGCCGTGGACTATCCTCCGATCACCCGATCACCGGATCACCAGATCACCAGATTGGAAAAGCCCCCACTCCCAAACACCCAACCCGCCAAAGCCCTCATCGGGTCTTAGGGGAAGAAGCCCAAGGCAAATCCTGGGACGACCTGGAAAACGTCGTCGTAGAAGTGGAAATCACGCAGTGGCCATCCGCCACGCAAAGCCCCCGCGGACGGGTCACCGAAATTCTCGGCTATGAAGACGACTTCGGCGTCGATGTGGAAATGATCATCCGCAAGCACCACATCCCGCACGTCTTCCCCGCGGAGGTGCTGGAAGAAGCGCAGGAAATCGATCCAGTTGTCCCGCAAAAAGAAATCGCCGCGCGCCGTGACTTCCGCCATCTGCCCATTGTCACCATTGACGGCGAAACCGCCCGCGACTTTGATGACGCCGTGCTGGTCACCCGCCTAGACAATGGCAATTATGAGCTTCAGGTCCACATTGCAGACGTGGCCCAATACGTGGACGATGGCTCCGCCATCGATGAAGAAGCGCGCAAGCGCGGGACGTCAGTTTATTTCCCTGACCGCGCCGTGCCCATGCTGCCGCTCGAACTTTCTACAGATATTTGCAGCCTCCGTCCCGATGTTGACCGCCTGGTGCTGAGCTGCATTATGGAAATTGAGCCCAACGGAGAAGTCGCATATTACGAATTGGCGGAAGGCGTCATCCGCTCCGCCCAGCGCATGACCTATACCGACGTGAACGCCGTGATTGAGGGCGACAAGCCAACGCGCCAGAAGTATGCCGCGCTGGCAGAAAACTTTGACCTCATGTACGAGCTTGCCCAGATCCTCAACCGCAAGCGTGTCAAGCGCGGATCTATTGATTTTGATCTGCCCGAGCCAATCATCGAATTTGACGAGCATGGCCTCATGAAGAGCGTTGCCGCTTCAGAACGCAACTGGGCCCACCGACTGATTGAAGAATTCATGCTCGCCGCCAATGAAACCGTGGCTTCGCACCTGGAGCAGCGCGGCGTGCCCAGCCTGTATCGTATCCATGAAAAGCCAGACGCCAAACGTATTTATGACTTTGAAACGCTTGCCGCCAGCTTTGGCTATTCGCTCGGCGTAGGCGCGCTGCCAATCAAGCGCGTGCAGACCCGTGGCGATAAGCGACACTTCCGTGATTCTGGCCGCCGCGCTCCTACCATCGAACTGCCGGAAGAAGTCCACATCACGCCGCGCATGTACCAGAAGCTTGTCCAGAAGATCGCGGGCAAGCCCGAGGAGCGGGTGCTTTCTTTCCTGATGCTGCGCTCGCTCAAGCAGGCACGCTATTCAGAAGTCAATGAAGGCCACTTCGCCCTGGCCGCGCCGGCTTATACGCACTTCACCTCACCCATCCGCCGCTACCCTGACCTCATCATCCATCGCATTTTGAAATGGGTGCTGCGCTCAGACCAAGATGGAAACGTCGGGGGACCGCAGGCGCACTCGCCTGCGCACGAACAAGGTATGGGTAGAAGTCACTCACCCTCGGAAAGTGGCCCAACCCGCGTGGGTGTGGGTGCCCCATCCTTTGCGGCCGACGATGCCACGGATGTCACGAATATTAAGAAGCCGCAAAGGGTGGGTGGAAACGCCCGCTTCCGCGCCCAGCAATCGCATGAAGCCCATTCTCCTTGGTCTAAACGAGCAGAGAAAGGCTCCTCCGCCCGACGTCGTCTTTCCTCCACGCCCATCGGCGGCCCCATCTCTGAGCCTGAACTGCATGAGATCGCTGAAAGCTCCAGCACGTCTGAGCGGGCCGCTGCAGAGGCCGAACGCGAACTGCTGGAATGGAAGAAGCTCAAATTCATGGAACAGCGCGTGGGCGAGGACTTTGACGGCCTGATCGTCAGCGTCACCAAGTTCGGCTTCTTCGTGGAGCTGACGGAGCTGTTCATTGAAGGCCTGGTGCCGCTCACCTCCCTGGCAGACGACAATTACGCCTATCACGAAAACACGCGCCAGATCATCGGCGCGCGATCCAAGAAGACCTACTCCATCGGCGACAAAGTCCGCGTGATCGTTGACCGCATCGACCACATGCAAAGAAAAGTGCAGTTCGCTGTGATGGAAGACAAATCTAAGCGGGCCGACAAACCGCACAAGAAGAAGCAGGGATGATTCCGTGTGGCACAGGCACTTGCGTGTGCCTCGCCAGCCGCACGAGGCTCACCGGGGACACCAAAATCTCATCCCTCAAAGAAATCGTGGGCCCCAGGCGCCCCCGCCTGCGAGCGAAGGATCATGTGGCACAGTGTGAGTTGTGGTCTCTTATTATTTTACCGAATACGAAAACTCTTGCGTCGGCGTAGGAGAATGCGAGCCCCGGCCGGGCGGCACACGGAGATATTCCGTAAAAAATTTTCCTTGGCTACCCATCCCGTCACTTCCCAAAACTTACAATCGCCGTTGTCTCCACATCGACTGGTTCTCCATTCAGAAGATAGGGCTTGTATTTCCATTGCTTCGCCGCTTCCACTGCGGCCCGTGCTAGCAATGCATCTCCGTCTATTGCTCTCACGTTTCCCACGGCTCCGCTCTTGTCGACCCAAAACCACACAGTCACATCGCCTTGCTTCTGTGGGTCCCCGGGATATACCGGCTTCACATAGTGGGTCCGCAGTCCTTCCATCACTCCCTGGCTTGCACGCAACGTTATTGGAAGCCGAACCGAGTTCGGCGACCAGGAAGAAGTTCTGCCTCCACACCCTGCCAACAGACAAACCAGGGCGACCGCAATACTGCCGGCGCTTTTCATGCCCAGAACGATACACCTATCCCAAACATATGCAATCATCATTCTTTCTCCGCGTCTCCTCGTCTTCGCGGTGAAAGAGCCGCATTCACCCCAACCTCTTCACCAGCCCCTTCAGCTCAATCACCGGCAACGGACACTCCGGCCAATTGTGCGTCCAGCACACAATAATGTCCGCTTTGCTCGCATCGTGAAAATGCTTAAGGAAGTTCCGGCTCTCGT
Source organism: Candidatus Angelobacter sp. (assembly GCA_049688735.1). Classification (GTDB taxonomy): domain Bacteria; phylum Acidobacteriota; class Terriglobia; order Terriglobales; family Acidobacteriaceae; genus Angelobacter. Next base: position 151 of record JBAVLE010000236.1, on the reverse strand, counting down.
ACTCAAATTCAATCCACACCCGCTGCCAACGCTCCAGGCCAAGCTGCCGCAGCGCCTGACAAACCGGACATTGGCCTTTTTCGCGATTGACCTGAAGGCGAAGAAAAGGTAGATTTAATCAGCCATCAGCCATCAGCCATCAGCCATCAGC
>JBAVLE010000235.1:0-8872 GCA_049688735.1 Candidatus Angelobacter sp. | reverse complement strand
GCCCCAGCCCAGGACTTTAGTCCTGGGTGAGCGGAGCAAATAAAGACGTTCATTGCGCTAGCAATGAACGCAACTCTCAGACGTCCGGTTATCTAAAACTAAACCTGGCCCGGTCTACAGCTTGCCGAACCACTCCTGCATGCGTTCCAGGCCGCGCTCAATCTCGGTGGGCGCAGTCGCGTATGACAGGCGAATATGCTCACGCGTTCCAAAAGCCTCGCCCGGAACGGTAACCACATGGGCCTCATGGAGCAGGCGCTTGGCCACGTCGGCAGCCGAATTGACTCCGGATTTGCCGAAATAGGCCGAGACGTTGGGATAAACGTAAAACGCCCCTTCCGGCTTTACGCAGGTCACGTCCGGAATCAAGCTGAGATGGCCCAGCGTGAGATCGCGCAGCTGGACGTAATCCTTCTTCATCTTTTCTACGCAATCCTGCGGCCCGGTAACAGCGGCCAGGCCGGCCATCTGAACCATATGCGCCGTGCTGGAAGTGCTCTGGCTTTGCAGCTTGGTCATGGCATTGATAATTGGGGAGGGGGCGATTGCATATCCCAGCCGCCAGCCCGTCATGGCATATGTTTTGGAAAGCGAGCCCACAATCACCAGATGCTGCTTCACATCAGTAACTGAACCTGCTGAGAACCGACGTTCCGTGAAATTCAGGTAGACGTAGCATTCATCGGCAATGACATAAATACCGCGCTTATGCGCCAGCCGCAGAATGGCTGCGAAATCGGTCGGGGCAAGCACCGCACCGCTGGGATTGTTTGGCGTATTGATGATAATGGCGCGCGTCCGCGGTGTGATCTGGCGCTCAATCATCTCTGGCGTAAGCCGGAAATTATCTGTCTCGTCGGTCTCAACAAAAACGCACTTGCCTCCCGCATACTCAATAATGTCTTTGAATGAAACCCAGTAAGGGACAGGGACAATGACTTCATCGCCGTGGTCCACAAGCACCTGCAGCGTATTGAACAGGGCAAGTTTTCCTCCGGTGGAAACCATGCACTCACTGGGCTGGTACATGGAACCGAAATCGGCAGCGTGGCGGCGGACAATTGCTGTGCGCAACTCCTGTATGCCGGCCACAGCCGTATAACGCGTGCAATTGTTGTTGATGGCGGCGATGGCCGCGTCCTTGATGTGCTGCGGCGTGGGAAAGTGCGGCTCGCCCGCGCCGAACTCCACCAGATCGGCCCCGTTGGCCTTGAGCTGCGCCGCTTCTGCAACCACCGCCATGGTGGCGGATATTTCAATGCGGTTAACGCGGTCACTAAACTGTTTTACTGCCGGAAGCGTCGCCATTTTTACCTCTTTTAAATTGTGGCTGCGGTGCCATGGAATTTTTCCCGCAGACGTTGTTCCACCAGTTCCGGCACCAGCCCGCGCACGGAACCGCCAAGGCGAAAAATCTCTTTGACCAGCCGCGAGCTCAAGTAGGAATAAGCTTCCGCGGGCATCATAAACACGGTTTCCAGTTGTGGCTGCAGTTTGCGGTTCATCAGGGCCATCTGCAATTCATACTCGTAATCGCTGATAGCGCGAATGCCGCGCAGCACCGCCTTGGCTTTCTTCTGCATGGCGTAATCAACCAACAGACCTTCAAACGTTTCCACGCGCACATTTTCGTACTGCTTGACCATCTCTTCCAGCATCTGCCGGCGCTCTTCAAGCGTGAACAGCGGATCTTTCTCTGAGTTGCGTAGGATCGAGACGATCAGTTCATCAAAAATCTTGCTGCCGCGTTCAATCAGGTCAAGATGACCGTTGGTGAGCGGATCAAATGAGCCGGGATAGATGGCACGAACCAGATTCAATTGAGTTCCTGATTTTGGCTGACTTCAGTGATTTTATTCCGGAATGAATCGTCCGGCAATGTGGGATTTATCTCATTTGGGATGAATAAAAGCTGTAAGCTTCGGCAGGCCGGGTTTCGTCAAGAATAATCCAGCCCAGTACCTCCCTCCGCCTTCGCTTTACATCTCACAGATGAGGCGAGTATGGTTAACTCGCGGCAAGAGCCCCTCTTTTTGAAGGACTTAATCAACAGCATGCTTTCCAAGCCATCGCGCAGTGAAGAAACACTGTTATTTGCGAAAAATTTTCTCCAACATCCCAGAATGCTGGGCTCACTGATTCCGAGCTCCCGTTTCCTGATTGACCGCCTGCTCAGCCGGGTTGACTGGAAGCGCGCCCGCACCATTGTGGAATATGGGCCGGGCGTGGGAACTATCACAGCGCATATTCTCTCCCGGATGTCACCGGAAGCCCGCCTGGTGGTCTTTGAAATGAACGAAGATTTTGTCAACTACCTTGCTCGCGCGTTCCCCGATCCCAGGCTCCATGTCGTTCACGGCTCGGCGGAAACCGTACAAAAAGAATTGGACCGCCTGAAGCTGGATGGCGCAGACTACATCATCTCCGGAATTCCCTATACCACCATGCCGGTGGAACTGCGAGAGAAGATCATGCGTGAATCGCGAGAAGCGCTGAATCCCGGCGGTGCCGCCTTGGTCTATCAATTCACGCGCGCGGTGTTGCCATACCTGAGAAGCCACTTCCACCAGATTGACCAGGAATACGAACCGCGTAACATCCTTCCAGCACGGCTGTTCTACTGCACATAGAGGATTGGCTGCGGAGTTTCCGGTCCCCCTGAGTTCCATTCCATAGATCATCCTAGGGCTTCCTCCGCGTCCTCTCTGGTGGATTTTGCTCTTCCAATTACGACGACCACGCGCGATTCAGGCGATTTCCCCACCCTCCCCCATTTTTTTCACTTTTGCTGCAAATGAAGATACTTACGCGAATCGACGCCTGCTTGGCCCATGGGCGACGCTTGCGTGACGCTTGGGTCACCCTTGGGCCACCCAAGGGCCACCCAAACCCAGACCCAATCGGCAGAGCGGCATAAGCCCTTGCTGGTAGCCAGGTGCTAGGAGCTAGCGGCTTCTTATGTCAGAGATCATTCAACACACTACTTTTCGCTCTGGAGCGAATCCCAATTTACCATTTGTTCGCCACGGCGTCAAGACAAATCCCGTCGTGTGGCTCTCTAAATAAGGCTCTGTATACTGTCCATATGGCCGTGATCAACCCCAAATCTGTCAAAGTAAACGTCACCACGGGTACGGGAATGGACATCGAGTGGGACGACGGCCATCACACCCACTTTGGCTTCCAGTGGCTGCGCGACGCATGCCCCTGCGCCACATGCAACGAAGAGCGCACCAACCACCATCGCAGCCTTGGCGAACCTGCTAAACAGAACGCCTCTTTGCTTCCCATGTATAAGGAACCGGCCAAGCCCAAGGAAGTGAAGCCGGTGGGCCGGTACGCACTGAATATCGCCTGGAATGACGGACATGCCAGCGGCATCTACTCCTGGGATTATCTGCGCGAAATCTGCCAGTGCGAAGAGTGCCGCGTAAAAGCCGCCAGCTAGAATAAGTGACAACTCCCCTGCTCTCACCAACAATAATATGCAGAGCTGCGCAGGGTAGAACCAATCAGCCAGTTCTTAGAGCTTCCACAACACAGAGGGGTCAATCTCCGCAATTTTCGTCCTGCCTGTCAGGGCCATCGCGGATTTCAATTCCGTGCGCAGGATCGCAACCACCCGGGCTACCCCGTCAGCCCCAGCCGCAGCCAGCCCGTGAAGATAGGGCCGCCCAATCAAGACCGCCTTCGCTCCCATGGCGAGTGCCTTGAGAATGTCAGTACCCCGGCGGATTCCCCCGTCGACCATCAAAGGCAACCGACCCTGCAATTTCTCAACAATGCGGGGCAGCGCTTCCGCCGTTGACGGCAGTGTATCCAGGTTGCGGGCTCCGTGATTGGAAACAATAACTCCCCCGGCGCCGGCGTCCACCGCACGCAGAGCGTCTTCAGGATTGATTACGCCTTTCAGCCAGACTGGCGTTTTGGCGATGGAACACATCCATTCAATTTCCTTCCATGTGAGCGTGGCATTGGGCACCAGGCTGAAGGCATGGTCCGGCGCGCGCCGGTGAATCTCTGCGCCAATATTTACGTTCGGCAGATTGAAATTCGGAGGCATGCGAAAATAAGCGCGCTCCTCACGGTTGCGAATGCCGATCGTCGGTGTATCCACCGTGATTGCGATGGCCCTGCATCCAGCGGCCTCAGCGCGTTGAATGAGGCTCTGATTGAACTCCCGCTCCGGCCTGGTGTATAGCTGAAACCATACCGGCTGAGTTGCAGCCCGGCAAATGTTTTCCACTGACTCAGTGGCGAAAGTGCTCGTCACCAGGGTTATGTTTCCTTGATTTGCACCCGCGACGACAGCCATCTCGCCTTTCCGGTGCCAGAGTCGGTGGATGGCGGCTGGAGCAAGCAGGATCGGCATATCCAACGGCTGACCGAGAATTTCCGTCGTGATATCAATCTTTGAAACGTCGACGAGAATGTTGGGATTCAAGCGAATTCTCGACCACTGTTCTTTATTGGCGCGCAGCGTGATTTCGTCGCCCGCCCCGCCGGAGAGATACGCATGGGCAACATGCGACATGCGCTTTTCGCTCATCGCTTCCATGTCCGCCAGGGTCAGGACTTTCTGTAGCATTCGGCGCTCAATCAGATCGCTGGCGGGGCCGAAGCGCATCTTGTAAATCCCGGGTCGTCTCATGGCAGATCGTTCTCTCCCTTACATTGAAGCTGTTTTCTTTCGTCTCTGATTCCTAATGCACGACTACTGAGCGCTGTATCCGCCATCAATCGTCAACACGCTGCCGGTTGTCCAGGCAGATTCCCCGCTCGCCAGAAAGACCGCTGCGCTGGCTATCTCCGCAGGCTGGCCAAACCTTCCCATCGGATGCATGGCGATGCGTTGCTTGCGCGCATTTTCGTCCGTACTGAACCTGGCTACCATCTCTGTCTCAATGATGCCCGGAGCGATGCAGTTCACGCGGATATTTTCCGCTGCATGGTCCAGCGCCATGGCCTTCGTCATGGCCATCACAGCGCCCTTTGACGCCGCATATGCCACGCGGTTTCGCGCTCCCACCATGCTCAGCACCGAACCAATATTCACAATCGATCCGCCGCGTGCCGTACGCATGTGCGGCAGCACCGCGCGGGAAAGCAGCCAGAGGCCGCGGACGTTGATGCTCAAACTCTGGTCGAAATCTTCTTCGCTGAGTGATTCGGCCGTTCCCGGCAGCAGCACGGCGGCATTATTCACGAGGACGTTGATCTGTTTGAATCTGTCCAGCGTCGCGGACACCAACTTCTCTACGCTGCCGGCATTGCTGATATCGGCGCTTACAGCCAAACAATCGGCGCCGATCTCTACCGCAGCCCGATCAAGCTTCTTACTGTCCCGCCCGGCGATTACGACTTTTGCGCCTTCACGCACAAACGCCGTGGCAATGGCTTTGCCAATACCGCTGCCCCCGCCAGTAATGATTGCAACTTTACCCGCTAATCGCATGGTGGGATTTTACAACCCTCACACATACGCTAAGTCTTTTTCACACGTAGATTCAGGCCAAATCAGCCGATCTCGCCGGTGCAGCTTTAGCCACGAGATTCAAAAATGAGGTAGAGAAGAGTGCCAGAAGCATAGCAGCGGTCCAAAGAAAGTAAGCATAGCCAGGTCGCAGGTTTTGATAGGAGAAAACAATCCAGCACGCCGGAAACATGAACAAGAGAATAATTCGAAAAACGTCAACCAGCTTGCGAGCCCGGCCCCTGAACAATAAGACCACAGTAATTAGAAAAATGAGATTGATCCATCCGCTTAGAACCGTGGAAATGAACCCCAGCGGATACTCGTGCAGCAACTTCATGCCATCATCGCTCCACGGCATGAAGGCAGCCGTCTCCGCGCACAAAAAGCCGGGGACCTCGGTACCACTGATGAACGCCGACCTGCAAACGACTGCGGTTCCAAAGAAAGACCCCACGAATAAGGCCATCGCAGCCGCCATCACGATCCGGTTTCTTCGCACTGTACATGGCTCCTTCCTACAAGATCCAAGCCGTCGCGCTGATTCCGCTACTTCTTCACGCCCTTCGTGTCTCGCCCGTTCTGATGCAGCACAAGATTCGTCACTTCGCCTTTTTCGTTCTTCACGAATTCTATCTGCGCGTCCACAAGCTTAAGGAAGAACATGGTTTCTGATTCGGCATACATCGGCACTTTTTCCTGGTTCGTGCCCTGTGAAATCAACTGGCCATCTTCCAGCGTGATCGCAAGGCTGAACTTAGGCGTCAGCTCATACGTCCCTACATACTGTTTCAAAATATCCGGCGAAACCGTGATCTCTTTCCGTTCCGTTGGCAGCACCACTTTCTCGCCGTACGCCACTTTTGCCAGATTTCCTGCGATTTGCCCGGCAGGCCCATTCAGGTTTGCCAGCACCGCCACCACCAGCTTGTCGTCGGGATAATAAGCCAGAGCCGTGCTGAAGCCCTGGATTCCGCCATCATGTGCGATCATCTTGTGTCCGTTTTGGGTCGAGACGCCCAGCCCAAAAGCATAGTCCTGCTTGAAAGGCGTTGTCATCTTGGCCAGCGATTCAGGTTTCAACACCTTGCCGCCGAACAGGCCCTGCTCCCAGCGCAGCAGGTCTTCTGTGGTGGAATAAAGCGCGCCGGCGGAAAACGGAATGCTCATGTGGACGAATGCGGCGTTGACCGGGCCACTCCTTCCCGGCGTATAGCCCGCAGCCCGATGCGCGATGATCGCGGAATTCGAATCGTACCCGGAGTCTTTCATCCCCAGCGGCGTGAAGATATTTTGCTGCACAAAGTCGCTGTAGCTCTGCCCGCTGATCTTCTCAATCAGGTAGCCCAGCAGAATGTACCCGGAGTTCGAATAGTTCCACTTTGTTCCCGGCTCAAATTCCAGGGGCTTGTCGCGAAACCATTCCACCAGCTTTTCGGGGGTCATGGGTTGCGCTTCATGAGATTCAAAATCGGGAAAGCTGGTCAGGCTGGGAATTCCCGAGGTGTGAGTCAGCAGATGAAAGATGGTGATCTTGTCCCATGCGGCAGGCGCGTCAGGCATATATTTCTTGACCGGGTCCTCGACTTTCAACTTGCCGCGCTCCTCCAGCAGCAGTATTGAAGCCGCCGTGAACTGCTTGGTAATCGATCCGAGGCGGAACTTCGTCGTTGGCGTGTTGGGAATGTCCCACTCCAGGTTGGCGAAGCCGTAGCCCTTGTCGAGCAGCACCTTGCCGTCTTGCGCCACCAGCACCGTGCCCATGAATTTGCTGGGTACGTAGGACTGTACAATCTGCTCCATCCGCGCGACATTCTCGTTAGAAACTTTGTTCTGGGAAAAGCAGGAAGCGGTGAGCAGAACGACGAGAATGATGCGTCGAAGCATGAGAGTCCTCCATAGGGAACGTTCAGAAAGCGCCAATTATATCCGGTGCGTCGTTTGACCCTTTCTTTCAAGCTTCGCTAGACTGAAAGATCATCTGCCACAGTCGAAACCCGGCTGTGCCACAACACTTTCTATGGCCCAAAATATTCAAGTCATGCTTCCAGACGGAAGCAAAAAAGAAGTTCCCAGCGGCACCACGCCTTTGGATATTGCCCGCTCCATCAGCCCGCGGTTGGCGGATGCGGCGCTGGTGGCAAAAATTAAGCCGTCAGCGGTCAGCGCCCCGCAGTCATCCCCTGCGGCAGATGACGGGCAACAATCTGCGGATGCGGGAAAAGTACCCGCCACGATGCATGCTCCTGCTGCAAAAGACGGTTGGGAATTTGCCGATCTCAGCAAGCCGCTGGAGCAGGACGTAAACCTGCGCCTGCTTACCGATCGTGATCCGGAAGCCTTGTACGTTTATCGGCATTCGTCCGCCCATTTGCTGGCGACGGCCGTGCTTGAGCTTTTTCCTGAAACCAAGCTGGGCCACGGCCCGCCGACGGATACCGGATTCTTCTATGACTTCTTCCGTCCCACGCCTTTTACGCCGGAAGATCTGGAGAAGATTGAAAAGCGCATGGGTGAAGTGGCTGCGCGTGACGAAAAGTTTGAGCGCGAGTTCATCCCCCGCAATGAAGGGCTGGCGCGCTTCCGCGCTGAAGGCGACTTCATGAAAGTCCACTTCATTGAGCAGTTCACCAACCAGGGCGAGCCCATCTCCACGTATCGTAATGGCAAGTTCGTGGACTTTTGCCGCGGGCCGCATGTGCCTTCCACCGGACGAATCAAAGCTTTCAAGCTGACCAGCATCGCCGGCGCGTATTGGTTGGGCGATGAAAAGAACCCGCAGCTCCAGCGTATCTATGGCACGTCATTCTTCAACAAAAAAGACCTTGAGCAGCATCTGCACGCCATAGAAGAAGCCAAGAAGCGCGACCATCGCGTGCTGGGCAAGCAGCTTGATCTATTCAGCATCCAGGAGCTGGCCGGGCCGGGATTGATTTTTTGGCATCCCAAGGGCGGAATTATCCGCAAGGAAATGGAAGACTGGATGCGCGATGAGTACCTCAAGCGCGGGTACTCGCTGGTCTATACGCCGCACGTTTTCCGCGTCAACTTATGGAAGACCAGCGGACATGAAGGCTACTACGCGCAAAACATGTTCACGCCCATGGAACTGGACGACGCGGAATATCGCTTGAAGCCCATGAACTGTCCTGGGCACATACTCATTTATGCGGATTCGCTGAAGTCCTATCGCGATCTGCCGGTGCGTTTGGGCGAGTTGGGCACGGTGTATCGCTACGAACGCTCCGGCGTGATGCATGGCCTGCTGCGCGTCCGCGGCTTTACCCAGGATGACGCCCACATTTTCTGCACGCCGGAACAGATTGAAGACGAGATTGCCGGCTGTATTGAGTTTGCGCTGGCAGTGCTCAAGACTTTCGGCTTCGATGAATACCAGGT
>JBAVLE010000234.1:0-6983 GCA_049688735.1 Candidatus Angelobacter sp. | reverse complement strand
GGGGTACCCTAAACCACCTCAATCAATGGCTTCCCTGGCGGAAGCACTTCGCCGATCTCCACCGCTGACACGCCGGCGCTCTTGAGAGCATCGAGCAGCGCGGCAGCATGAGCGCGGGCGACGGAGAGCAGCAACCCGCCGGCGGTCTGGGGATCGAAAAGAATGGTCCGGATTTCTCCCGGGACATTCTCACTGTAGCTGACCAGGCATTCCGCGAAGTCGCGGTTATTGTTGAGGCCTCCGGGAATAAAGCCGGCGAGCACGCAGTCCATGGCCCCGGCCAGCAGAGGAATGTTGGCGGAGTTGATACGCACGGAAACGCCGCTGCCTGCGGCCATCTCCCGCGCATGGCCGATGAGGCCGAAGCCGGTAATGTCCGTGGCGGCGTGCACCGTGAACTTGCCTGACGCAGCAACTTCAGCGGCGCGCGCATTGAGCGTGGTCATGGATTGGGTGGCGGAGTCGATCCACGCCTGTTTGGCTTCTCCGCGCTTGATGGCTGTGGAGATCACGCCGGTCCCCAGCCCCTTGGTGAGGATGAGCGCGTCAAGAATCTGTGCGTTAGAGTTGGCCCAGACTTTTTGCGGATGGACCATGCCGGTGACGGAGTAGCCAAACTTGATTTCAGGATCGCGCACGCTATGGCCGCCGATCACGACGCATCCGGCTTCCATCATTTTGGAAAGGCCGCCGGCAAGAATCTGCTGCAGGACATCGAGATCGCCTTTATCAGGAAAGCAGACGATGGCCAGCGCGGACAAGGGTCGTCCGCCCATGGCGTAAACGTCACTCAGGGAATTGGTGGCCGCGATCTGGCCGAAGGTGTATGGGTCATCAACGATAGGCGTGAAGAAATCTACGGTCTGGACAAGCGCCTGTGTGGCGGAAATTTTGTACACTCCGGCGTCGTCGGCTGTGTCAAAACCGACTAGAACATTCGGATCATTTTGCCGGGCTAATTTCCCAAGCACCGCGTCCAGCGCCGCCGGACTCAGCTTGCTTGCTCAACCCGCAGCTTTTACCTGCTCCGTGAGCCGGATTGTTTTGGTTTCTGCCATCACGGACATTCTAAAGCATGGCGAAGGGACAAAAACTTCTTACCACGGATGAACACCGATTTCATGGATCAATTCACCTATTTAGAAAATCAGTTCCGAAAATCCGTGAGATCCGTGTTTATCCGTGGTGAGGTTTTGTTTTAGCTAATACCCAATCGAAACCACTTTCACCGTCGGAACCTGGCCGTCCCAGTCGGTGGTAACGTGTTCCAGCGTAAGGCGAAAATCGCGGGTCTGGCCCGGAGCAAGCGGAGCGCGATCAATCAATCCGTAATCGACGTAAGGAACATTCGGCAGCAGAACAGTTACAGGGAGCGTATCTTTTTGCGCGATTTCACCCAGGGAGTTCTTGAACATCACCTGCACGTTCGCGCCGGTCACCTTGCGATCGGTAGAGTTGGTGAGCTTGCCTTCAATGTAGGTGACCGATCCGCCGGCAAAGTTTTCTGCCGTGGCCATGTGCAGATCGGAAACCTGCAGCTTGGCAAGATTAGGATCGCCAGCCGAAGTGTTTGCAGGCTTGCCCGCGCGCGTGAGCAGGACCAAGCCGATGATCAACACCAGCACAATCACACCGCCGAAGGCCATCGGCAGGATATTTCGTTTCTCCTCCTGCTGCTGTACAGGAGAGAACGGCTGCTGTTCAGAGTCAACCATGCAGAGATTTTACTACTCTCCATGGCTCGCAGCGTTCAGGCGCAGCAGATGCGCTTATTTTGGAACGGTAATCTGCAGCACAGAAAGCTCTGGCGCTTTACGGTCCCAGGTTGCGGGTATTTGCGAGTAGCTCACGCGGAAGGGCGCGGTCTGGCCCGGTTTCAACGGTTCTTCAGACAGGGCCTTGGCTTCCTCAACTTTGCCGTCTTTTGTGTCCGCCCGCTGAATAGGCTGCTGCTGGACCAGAATCGAGTTGCCGTTTTTGTCGTGAAAAGTTGCAGAGACAATTGCCTGCGTCACCGGACTAGCGCCAACATTCATGGCATCGCCAAAAACATCAACGTTGGCAACGCCATTTGCTTCTTGCGGGGAGATCCTGACATTGGAGATCCGCAACTGCGCTGTCGGTTGGTCCACGGTGTTGATGACAGTGGAGGCCTTGTTGGTACGAGGTATTAGCCAGAACGTTACAATGAGCAGCGCCGCAGCTACACCCAGTGCCACTAACGGCCACGGAAATTTACTCTGTGGAGGCTTGGTTGAATTCGGCGGAAAAGGTTGGTGTTCCATGCTCATCCTCACAGTCTGGGGAACCTATGAGTAAAGAGATGGCTGGCGCGCGACCGTGGTTGCCGCAATACGCCTGCCGCTATTCGCCTGCGATGGTCATGCCGTCAATCCGCAGCGTAGGAGAAGCAGTCGAGCCGCGAAATTCCAGGTCATTGCCGATCTCAGAGATGTTGTTCAGCATGTCCTTGAGATTCCCGGCCACAGTCACTTCTTCCACCGGATAAGTGAGCTCGCCGTTTTCAATCCACAGGCCGCTCACGCCGCGAGAGAAATCTCCGGTAACCATGTTCACGCCAAAGCCGAGAAACTGGAATACATACAGCCCCTGCTTGATGTCTCCAATAATCTGTTGCGGCGTGCGGTCACCTTTTTGCAGATAGAAATTTCCAGAACCGATTCCCGGCGTTCCAGCCAGTCCTCGGGAAGCACTGCCGGTGGTCTTCATCCCAAGTTTTTTCGCCGTGTAAGTGTTCAGCAGGTAAGACTTCAGCACGCCGTTCTCGATCACTACAGTCCGGCGCGTTGGAACCCCTTCACCGTCAAAAGGCTCGGTGCCAAATCCGCCAGGCATGGTGCCGTCGTCTACAACTGTGATGTTGCTGGCAGCCACCTGCTCACCAAGTTTATTCACCAGGAACGACGATTGCCGATAAATCGCATCGCCGTTCACCGCCTCAAAGATGTTATCCAGAATTGATTCGGCAACCATGGGATCAAGAACAATTGGGACCTGCGTAGACTTGATCTTGCGCCCGCCGAGTCGCCGCAATGTGCGCCGCGCGGCTTCACGTCCTACTGATTCAGCCGACTCCAGCTTTGCCAACGTTCTCGCCAATGCATACCACTGATCGCGCTGCATGTTGCCGTTTTCATCCTGCGCAATGGGCGCAGCAGAAACAGAGCAATAAGACCGGCGGAATTCGCCCACGAATCCATTCGAGTTGGCCAGCACTTTGTGGCCCGTCGCTGCATCGAACGATCCGCCATCGGAATTCTTCATCCGCGAATCAGCTTCCAGCGCAGCTCGTTCAGCGCGACGCGCGTACTCAATGCGCTCCTCCGGCCGAAGCGAGTACACATCGTCGTAATAAAGCTTGAGATCGCCCTGTAAAGAACCAAGCTGATCAGGCTCAGGAATGCCGGAGTAAATGTCTTCAGATGTCACGCGCGCCAGCTCAATCGCCCCGCTGATCAGCCGCTCAATTCCGTCCTTAGAAAAGTCGCTGGAATAAGTGCTCGCAACGCGCTGGCCAAGAAATGTCCGCAGGCCAATAGCGCGTGATCCTGATTCTTTCAGCGTCTCCACTTCGCCCATGCGCACCACCGTGGAGAACTCTGATCCTTCGCGAACCACGGCTTCCGCCGCTGTTGCGCCGGCTTTCATCGCGCGTGAAACCACGCTGGCTGCCAGATCACGCAGATCTGTATCAACTTCATTTACTGTTTGCGTGTTGGTTGCCATTATCTTGCGGTACCGCCCACGGTCATGCTGTCCAGCTTCAGCGTGGGAATGCCAACGCCTACAGGGACCGACTGCCCATCTTTGCCGCAGGTACCAACGCCTTCGTCAAGCTGAAGATCGTTGCCCACCATTGAGACTTTCGTCAGCGCGTCCGGACCATTGCCAATCAGCGTACAGTTCTTCAGCGGAGCGGTCACCTGGCCATTCTCGATCATGTAGGCTTCTGAAGCCGAAAAGACAAATTTCCCATTTGTTATGTCAACTTGTCCGCCGCCAAAGTTCACCGCATAAACGCCGCGCTTTACTGAGCGAATAATGTCTTCCGGTGAATCGTCGCCCGCCAGCATGTAGGTATTCGTCATCCGAGGCATGGGAATGTGCGCATAACTCTCACGGCGTCCATTTCCCGTATCGGGAACGCCCATGAGCTTCGCGGAAAGCTTGTCACTCAGGTAGCCCTTAAGAATTCCTTTTTCAATCAGCACAGTATTCTGCGTCGGCGATCCTTCATCATCCACATTGATTGACCCGCGACGCGAAGGCAGCGTGCCGTTATCCACTACGGTGCATTTATCTGACGCAACGCGCTTGCCCACCATGCCTGTGAAAGCCGACGTTCCTTTACGGTTGAAATCCGCTTCCAGTCCGTGGCCAATCGCCTCATGCAGCAGAATTCCCGGCCAGCCTGGACCAAGCACCACTTCCATCTCACCCGCTGGAGCTTCCACCGCGCCGAGTTGAATGATGGCTTGCCGCGCCGCGTCCTGAGCAAAATATTCCGGAGTTTTGTCCGTAACAAAGAAGTCAATACCCACGCGACCGCCGCCGCCGGCTGCGCCTTTGGCGGAATTCTCGCCGGACTTGGCAATCGTGCTCACCGTGAAGCGCGCTAGCGGCTGCACGTCAGAAGCAAACGTTCCGTCTGAGCCAATCACCAGGATTTGGCGTATTTCGTCAAAGTAACCGGCCCGCACCTGTACTACACGCGGATCATAAGCGCGCGCGGCCCGATCAGCGCGCATTACCAATTCCAGCTTGGCTGCGATATCGGCATCTGCTGAAGGCGATGCAACCGGATAAAGCTGGTGATTCAGATTTTCCTTAAATCCTTCAATCGGGCTTTTCGCCGGCCCACGCGCAATCAGCGCAGCAGTCCGCGCCGCACGCAGGATCTTTTCCGGAGCCAGATCGTCCGTATAGGCATAGCCGGTGCGCTCGCCCGCCAGAACGCGGACACCGCATCCGGCAGAAATCCCCTGAGACGCGGATTTCACAATCGACTCATCCACGGTAATTGAGGTGGACGTGAGGTATTCAAAGTACAAATCGGCATAATCGCCACCGGCGGAAAGTGCCTCACCCAGGTAGCGCTGAAGATCGTTAGGAGTAATGCCAAACTTCTGAAAGAAAAGGTTTTGATTTTGTGTCATCGGCTCTTTTGATTAGATGTCGTGGAGTCTCGAAAAGCACCACTAGTTGCGCTTCTCTATTGTCGCATTTTTCGGCCCGCTTCTACTTAAGGGTCAGGATTTCGGAAAAAAATGGACTGCACCGGCCAATTTAGCCCTTTTTTCTCTTTAGGAAAGTATGCGTATCAGATACTTAGTTCTCCGTAGACCCTGGAAAACCGGCTTGTTCGCTGGTTAACCGAGAAAAGTTGCCTGCGCGCACAAGTGTCAGAGCACGAGTTAGTCGTGCCGAAAGAGATGAATAACTGGGCTTAAGCCCCTGCCTAATCGCCGCACGCCGGCAACAAATCCATCTCTGCTTGCGCAACAGGTATAGGCGCCGCCGCATTTCCGCTCAGCAGTTCTTCAAAGAATTTTTCCACGCTCGCCAAAATTGCCGGCCCTGTATGCGCGTCATAACAAGCGCGCCGCAGCGCACTCCCACCGGGAATTCCATGCGTGAACCACGCCACAAATTGTTTCATTTTTCCCGGAGAACCGTGCATCGTCTCATCCACCAGCATTTTGAAATACGTGCGGATCATCTGGTAACGGTCAGCTTCCGTCGGCTGGTCATAGCGTCCAGTCTCGGCATGCTGCCGAATCTGGCGGAATATCCACGGATTCGAAGCAGCCGTCCGGCCAATCATCACACCATGGCAGCCGGTCTGTGCAACCATGGCGATGGCGTCTTCCGGTGTGCGAATGTCGCCATTGCCGACCACAGGAATCTTCACCGCATCTTTTACCGCGGCAATCCATTCCCAGCGTGCGTTGCCGCTATAACCCTGCTCACGTGTGCGGGCGTGCAGTGCAAGCGCATCCAGTCCGCAATCTTCAGCCATCTTGGCCAGCGGCACGCAGACGATATTTTCGTCATCCCAGCCCAGGCGGACCTTCACCGTGAACGGGATTTTCACTGCCGCACGCACCGACTCAAAAATCGTCCTAATTACCGGCAGGTCTTTGAGCAGGCCTGAGCCGCCATTGCACTTCACCACGCGCTTTGCCGGACAGCCCAGGTTGAGATCGACCAGGTCAAAGCCCGCGTCCTCCACAATCTTGGCCGATTCAGCCAGCGTGTAAGGATCGCTGCCAAAAAGCTGCGCCGAAATCGGATGCTCGTCTTCGTAAAAAGTCAGATAGCGCTTGCGCTTCGATTCGCGTGTGCGGAAAAGCCCATCAGCCGAGGTGAACTCGGTCATCAAAAGGCCACAGGCGCTTTTTTCAAAAACCGCTGAAGATTTTTGGCCATCATCGCGATTCTGCACCTGATGCAGCTCTGATGTGGCAATCTCGCCCTCAGCTTCTTCTGGGGGAGCCATCACGTCCTGTGCACTACGCACAAAGCTGGCATTGCGAATAAACCGACGAAACACCGTGTCCGTGACGCCGGCCATAGGAGCGAGAATTGTGGCGGGAGCAATGCGCACATTGCCGATCTGAAGAGAGCCCGGCACCTGCGCGCCTTGCGGTGCGACGGTGGCATTCGCCGGGTTTTCCCAGAATTTCTTCATTTGTCTACAAGTTTACGCTCACCACGGAGTAGTCAGGCATGGAGATAACAGGAGCAATAACGAAAGCGCATATTCGCGATTATTGACTAAACGGAACACGACCTTCCTGGCGTTTTGTAAAAACTCTTGATTTGCGTCCCCGGTTTTCTCCGTGTCTCCGTGAACCTGTGAAAAAACCATGTTAGGGCAAGCGATCATAGCTAGAGTGTCCCTATCCTCGACACCTGGGAGCTTTGCATTCTCCGTGCGCTGCCGTAGCTACTGCTTCTTA
>JBAVLE010000233.1:0-4167 GCA_049688735.1 Candidatus Angelobacter sp. | reverse complement strand
CGCCTTGAAGCACCTCTCTTCCAACGTCCATATGTGTGGACCGAAGACGATAACTGGGTGCCGTTATGGGAATCGATCAGGTCCGTCGCGGAACGAAGGCTTACAAACCAGACACGCCGTCCACATTTTCTTGGTGCGATCGTGCTGGACCAGCTCACCACTCCCACCGGCAAGCTGCACGCTCGTCAAATCATTGATGGACAGCAGCGGCTATCGACCCTTCAGTTAGCTCTAGCAGCTGCACGAGATTTGGCAGAGGCTTCCGGTCACCCACGGTATGCTCAGTCTTTCAGGAAGCTGACTGTTAACGACGTGCCATTGAGCGATGATCCAGATGAAACGTTCAAGATATGGCCAACGAATGCTGATCGCGAAGAATTCCGGACTGTCATGACTGCCGAGGGTATCGGGGCGGTTGAAGACGCGTGCGCCGAGTTCAAGAGCCATGATCGTTTGATCGCCGGAGCTTACTTATACTTCCATCGGGGGTTTGCCGAATGGCTTGGAGAGCCAAGTGAATCGGCTTTTCGGGATCGATTGGACGCTCTTTATACAAGCCTACGGGAAGACTTACATGTAGTGGCAATCGATCTTGAAGCGGATGATGATGCCCAGGAGATATTCGAAACTCTTAACAATTTAGGCACTCCTCTGCTCACTGCCGACCTTGTCAAGAACTACCTATTTCGACGCGCTCTCAGGGAGGGAGCAGACGTAGGAAAACTAAACCGCCAACTGTGGTCAACGTATGACGAGGAAAAATCATATTGGCGGGAGCCGGTTCGTCAAGGTCGGCTCAAACGGCCCCGTGTCGATCTCTTTCTTTTTCACTTCCTCACACTGATGTTGGCAGATGAAATCGTTGCGACGCAACTCTTCTCGTATTTCCAAGATTTTGCCGACAAATCCTCGTCGCGCATGGCTGCTGAATTGATGGCAGTTTTCAGAACTTACTCTGACGTATATCGCGCGTTCGAACAGTCTCCTCCTGGATCCCGCGAACACCTTTTTTTTTACCGGCTCGAACAGTTGGATACGCAGACAATATACCCGCTGCTCCTTGAGGTCTTTAAGCGGCTCGCCGGCCCGCAGCACGCCAATGAGCGCGAAGAGGTGATGACTGATCTGGAATCCTTCTTCGTGCGCCGAGCGATTTGTCAACTCACGTCGAAAAACTACAACAAGCTTGTCGTTGATATGCTGAAGTCCCTCAAGCAAAACGACGATTTCTCGGCTAGGGCGATACGCTCTTTCCTGATTGCGCAAACGTCTGAGGTGGGTCGCTGGCCCGATGACGAAGAGTTGCACACTAGTTGGGGTGCAATCGAGTTTTACAGGAGAATCAAGAAATCCAAATCACGAATGATCTTGGAATCGCTTGATCGTTCGTTACACACCAGCAAAACTGAACCGATAGAGATTAAGGGGAAACTTACGATCGAGCATCTTCTCCCACGCGAATGGGAAAAGCACTGGCCAATCGTGCTTCAAACCAACGGGACGGGCGCAGTTGAGGCTGCGACCAAGCGCCGGAATGCACTCCTCCACACAATCGGGAATTTAACGCTTCTGACGAAAGAGCTCAATCCCTCTGTTTCTAACGGTCCATGGGACAAGAAACACAAAGAAATCCTAAAGCACAGCGCCATTGCGTTGAATCGTGAACTCCAGGGAGTCACTCTTTGGGATGAAGACAGAATTGAGCAAAGGTCTGAAACCCTGTTCAAGTTGGCTGTGAGGATCTGGCCGCGCCCTGCCAGTGTAAAGGCAAGTGCGTGATTTATGGACTTAACCAAATTGGAAAGTGGGAATCGATTCTGCAACAATGGCCGGCCATGCCGGTAAACTCAGCAAATTACAACCACCGCGGGGGCGGGAACTTCGGTATTGTTCTCCGCTGCCCGCTCATTGTTGGGCCCGATAGACTTGTCTATTTTGATCACAATAAGGATCGCGGTACATGGGTAATACGGGATTTCATCAGCTGGCAGCGGCTCGACAATTTACATTCAAGTTTGAGCGTCGATCAGATCGAGCAGGACGCCACATATGACGAGTTCCCGATTTGGTGTAACGCAGAGGAAAACCCCGAAGATTGGAGAACATACCTAACTTTCCGCACAACCGCTGTTCTCAGACTCAAACAGCCACCTCGCTCTCTTGTAGCACCCAATCCAAGGTCAGGGGAGTGGATGCCGATTTCGTAGCGATGCTGGCAATCAGTCCCCGAATAAGCCGTCTTCCTTGAAGCTCTAAACGGGGATATCCGTGCCGCTGATGATAAACTTCCTCGCTTTGTCACATCCCAGGTCGGTGCCTGCAGAAACGCTTATTCAAAGAGCTTGGATTGATCTTGGCTGGTAGGGTTTGCACCGGCTCTCGCTGAGCGTTTCAGGTTCTCGTGGCCAAGTGTCTTGGCTATGCGTGCGCCAGCTTCTCGAATGCGTTCGTTTACCACCCGTTGCAGCTGATCTGCACTCACCCCGAACTCAGCCAGCTTATGAGCAGCCGCTTCGATTGCCCCAGTCGCTTGCCTCTCCGCATGCTCCACACGCTTGCTCAGCCCCTGATCCTTAATTTGGGTTTTGGTGAGCAGGGATGCAAGACCGAGCGTTTCAAGAAGGCTCGCATCCACGGGTAAGTCAATGTTGAAATCAGGTATAGCCTGCAACGGCACAGGCTTTATTCCACTGTGCTTGATTCTGCAGGTTTCGACTTGTACCCAAGCATCCGAAATGACGACTTTGATCGAATCGCGGTTAAACGTCGTCGCCACTTCCCAAATGCGCTCCAGGACGGAGAGGGGCAGGCAAGCAGCTCCGAATGCGGTTCCGGTTATGGGTATTTCAGCACTGGCACCTGTCGTCCGGAAGGTTGCAACCACCTCAGATATCAGAATCTGTGCCGCATCGCGCCTCTTGGTGCGGTAGTCGCGGTTTGCGAGTATCTGGGCTACAGCATTTTGTAATTCCGGAACCAACACTCGAAATTCCAGCCGCATGGTTCAGACCTCACCTGCAGGAAATGTAGACGCGGGAGTCGTTCGGCGGCTCCCAGCTCCTTACGTATGAATCAGACCACGAAATGCAGCCCACCCATAAATAAACTCCCTGATTTCTTGCGCCCTGCCCTTCACATGCTTGCCGCTCCTGATACTCACAACGCCGTAATGAGCAAGGATTTGATTCACTAGTCCCAGGCGGTCCCAAGTCTCGCCGGCATCGTTGTACCCAGGATTGAGCCATTGCACGAAGATCCAGAAGTCTTGATCAAAAACATAATGGAGTGTCTTTTCAACTTCGGGAGCATACTGAATTGCACATAGCACGATTCGGCAGCGTTGACCTTTTAGAATTGTTCCTGCATATTTCTTCCGCTCTTCCGGTGATCCGCTAATCAGAAATACGTCGACGAATTCACCGGGACGAAGTTCCAACTTGTGAACCCGCCTACCTGTTCTCACTCGTTTGCCGAACAGCTCATACCAAGTTGTCGATTTCCCGGCCTTTCGATTGCCCAGTACCGCTACGAAAAGTCTGTCTTGCTTTGCCATCGCTTTCACCACATCGGATCGAGGCGGCCGTATTCAGGAATCACAATCCTTCTCCGTCTCAGACCTCGTCCGCCGAAACTGCAACTGCGAATGGAACGCCAATGGCCACGAAATGGCGCTGGCCGCAGCGTACTTTATCAGCTTCCGTTGTGCGGAGCTTGAGAAAATCCTTTGTGCCCTTGGTTTCACGCACCAGATAAAGGGTTTTATCGTCATGCTTGAGAATGGCCCAGTCGGGGTTGTATTTGCCAATAGGCGTATCAACTTCAAACCAGCCCGGGAGTTTTACAAACAGCTTAATGTCCTCCCGTTGGTCTAGCTTCTTCGCAAATTCTCGCTCGACTTCCGAATCGTAGACGATATATTCGTAAACCGACTTTTTGACTGATAGAGCTTTCAGATAATTGATGAGCTCTTCGTTGCGGAATAGCTCCATGCGCCACTCCGATTCCGGCTCGTTGGATGGGATGCGCTCATACTTTATTCCGTCGACAATAAGCTGATGCAGCTCTGATTTCAGAATGGCTGCCACAGCATCCATGAAACGCTGCGGATTGATGAAAAAGTCCCCCAGCCGCCCAGATTCCTTGAGGATGCGAACCAGAGTTGAGCGC
>JBAVLE010000232.1:0-8299 GCA_049688735.1 Candidatus Angelobacter sp. | reverse complement strand
GGCAGGAGTTGACGTATGCAGAGCTGAACCGCAAAGCGAACCGGCTGGCACGTTATCTGCGGACGATTGGAGTGAGGCCGGACGCGCGAGTGGCAATTGGTGTGGAGCGTGGCTTGGAGATGGTGGTTGGGATGGTGGCGGTGTTGAAGGCAGGCGGAGCGTATGTGCCGCTGGATCTGTCGTATCTCATGGAACGTTTGCACTTCATTTTGGAGGACAGCGCTCCTGTGGCGCTGCTGGTGCGAAGTGATTGGCCTGGGTTGCTGGATTTGGCCGGTGGAATCAAGGAAGGTGTTCAGGTTATCGATCTAACGAATGAGGAGATGTTCAGCAACCTGCCGGAGACGAACCTGGAGCGAGCTGAGACGGAAGTGGACGCCGAAAATCTGGCCTACGTGATCTACACCTCGGGCTCGACCGGGGAGCCGAAGGGGAGCGAGATACCGCATCGTAGTATTCCTGGATTCATTTTTGGAATTGATTATGTGCGTTTCAACGAAGAAACGGTGCTGTTGCAGCATTCTTCGGTGAGCTGGGACGCATTCACGCTGGAGCTGTGGAGTGCATTGCTGACCGGAGGACGGAGCGTACTGGCGCAGCAGCGAGTCTTGAGTCCGGAAGAGGTCAGGAAGTACGTACAGGGGCGGAGAGTGAATACGCTGTGGCTGACAGCGGCGATGTTCAACTCGATTGTGGAAAGCGATGTGGAGTGTCTCGAAGGAGTGAAGTATCTGCTGACCGGAGGAGAGACGGCATCGGTAACGCACATCAAGAAGGCGCTGGCGGAGTTGCCGGGCATGCGGGTGGTGAACGGGTATGGGCCATCGGAATGCACGGTATTCAGCAGTTGCTATGTGGTGCCGGAGGAAATCCCAGAAACCATGACATCGCTGCCGATTGGCAAGCCGATAGGAGACCGGCGGATGTACGTGCTGGATGCGGCGATGAACCTGGCGCCGATCGGAGTGGTGGGAGAAGCATATATAGCGGGAGCGAGTGTAGCGCGGGGGTATTTGCGGCGCGGAGACTTGACGGCGGAACGGTTTGTGCCGGATCCGTATAGCGCGGAGGGTGGAGGACGATTGTACCGGACGGGAGACCTGGTGCGGTGGCGGCGGGAGGGGACGATTGAGTTTGTAGGACGGAATGATTTTCAGGTCAAGGTGCGCGGTTTCCGAATTGAGTTAGCCGAGATTGAAGCGCGGCTGCTGGAATACAGCGGAGTCAGGGAAGCGGTGGTCGTAGCGCAGGAGGATTTGGCTGGGAGTAAGCGTCTGATCGCTTATTACACGGAACGCACGAATGACGTTCAGCAAAGCGATGGCGCAGCTAAGTTCGGAGCAGAAGAATTGCGCAGCCATCTGGCACAAAGATTGCCAGAGTACATGGTGCCGGCGGCGTATGTGCGGTTGGAAGCATTGCCGCTGAGTTCCAATGGGAAGCTGGACCGGAAGCGATTGCCGACGCCAGACGGAAATGCATACGCAGTGAGTGGATATGAGGACCCGCAAGGAGAAATTGAGACAACATTGGCGGCGATTTGGCGAGAGGTGCTCGCAGTAGAAAAGGTGGGACGGCACGACAATTTTTTTGAATTAGGCGGACATTCGCTACTGGCGGTATGGATGATTGGCCGGTTGAAGGAAGCGATCGGCCTGGAAGTGGAGCTTGGCGATGTATTCGAGCATTCACGTTTGAGTGAGCTGGCTTCCAGGATCTCTGGCGGCAGACAGACGCAAGTACAGCCGATCTCCAAAGCCGATCGCACGCAGCGTCTTCCACTTTCCTATGCGCAGCAGCGGTTATGGTTCCTGGCGCAGATGGAAGGAATCAGCGAGGTCTATCACATTTCTTTTGGCGTACGTCTCGTCGGCAATCTCGACAGGCAGGCATTGAAGCTGGCTCTCGACCGGCTCGTGCAGCGTCATGAAGCGTTGCGCACCACATTTGTGGTGGTGGATGGCGAAGCGGTACAGCAAATTGCAGTCGCCGAGGAAAGCCGTTTTTCATTGCTGGATCATGATTTGCGTAAACAGCCTGACGCGGAGCTAAGAGTCCGGCAACTCATAGAGGAAGAGGCGCATGCAAGTTTTGATTTGGAAGCCGGTCCGCTGATTCGTGGGCGGCTCATTCGCCAGGGAGAGGATGAATCTACATTACTGGTCACCATGCACCACATCGTTTCCGATGGCTGGTCGCTAGGCGTGTTGCTCAACGAATTGAGCTTACTGTACAGGGCGTTTATACGCGGGGAGGCCGATCCCTTGCCGGAGCTAGCTGTGCAATATCCAGACTACGCAGTATGGCAGCGTAATTGGATGCAGGGTGAAATTCTGAGGCAGCAGGGCGAGTACTGGAAAAATACTCTGGCGGGTGCGCCGACATTGCTTGAGTTATCTGCGGACCACGTGCGGCCGGCGGAGCAGCAGTATGCGGGCGCCTGGTGCGATGTGCTGCTGGATGAAAGTTTGACGGCAGGGCTCAAGCAGTTGAGCAAGCAGCATGGCGCAACCTTATATATGACTCTGTTGGCAGGGTGGGCGGCGCTGCTGGGGCGGTTATCAGGGCAGCAGGACGTATTGATTGGGTCGCCGGTCGCCAACCGGAGACAAGGAGAGCTCGAAGGGCTGATCGGATTTTTTGTGAACACGCTGGTGCTGCGGGCCGATCTATCTGGCAGACCTCAGGTAGGGGAGCTGCTGGGACGAGTGAAAAGCAAAGCATTGGGTGCGCAGCAGCACCAGGACATTCCCTTTGAGCAGGTGGTGGAGCTTGTGCAGCCGGAACGCAGCCTGGCCCATAGCCCATTGTTTCAGGTGATGTTTGCATGGCAGAACGCGCCCAAGGGCGCGCTGGATCTTGTTGGGTTGAAGACGGTGTGGCTGGAGATGGCCCCACATCGCGTAGCGCGGTTTGATCTGACTGTGTCTTTGTGGGAAATGGACGAACGGATTGCCGGTGGCGTGGAATATTCCACCGCGCTCTATGAGAAAGCAACGATCCAGCGGTACATGGGATATTGGCGTCGCATCCTGGAAGGCATGGTGGCGGGGAACAGCCAGATAGTGGATTGTCTGGACTTGTTGTCGGAGGGTGAGCGATACCAGCTTTTATACGAGTGGAACCGGACGGCGGCGGACTATCCCAAGAAGTGCATGCATGAGTTGTTCGAAGATCAGGTCAGAAGAAGCGCGGAAGCAGCCGCAGTAGAGTTTGCAGGACAGAAGTTAACGTATGGTGAGCTGAACAGCAAGGCGAACCAGCTCGGACATCATTTAAGGCGAGTGGGAGTGGGGCCCGAGGTGCGGGTGGGAATCTGTATGGAACGCGGTCTGGAGATGGTGATCGGGCTGCTGGGAATTCTAAAAGCAGGCGGGACGTATGTGGCGCTGGACCCTCATTATCCGCCGGAGCGTCTCAAATTCATGATGGAGGATTCATCCATTGCGGTGCTGGTGACCCAAATCAGCTTATTGAGGCAGATGCCCGGCTCACGGAAGGTGATTTGCGTCGACAAGGAGCTGGCTGAGATAGCCCGCGAGAGCGAAGAGAATATCCGACTTTCTCTTCACCAGGAAAATCTTGCTTATGTGATTTATACATCGGGCTCCACGGGAAGACCGCGAGGAGTGGCTATCCGGCACGGTAGTGCGAACGTGCTGTTGCAATGGGCCCGTGAAGTGTTCTCAGCGGAGGAATTGGGTGGAGTTCTTGCCTCCACATCCATTTGTTTTGATCTCTCAGTATTTGAAATCTTTGCTCCACTCAGTTGGGGTGGAAAGACAATTGTGGTTCGCGATGCCCTTAGTCTGGCCGGGATAGAGGAAGAGGCGGGAGTGAAGTTGCTCAACACGGTGCCCTCAGCGATGACAGAATTGCGGCGAATCAAGGGCATACCCGACTCAATTCAAACTGTGAACCTGGCCGGAGAAGCTCTACCGCCAAGCATAGTGGAGCAGCTCTACGAAGAACTAAAGGTAAAGCGGGTTTTCAACCTGTATGGGCCATCGGAGGACACCACTTATTCCACACATGCATGTTTGAAAAGAGGCGAGGCAAATGAAAGAGTGCCCATTGGAAAGCCCATCAGCAATACGGAAGCTTACGTTCTGGATCAAGAATATCAACCCGTACCTATAGGCGTGACCGGCGAGTTGTTTCTGGGAGGACAGGGAGTCGCGCGTGGATATCTGAACCGGCAGGAGTTGACGGCAGAAAAGTTTATTCCCAACCCCTTCTCTGAGCGTGGAGGAGAGCGGATCTACCGAACCGGCGACCAGGTGAAATGGGGACGGAATGGAAATCTGGAGTTCCTGGGCCGGGTGGATCAACAGGTGAAGGTGCGAGGTTACCGTATCGAACTGGGAGAGATTGAAGCGATTTTGCAAGCGCATGAGGGAGTCAGGGTGTGTGCTGTGATAGTTCGGGAAGATCACCCCCCAGAAAAACGAGTGGTGGCCTATGTGGTGACGGATGGCGCGGTGAAGACGAACGCCTTCCGGGAGTTCCTCAAAGAGCGATTGCCTGAATACATGGTCCCATCTGCTTTTGTGGAGATGGAGCAACTGCCGTTGACGCCAAACGGCAAGATCGATCGCAAAGCATTACCGGTCCCGGAAAGAGAATGGAGTGGAAGAAAGGGCTACATAGGCCCACGCAATGGCCAGGAAGAAATATTGTGTGGCCTTTTTGGGGAAGTTTTAAATAGGGATCGGGTAGGTGTGCATGACGACTTCTTTGCCATAGGCGGACATTCATTGCTGGCCACCCGGCTGGTAAGCCGAATCCGCACGACCTTAGGAGTCGATGTAACGCTGCGCTGCGTGTTTGAATCGCCCAGCATCGCGAAATTAGCGCTACAACTTCAAGGCAGCAGAAAAGCCCTAATCTCATTGCGACGCCACCCCAAAGCTGACCGCGCACCATTGTCATATTCTCAGCGCCGGCTATGGTTCATCAACGAAATGCAGGGGAGCAGCGCGGAATATAACATGCCGCAAGCCCTGCGGTTGCGCGGCAGATTGGATATAGACGCATTACGTCGCGCCATCCAGACGATTGTTGACCGGCATGAAAGCTTGCGCACACACTTCGCAGAAGAGCGGGGAGAACCGGTTCAGATCATCGCGCCGAGCATTACTTTTGAAATCGCAATCAAGGATCTCAATGGGCTTTCCGAACCGGAGCAGCAGCGGCAGGTAATGGAGTCCGTGAATCAAGAATGGCGTGAACCATTTGATCTGGCCCATGGTCCTGTGCTGCGAATCAAGCTGCTTAAGCTGGCCGAGGAAGATCATGTTCTCCTGCGAACATTTCACCACATCGTTTCCGATGGATGGTCGCTGGGTGTGTTCATGCGGGAGTTCAGAGATTTGTATGAGGCGTATTCGCAGGGGGGCGAGAATCCATTGCCGGATTTGCCGCTTCAATTCGCCGATTTTGCTTTGTGGCAGACCCAGGAGGCAAGTGAAGGAGTACTGGATGAGGACCTACGGTTCTGGCAAAAACATCTGGCAGAAATACCGGAAGAGCTGGAGATTCCCAGGGACAGGCCACGTCCACCGGTCCAGACTTACGCTGCCGATGCCTGCGGAATAACTTTCCCGGCGGAGAAAGTAGCTGCGCTAAAGCGGTGCGGCCACTCCACCTTGTATATGACGTTGCTTACGGCTTTTGCCGTTCAGATGCATCGCTATAGCGGACAAGATGACATCGTGGTTGGTTCGCCCATCGCCAATCGCCAGGATGAGCGGCTGGAAGGTCTGATCGGTTTCTTCGCGAACATGCTGGTGATGCGGGCGCGAGTGAACTCAAATGCAAGTTTCAGCGAGCTTCTTGAGCAAGTGCGCGATATGGCGCTGGAAACTTACCGGCATCAACACATTGCGTTTGAGCGGCTGGTAGAGGTCCTGCCACTACGCCGCACCCTAAACCGGACACCCATCTTCCAAGTGGTCTTTGCCCTCCAGAATGCTTCCTCGGGAACGCAGGAACTCAAAGGACTGGAAGTCGAGGAGTTAGGAACGGAAGCATGGACTGTGCGCTTTGATTTGGAGGTCCATGCCATTGAACGCAATGGACAGCTAGATATCGTCTGGATCTACAACCGGCACTTGTTTGATCGCTGGCGCATAGAACAAATGGCAGGACATTATGAACGATTGCTGACAGCGGTGGTCGAGGATCCGAAAAAACCTGTTTGTCATCTCGAGATGTTGAGTTCAAGCGAGATGCAGCAGTTAAAGATTGGTGGAGTGAATCGGGCTGGGGAGGTGGAACGGAGAGAGACAAATCCATACGTCGCGCCTCGGACACCTTTGGAGCAAACGCTGGCCAGTGTATGGCAGGAGACGCTGGGATTGGACCGAGTTGGCCTGGATGACAACTTTTTCGATCTTGGTGGATATTCGCTGCTAGTGGCGCGTGTACGTTTCAACCTGAGAAAGAAATTGCAGAAAGAGATAGCGCTCGTCGATTTATTCTCCTACCCCACGGTACGCATGCTGGCAGAGAAGCTCGAACATAGGGAAGAAAGTTTGACGATGAAAAAGACTTCGAGAAAGGGTTCTTAAAGAAATGTCTTCGGGAAGAGTTGTACCGAAAAAAGACCGGCTGGAAGAAGAGCGGGAACTCCTGCGGCGTTTGTTGGAGCAGGAGGGGCTAGGCGGTCCAAGCACGCAGGCGCCACAGAGTGCGGCGACTGTTTCTTCATCATCAGAAGCTTCAGAGACGGGACCTTCTCTTTACCCCCTTTCCTATCAACAGGAGCCGCTGTGGTTTCTAGACCGATTCCGGCCAAGTAGCGATTTCTATAACGTGCCGATGACGTTGAGGTTCAAAGGCGATCTGGACGTTGCCCGGCTGGAACGGAGTCTGCGGGAAGTGGTGCGGCGACATGAGCTCCTGCGGACTTGCTTTGTTATGGAGGAACATGAAGGGCCGAGGCAGAAGGTTGTTGGGGAGAAATTCAATGTGCAGTTGCCGGTGATGAATCTGCACCAGTTAGCGTCGGAGGAGCGAGAGGAGCAGGCGAAGAAGGTTGTAGCAGAGGAAGCCAGCAAGGCATTTGATCTAAGCCGGCCGCCCTTATTCCGGGCAGTGTTGATGCGTATCGATGAAAGCGACCATATTTTGGTGCTCACACTGCACCACATTATCTGTGATGAGTGGTCGCTGGGCGTGTTGGTTGAGGAATTGGAAAAGTTATATGAAGCGTATGGGAGAGGCGAAGAGTCGCCGCTGCCGGAATTGGCCGTGCAATATGGAGAGTATGCGCTGGAGCAAAGGGAAGAACTGCGTGGAGAGAAGCTTCAGCAGCAGATGGAATACTGGAAAAAACAATTGGACGGGATGCCGCAAGTGCTGGAGTTGCCGACAGACCATTTGCGGCAGGCGCAGCAGACTTTCCGTGGAGGAATGCAGGACCGAAGGTTAGGAAGCGATTTGCTGCAAGGCTTGAACGCGTTGGGGAGAGCAGAAGGGGCCAGCTTATTCATGACGCTGCTGGCAGCGTTTCAGGTTTTGTTGATGAGGTACAGCGGGCAGGAGGATTTTGGAGTTGGCATATCGATAACTAATCGTAGCCGGAGAAATACGCACGAATTAATTGGCTTCTTTTTGAACACACTGGTGATACGCGCGAATCTGGAAGGCGGTCCGAGTTTCCGCGATGTGCTGCGGAAGGTTCGGCAGTCCGCGCTGAACGGATATGGGCACCAGGACCTGCCATTTGAAAAGCTGGTGGAAGAATTGGCTCCGGACCGCGACATCAGCCGTAATCCGTTAATTCAAGTAATGTTCACGGTGCGCAGGCCCACGGACTCGAAATTCGCGGGATTGGAGTTGAGCGAGTTCGGAGCAGATATTCGACATTCAAAATTTGACTTCACCATGATTGTCGAGGAATCCAATGAGCCAAAGCTCGCACTTAACTACAGTACTGACCTGTTTGAAGCAGAGACCATTGCGCGGATGCTGGGCCATTATGAGCGGCTGTTGACAGCGGTGGTAGATAATCCCGATCTTCGAATCTGGGATTTGGCAATGTTGAGCCAGGAGGAAACATGGCAGCTCTTGGTGGAGTGGAACCCGGCGGAAACCGAAGGTGGAAAGAAGTGCGTGCATGAGTTGTTTGAAGAGTGCGTCGTCAGAATGCCGAACGCCGTGGCGGTCGAGCACCAAGGGCAGGAGTTGACGTATGCAGAGCTGAACCGCAAAGCGAACCGGCTGGCACGTTATCTGCGGACGATTGGAGTGAGGCCGGACGCGCGAGTGGCAATTGGTGTGGAGCGTGGCTTGG
>JBAVLE010000231.1:0-21496 GCA_049688735.1 Candidatus Angelobacter sp. | reverse complement strand
GTCGTCGGTTGCGCGGCATCCTGATGAGATCAAGAAGTATCTTCAGGAAGATGAGTACAAAGTTTACAAGTTGATCTGGCAGCGCTTTGTGGCGTCGCAAATGATGCCGGCCGTCTTCGACCAGACCAGCATCGATATAGAAGCCAAGAATAACGCCGACTCGTTCACCTTCCGCGTAACCGGATCAGTGCTGAAATTTGAAGGCTTCCTGAAAGTTTATGAGGAGTCCAAGGACGCCAAGGACGAAGAAGATGAAGCGCTTAAGCATAAGCTGCCAGCGCTGGAAGTGGGCCAGAAGCTTACGTTGCGCGAGCTGAAGCCGGAACAGCATTTCACCGAACCGCCGCCGCGATTCAATGAAGCGTCATTAGTCAAAGAGTTGGAAGAGCGCGGCATCGGCAGGCCTTCAACCTATTCGACAATCCTTTCGACTATTCAGGAGCGCCAATACGTGCAGAAGATTGGCGGCAAATTTATTCCGACCGAAACGGGATTGGTCGTGACCGATCTGCTGGTCAAGAACTTTGAAGAAATTTTTGATCCCGCTTACACGGCTCGACTGGAGGAAGAACTCGACGAGATCGAAGAAGGCAAAGAGAAGTGGACCGACGCGCTGGGCGGCTTCTACAAAAAGTTTTCCAAGGACCTCCGCTACGCTGAAAAGCACATGGAAAACGTGAAGCGGATGGAAAAACCCACGGATGAGAAGTGCGAGCGCTGCGGCTCTCCGCTGGTGCTTAAGTGGGGCAAGCATGGCTCGTTCTACGCTTGCAGCGCCTATAAAAAAGATGATCCGGAAAGCTGCACGTTCACCAAGGAAAATCCAGTTAACCTGCCTGAATTTGATACCGCTGAGATGCCGGAGACGGGCCAGGATGAATATTGCGAGAACTGCGGCCGGGTGATGGTGTTGAAGCGCGGACGCTTCGGCCAGTTCATGGCCTGCACCGGCTATCCGGATTGCAAGACCACGCGACGGCTCGATCAGGGAAAGCGCGTGCCGGATGTCCCGCTGGAAGAACTTTGCCCCAAATGCAACCGCAACCTTGTGCTTCGGCATGGCCGGTATGGAGAATTCATTTCGTGCAGCGGATATCCGGAGTGCAAATACATCAAGCAGAATTTTATCGGCGTGAAGTGTCCCCAGTGCGCGGATGGCGAGCTGGTGGAAAAGAAAGCGCGCCGTCGCGGCAACACGTTCTATGGCTGCTCAAATTATCCTAACTGCGAATTTACATCGGCATACAAGCCGGTGGCGGAAGCTTGCCCGCAGTGCGGCAGCCCGTATCTGCTGGAAAAACATTTGAAGTCAGGATCGCTGCTCGTCTGCCCCAACAACAGCAAGAAGTCGGCAGATGAAGAGGAGCAACCCAAGCCGAAAAAGCGCGGCAAGAAAGGCGCGCCGGCGGCAGAAGCAGCGCCCGCAGCAGCAGCAGTAAAGTGCGACTACTCGCGATCGATTCCTACACCGGAATGGATGACGCAAGGCAAGGGCAGCGAGGATTCACAGCAAGAAGCGGTTTAATTCAGGAGCAAAGCACTTATGGCGAAGCCGAAGGCTGAAGACGCAAAGTTAATTCTCAAGTTATACGATCTCCGGAGAGAACCGGTGATGCGGGCGGCGCGCAAGTTTATTGTGTCAGAGTTCTGGCCGCAGAATTATGATGAATTCAAGGCGGTGGTGACCGGGTATGGCACAGAGCACAATGCCTGGTTTCGCCAGGTAATGACGTTCTGGAACATGGTTGCCGCCATGGTGCTGCGCGGCGCAGTGAACGAACAGTTATTTTTTGAGACCAATAACGAGCCATATTTCTTATGGGCCAAGTTTGGCGACTATATCACCCAAGCGCGGAAGGACCAGGTCGATCCGGAGTTTCTCTCGCACCTGGAAAAGCTGACATCAAAACCGGCGGCAAAGAAACGGATCAAAGGCTTGCAGGAAAGGCTTGCAGCGCGACGCGCACAGGCCGCAGCGGCAGCCAAAGCCGGTAAGTAGTTTATGTTCGAGCTGGACCAGTTCGTTTCCGATTGCCGCGCGGCCCTGCGGCAAGATCGGCCGCAACAAGCGGTGCAAGAAGTTGTACGGCGGGCTGTATCCACGCCGGGAGACCTCCTTAAAGCGGTCGGCGAGCCGCAGCGGGCGGAGATGCAAACGCTCTATCGCTCAGACGATCTCACTATCCTGAACGTGATCTGGGCGCCGTGGATGAACCTGCTGCCGCACAATCACCAAATGTGGGCGATCATTGGCCTCTACACGGGCCGTGAAGATAATATTTTCTGGCGACGTGTGCCGGGAAGCAATGGTCTGGTTGAGGCTGCGGGCGCGCGAGCTTTACGTGAGAAAGACGCTGAGCCGCTGGGGCGCGATATCATTCATTCCGTCAGCAATCCACTTTCAAAATTGACGGGCGCGCTGCATGTCTATGGCGGCGACTTCTTTGGTGTGCCCCGCAGTGAGTGGGACGCGGAAACGCTGCTGGAGCAGCAAGGCAGCGGCGAAAAGATGGCCCGCCGCTTTGAAGAAGCCAATGCGCGGATGAAGGTAAATACAGCTCAACTTGGCTGATCGGAACTCGCTTGGTTATTAGCCTATCCCGCCAATCCCTGTCGTCCTGTCTATGACGACAGAGTAGAGAAGATGCGCACGTTCCTGCTGTATGAAACCTAAGAAATGTATTCCTTGATATACGGGTCTTGCACCTGGCCCAACTCATGCGCGCTGCCTTCAAAAACTGCCTTGCCTTCGCGCAGAATCATGAAGCTGGTACGGATATCCTGTGAAGGCATTCCGTCGGACGATTTCATGTGCTTGGTGGCGGGATCAAAGTAGTGGGAAGCCAGCGTGAACGCATCCTGCAGGCGATGCGTCACCATCAACGCGCTGGTCTTGAAAACGTCGCGCTGCTTCATGATCAACTCAATGATGGTAGTTGAGGTGATTGGGTCAAGGCCGCCCGTGGGTGAATCATAGAGCAGGACCTCAGGCTGAGTGATAATGGCACGCGCGATGCCCACGCGACGCCGCATGCCGCCGGAAAGCTCTGCGGGAAACTTATCAATAGCCCCTTCCAGTTCCACAAAGCTCAGTGACTCGCGCACACGCTTTTCCACTTCTGCCTCGGGAAGGTGTTCTTCCACCAGGCGGAAAGCTACGTTATCGCGCACATTGAGCGAGTCAAAGAGCGCGCTTTCCTGGAACACAATGCCGACTTTGCTGCGCAGATCAAACAGCTCTTCTTCCGTCATGGTGGTGATATCGTGGCCAAGAACGTAGATATGGCCGCTATCGGGCTTGAGCAAGCCAAGGCAGAGCTTCAGGATGGTGCTCTTGCCGGAGCCGGCAACGCCCATAATTACCTTG
The DNA here is from genome assembly GCA_049688735.1 of Candidatus Angelobacter sp. Classification (GTDB taxonomy): domain Bacteria; phylum Acidobacteriota; class Terriglobia; order Terriglobales; family Acidobacteriaceae; genus Angelobacter. Next base: position 18,129 of record JBAVLE010000231.1, on the reverse strand, counting down.
GTCTCTCCGCGCTTTAGTTCAAAAGAAACACCATTCAGGACAGCGAGATCTTCGAATCCAATGGAAACATCTTCAAAGATAATTGCCTTGTGGACCGTATCAATGGCGCCGTCAAAAGCTCGGGCGTCGGAAGCTGGGTTGTCGAACGGCGGCATGGCATTATCAAGCGGAGACATGGCGGATCAACCTAAGGTGATGAAGAGTTGAGTAAGCACCGCATCGACCGCAAGGATAATGACAGAGGCCCAGACCACGGCTTCAGTGGTAGAGCGTCCCACGCCCTGCGTGCCGCCTTTGGTCGTCATGCCGAAATAACAACCCACGGTGGCGATGATGAAGCCAAAGACCAGAGGCTTGGCCAGCCCGGTAATCACGTCGTTATAGTTCAAAGCCTGGTAGGCGGAGTTCCAGTACTGCGTGCTGTCGAGCCCCAGCATGGAAAAGGAAATGATCCATCCTCCCACAAGTCCAACCAGGTCCGAAATTATGGTGAGAAAAAACATCATAAAGATGGTGGAGATCACGCGCGGCGTCACCAGCTTTTTATAAGGGTCGGTGCCCAGGGCACGCATGGCGTCAATTTGTTCCGTTACTTTCATCGAGCCGAGTTCGCTCGCCATGCCGGAAGCGTTCCGCCCCGCCACCATAAGGCTGGTAAGAACCGGCCCGAGTTCCCGCACCATTGAAAATGACACCAGCCGGCCGGTAAGTGAGAGCGATCCAAACTGTTCCAGCGTCTTGGAAGTATTCAACGCGAGCACCACTCCGGTAAACATACCGGTAAGCACTACGATGGGAAGAGAACCCACGCCAATGAGGTCCGCTTGCTGAATGGTGTCCGCCATGTAAAGAGGTTTGCGGAACAAGTTAGCGAGCGAACGGAGGGAAAGATAGGTGTACTCCTGCACCGCAAGGACACTTCGCTTGACGAAATCGAACGGCGAGATCAGTTCCATCCAAGGAAAATATAGCAGAGCGCTAGCCCGTGCCCAAATGTACAGCCAGAAAGGCAATTGTGGCCTACAAGAGCGTCAGCTACAATCTCAATTCAACATGAGCAATGGGTATGCAGCCCCAGGGAGCATGCGCGCGTTGAAGGACTCCAAGAATGTGCCGAACGTAAATGCAGCCTCAGGGAGTTCTACCCGAAATCTCACTCTGGTAGCTAACGCATTAGAGGGTGATTAGACTTTTTGCAGCCTTATGGAACTCACTTCTCTCAAACGCTGGCTGCTCTCCTTCGCAACCCTCATTCTCTGCGCGTCAAGCTCGCTGGCCCAGTCTCCCGCCCAGCTCGTCATCCTCGGCACGGGCACGCCCATTATCAATCCTGACCGTTCCGGTCCCTCGGTTGCCGTGGTGGTGAATGGCTCCGCTTATCTTGTCGACTTTGGTCCGGGTGTGGTGCGACGCGCGGCTGCTGCCGCCCGTGACAAGCACATCGTCGCGCTTACGCCAAAAAATTTGAAAGTCATCTTTGCCACGCACCTGCATTCTGACCACACTGCTGGCTTGTCAGATCTTTATCTCACGCCTGCCGTAGAAGGCCGTCCCGGAGCGCTGGAACTCTATGGTCCTCCTGGCATCGCCGCGATGGCGCACCACATTCAGGCGGCTTATGTAAAAGACGTGGACATTCGCGTCCACGGACTGGAACACGGAAACGCGAATGCATATCACATCAACGCGCACGAGATTCATCCCGGAATCGTTTACAAAGACGCAAACGTTACCGTGCGCGCTTTTGCCGTGACGCATGGCACATGGGATTTTTCTTATGGCTACCGCTTTGATACGGCAGACCGCAGCATCGTGATCTCCGGGGACACGGCTCCCACGCAGGCAATCGTCCGCGCTTGCCATGGCTGCGATCTTCTCGTGCATGAAGTGTATTCAACCGCATGGTTCCAGCAGCGCACGCCTGCATGGCAGAAATACCATTCCACGTTTCATACATCCACCACAGCGCTCGCCGAAATCGCAAATGCCGCAAAGGCCAAACAGCTTGTGCTTTATCACCAGCTATTTCGCCCGGCGGACAATGTAGACTCCGTGCTGATCGATGAAATGCGCAAGGCGGGATATACAGGTGCCGTAGCCTCAGCCCATGATTTGGATGTTTTTTGAAAACGCGCCGTCTTATCAGCGAAAATCCGTGTGATCAGCGTTATCAGCCGTCAGGTTTTTGGTTTGACTTTCATTCGGCAATCCTCATTTCTTACCCAGAAACCTTATTCTTCCATTCAGTGTCCGATGATCGGTACCAAAGAACGTCAGGAAAGTCGGTGAATTTACATCGTTGTCCACCACGTTGGGATTAGGCCGATTCAAGATGTTGTCCACGCCAATGCGCGCCGCCCAGCGATATCCATGAAACGCGAACTTCCGTTCCAGGGTGGCGTTCAAGGTGAAGAAATCGGGGAAGCGGAATTGTCCCGGGCCGGAAACGATCTGCCCAAACTGGTCAATGGTCACAAAGCTGAACCCGGATCGCCATATGCTTGACCACGCCATGTCGAACTTCTTGAATTTCCATGGCAAAGGATAGCTACCCCACGTCTGCAAGAGGTTGGGCGAATCCCACGGCAGCACTCCGCCCACCTGGTTACCCACAATCAGCGCGTCAATGGCAAAGTCCACCGTCTGGTTTGAAGTAGCGCGTGAGCGCGTGTAAGCAACCGCGAATGGATACCCGCGTTTCAATTCTTTGCGTAGCGTGAGTTGCGCCGCGTCGTAGCGGTCTTTCTTGTCGCTCAGCAGCAAGAAATTGTTTTTCGGCTGGCTGGCAAAGTCCCACCCATGCGCGCCGTGCCGGCTTAGGTATTCCAGCCGGGCATAAACTTTTCCAGGCAATCTTCGCTCCACTCCCACGCTCCAGTTGCTATAGCGCGGCAAGGTCAGCAGGCGTGGATCGACAGTAAAAGTCGGGTTAAATACCGCAGCCAGCGGAGAAAAGAATTCATCCCTCCGCGAGCCCTGGACGCCATTGCCTGCAAGCGCCAGATTAGACCGGTCAAAGTAAATGCCGATGCCCGCGCTGAATTTTGTTTCACTGGCAGCGCTGATCAATACCGTACCGGCGATGCGTGGAGAAAAGACATTGCGGTCCAGGTAGGTATCCCGGTCCCATCGCCCACCGGTTTCAATAATCACCCGCTGCACCGGCGTCCATCGATCTTGAATATAGGCGCTTGACTCCATCGTGCTCAAGCTGAAGGGCGGTGCGTTGGAAAACGTGATTTGCCGCAACACCGTGCTGTTGCCGTCCACAAATTGCACCGTCCCATGATTGATATTCGCATGATACAGCACGCGGTCAGCGCGGCCGCCCACCGTGAACTGGTGTGTGCCGGCCATTTTCCACGGATGCAGATAAAGATTGGCGAAACCCTGCGTGCGCGTGGAAATATTTTCGTTTCTGATCCAGAAATTTCCTGAGCGGCCTTCCGGCCCCAGAACGTAAGGAAGATCTCCCAGCGGAAGCGACGATGCCTTGTTGCGATGGAACGCTCCGCCAAACTCCAGCAGCGTGTCCTTGGCCAGGGTGATCTGGTCTTTGAGCCCCAATAGGTAAAGATAGTTATGGTTGTGCAATGAGACAGAGACCGGATCAAAGGCTGAGATTCCGGAGTTTTCTGAGTCTTGCAGATTCAGCACGGCGCTTGCGGTAAGCACATTTCCGGGCGTCAGGTTCATGCGCAGCCGGCCCAGGTCGGCGGTGCGCCAGAGGCGATTTGTGTCCGCGCCGGCCGGCAGCTCTTTGATGATGTTGTAATCAACCTCCCCTTCATGAGAAATGTCGAACCACAACTTGTCTTTGATCAGCGGACCGGAAAAATATCCCCGAGGCGTCCAATTGTTCAGCTGAAAGCCTTTCACGTTTTGAAATGTCGGGAAGAAATCTGTGGCATTGATGCGATAGCGATTGTCCCCGTCCTGCACCTGGAGATCCACCAGCCCGCCCGAGCCCTTTCCGAATTGCGGTGAATAGCGGCTGCTGCGCAGCTCGATCTTTTGCAGAGAATCCGGGTTTACTCGGAGAGAAAGCGCTCCGCCCGCCGGCTGGCTCACTTCAAAGCCATCCAGGTAATCCTGTATCTCCTGCGTGCTTGCCCCGGCAATGTGGATCTGGTTCCCGCTGTCGCCCACAACCCCCGGAATATAAGCCAGCACACCGCGATAGTCGCGCGTGCTGGGATAAGGAATACTCGAAACATCGCTTGCGGTGATTGCCTGAGCGCTGCTGGTCTCTTCAGGATCAATGGGTGAAGCCTGCGCCGTGACCTCTATTTCTTCCTTGTATTCGCGCACCGGCTGTAGCTTCACTTCCACCGGCGACTGTTGTCCTGCGGCAATTTCAAGCTTTGCGACAGCGATTGTGTAGAAACCTGGTTTTTCCATCAGGATTTTGTAATTCCCTGGAGGCAATCTCAGCAGCGCATTTCCTGAAGGCGTGGTGCGTTCCTGCGCCACGGTCTTATCGTTCTGCTGCGCAATCACAATCACCATGGCCAGAGGCTGGCCATTTTGGTCTGTGACCGTGAGTTGCAATTGTCCAGCCGAAGTTGGACCCGATTGCGAGGGCAAAAACAGCGCCGCCGCATGGCCGTGGCCCAAGGCGAAGCACAGCAATGAGACAAGCAGAAAGCGCGGCTGGACTTTTGAAAACATCGTAAAACCCTGGTGGGCCTGCCTTGGATGGGCCCTATCCCTCATTCCCGCAGCAGGAGAGCTGCTTTCATTGTATGCGAGCCACCTGCGATTCACCACATTCGCAGGGCCATCACCTGCGGAGACAGAATGGACGTAGAAGGAGGAGATGAAAAGGCTTCCTCGCAGTTAACCCGCTATGAGCGGACTCATTTAAAAAGATGGCAAACCAGTAGGAACTGGCCAGGACGCGGACACTGAGCTGGCTCTAATGAGGACTACTTCTTCTTCTCGGACTAGAGGGCAGGGCAAAAAAACTTCAATAGGCTAAGCTAATCTGGTTTGCGGGCCTTCCTGGGCGATTTCCGGTTCGCTCAATCGCCCAAAGCTTTTGCTTTTCGACTTCGGCAATCCCCAAATCACTCTGGTTGCGTATGTGGCGTTGATTCCACAATGATCGGCTGGGCCTTGCGAACTTCTGTTTTCGCGATTTCGGCTTTCGGCTCCATACGTTCAGTCACCCGCATACGCTCATCGAACTTGCCAAAAATCATCTTGCCGGCGGTCGTTTGCAGCACTGACGTTACGGCAATATCCACGTTCTTTCCAATCAGCTTGCGCGCGTTATCCACCACCACCATGGTGCCATCGTCCAGATAGGCCACACCCTGGTTGTATTCTTTGCCTTCTTTCAGTATGAAGACGCGCATCGTCTCGCCCGGCAGCACGATTGGCTTCAACGCATTGGCCAACTCATTGATGTTCAGGACTTCAACGCCCTGGAGCTGCGCCACCTTATTGAGGTTGAAATCATTGGTGATGATTTTCCCTTCATACACTTTGGCCAGCTCTATCAATTTCAAGTCAACTTCGCGGACCGCGGGAAAATCATCTTCCACAATCTGCACACTTACCGTTACCATCTTTTGAACGCGTTGAAGGATGTCCAAGCCGCGGCGTCCGCGATTGCGTTTGAGTGAATCGGCCGAGTCCGCCACCAGTTGCAATTCGCGCAGGACAAATTGAGGAATTACCACCACACCGTCCAGAAAGCCGGTATCGGCAATATCGGCAATGCGGCCATCGATGATCACGCTGGTGTCAAGGATTTTGAAGCTTTTGCGGCTTTGTTTTTCCGCGCCAAAAATTCCGCCCAGCGCCGCCAGGTTCAGCAGGTCGCCCTTGTTGGCGCCCACAATCAACCCGACGTATGACATTAGCAGCATCACCATCAGCATGAGGAAACGTTGTGTTTCCGAATGGGTAATGCTATTTTTAATGACAATGCTGAAGAGGTAAGCGCCCAAAATGCCTAGGATGCTGCCGATCACGGCCCCGATGAGCCGCTTGAGGCTTACTGCGCGCAGGCGTGCTTCAAACCACACTACGACTGCGCCGATCGCCACGCCAGCAACAGCCGAGATCCACGCAGGAAGATTGGCCAATCCAAACGGTCTTAAGTGGTAACACGCAACTGCAACAACAAGGATGAAAACAATACGAATGATGATTAGGTCCATACGGACCCTCCCCAACGGGGCTGCTGCTGGTCAAGGTAAAAAGTTTATGGTGTTCTCCGAACCCTTAATAAGTAGCCCCCCACAGCTTTCGGCATGCAGGGATTGAAAAAGTAACTTAAAAAGCCCTGCACTAATTCGAGTTCGGCACAGTATACATCAGGTAGCCAAAATCAATGCCACCATGTTTGTTATCGACTAAGTAAATACTCGTGTCCGCCTTTCTCATTGACCGGCCTTGGGGCCACAAGGCATCTTGGTGATACAGAGCTTTTCATCCATTGCTTTTGCACATTGCCTCCGCTTTACCAACAAGTTGGCCGAAAGTAGATGAGCGGCCTGGTTCTCCCGGTACGGGAGGGCCTTTAAAGCCGGCGCTGAAAATCTCGGGGGAGAATAGGCGCCGGTTTTGATTAAGCCGTTCTGCAGGCATGAGCGAACCTTAGCCCGCCAAAGGGTTACGAGCCCTCCTGCCGAAATCCCGGGCTTTGCGAGGGATCTGCTTTGTATTGAGCGGTCTTGCGGGCGGCTTGAGCCCACAGGCGAAATCCTGAGCGTTGACGGCCGATATCGCGACGCAGCAACACTGGAACTGCTTATTCCGCTATTATTCCTTCGTTATGACTCCTGAGCCTCACCCGCACGCTTCGCAACCTTCGTTGTCTCAGTCATCCGCCGCAATGTCGCCCGCACAAAAAGCTGCCCGACTGCTTGAGCTGCATCACGCTGCTCAGCCGTTGGTACTGATCAACGCCTGGGACGCCGCCAGTGCCGCCATGATTGAACATTGCGGGCTGCCAGCCATCGCCACCAGCAGCGCCGCAATGGCCAATGCTCTCGGCTTCCCAGACGGACAGTACCTTCCCTGGCGGCAAATGCTTGAGGCTGTAGCTAGTGTCTGCCGCGCCGTTAAAGTGCCCGTGACCGCCGATATCGAGTCCGGCTTTGCCGTTGACGTTACAGCCCTGGAAACTTCTATCAGGCAGATTATCGAGGTAGGCGCAGTGGGCGTGAACCTTGAAGACGTTATGCCTGCCAACGCGGCATTCAAACACCCCGACCCAAAGCAAGCCGAGGCCAACGTCCGCCACGGCAATCCGCTGTTTCCTCTGCCGGAACAAATCCCGCGCATCCAGGCCGCACGACGCGCCGCCCAGACCGCTGGAATTCATCTCGTCATCAACGCCCGTACTGACGCCTACTGGCAAGCCGGCCTGGACCCCGCAGAAGCGATGCGCAATACACTTGAACGCGGCAAAGCTTACCTTCAGGCCGGCGCCGACTGCATCTTTATTCCCGGCCTTCGCAACCCTGAGCACATCAAGACCGTCATCGCCCATCTGCGCACCAACAATGAAAATTCCGGACGTCGGGAATCTATTCATGAGGAGCCCGCAATCAATATTCTGGCCGGCCCCGGCGTTCCTTCCATCCCCGAACTCGCCAAGCTTGGCGTCAAGCGCGTGAGCTACGGCTCCGGCCCGCACCGCGCAGCCATGGGCCTGCTCCGCCGCATCGCCTCGGAAGCCCAAACCCCCGGAACATTCAAGGCCCTCACAGAAGGCGCAGTCCCGTATGAGGAGATCGATGGGTTGATGGAAAGGGAATTGGGGTAAGTTGATAAGGGCCGCCCTCAGGCTGTCGAAATGATGTGAGCTCTTAATACATTTTGTAATCTATATTTAGCAAGCTCAATGCAATGTTGGGCTTGTCAGTGCCACAAGCTCGATTGTAGTGAAACGCGCAGCGAATTCGACAAGCATCCACAACAGGCGATTTTCAATGCCAAATACTACAGTCTGGGATCCACAGGTTCGCTTTCCAGAGCGAGCACTCCAAACACGCATTCGTGAACTCGCCGGAGAGGCTCAAGACGGACAAAACGCTCAAGACCTTCAATTCCAAGCGCGAATTCGCGTAGCGCCAGTGAACGCTTGGTGCCGAGTCCTCGGGCGCGTAAACGATGAAGATTTTCCGCCGCGGTGTATTCCGGCCCATAGATAATACGAAGGTATTCGCGGCCGCGGCACTTGAGCGCAGGCTGAACAATCCCGCGAACGCCAGTAGTGATAAATTCGAGTGGCTTCACCACCATGCCCTCGCCTCCTGCGGCGGTCATTTCTTCCCACCAAGTGGCGGCACGCAACTGGGGTTCGCTATCAACCAACTCCACGAGCAGATGCGGCGTGGCCAAAAGAAATTTTGGATCATGGTCACAAATGCGAGCTATGGTTTCCATGTGCCAAGAGTGGTCTTTTTTTGTGTGCACCGTCCCTTCTGTGGCCAGCAGGTGAAACGGGGCAAGTTGTAAATCATCAATCGAAGAAACGGACCAGCAGTATTGGCGATAGGCCGCGATATACTTCTCAGCCATCTCGAGTCGCCCTCGATAACGCTCAACGAGTGGTGAGACATCTGAGTTGTGCATGGCTGCGGTTTCCAGTGCTGCGATAGCATCAGGCAACGCAGCCCGGGCGGCTGCTCCGGCGGGAGCGTATTGCAAGCGCAACAATTCCTGCGCTTTCGCAGACCACGGCATAAGTTCGCAATCCAGGCAGATCCAATCGGTGTTGAATTCGTTCCAAATGCCTGCGGCAGAAATTGCATCCTGAACACGAGCAAGGAATTCTGATTCCAGCTTGCGGTCATTGAAAAAGCGCCTTCCGGTACGCGTATAGCAAATGCCAATGCCTTCGTCGATCACACCGAAGCGCTTTGTGGCCGCGCCTTCATCTTTACAGACAATCACAATGGCGCGTGAGCCCATGTGCTTTTGTTCACAAATAACGCGGCCAACCCCTTCGTGCCGAAAATAGCTGAAAGTTTCATCAGGATATTCCAGCAGACCTTCGCGTTTACTGGTTTCGGAAGGAGCCATCGTGGGGGGAAGGTAGATAAGCCACTTGGGATTGGCGGCAAAGCGGCTCATTATTTCCAGGGCCGCGGTCGCGTTCTCTTCCCTGATCGTAATGTTGCGGCGAAGCCGCGTGGAGATCAGGCGCTTGCCCAAAACATCATCAATATCCAGCAGATCATCGTGCTGTTGTTGCGCGCTTAGCGGAGCTGCCATCTCCGGCGCAGGCAAGAACGGCTTGACAGGTTCATAATAGGTTTGCAGGGCGGGAACCGAGACAAGTTCTTTTTCAGGATAACGAAGCGCGGTTAGCTTGCCGCCGAACACACAGCCGGTATCGATATTGATTGTGCGGTTCAGCCATTCAGGTTCAGCTACAGGCGTGTGCCCGTAGACCACCATCGCGCGGCCGCGATAGTCGGCTGCCCAGTTGTAACGGACTGGCAAGCCGAAATCGTCGGTCTCGCCCGTGGTTTCCCCGAACAGCGCAAACTCGCGCACTTTTCCCGACCCTCGCCCCTGCATTTCTTCTTTCATGCCGGCGTGAGCGACAACCAGATTCCCATCATCCAGAACATAATGACTCACTAACTTGTCAACAAACTCAGCGGCAATGCGAGAAAAACCGTGATAATTCTCGTCGTAAACTTTGAACTGACGCAGTGAGTCTTCCAGCCCATGCGTGATCTGGACTTTCTTCCCCCAAATGGCGCGCATGAACTTGATGTCATGATTGCCGGGAACGCAAAAAGCCGCTCCTCTATCGACCATCCCTTTCACAAATTGGATGACCTGTGGGATTTTAGGGCCGCGATCTACAAGATCGCCGAGGAAGATGGCTTTTCTCCCGGCTGGCGGCTCGTAAATGTGATTTTCATTTTTTGTATAGCCGAGCTTTTCCAATAATTGCAGCAACTCGTCATAACAACCATGAATATCGCCAATGATGTCGAACGGCCCATGTTCATGCTTCAGGTTGTTCCATAGCGGCTGGCGCACAATTTCCGCCGTATCTATCTCCTCCGCCGCGGGTGTAAAGACGTGGCGAAATCCTTCGCGTTCAAGGCCCCTGAGTGAGCGCCGCAGGTCTTGTGTCTGGTTGCGAATAACGTGCGGCCCAAAGTTGCGGTCGGGCCGGTTACGGTTACGGTCTTGGCAAACTCGCTCGGGCACATTCAGCACAATCGCTACCGGCAACACATGAAATTCACGGGCTATTTCAATAAGCGGCTTGCGCGCTTCGGGTTGGACGTTGGTAGCATCCACCACGGTCAGCAGGCCGCGTGCCAGACGCTTTCGCGCAAGAAAATGTAGCGTTTCAAAAGCATCCTTGGTGGCTGCCTGATTGTTTTCATCATCGGAGATCAGGCCGCGGCAGAAATCGGAGGAAAGGACTTCTGTGGTCTTAAAGTGCTTTCGGGCAAAGGTGGACTTTCCGCATCCTGAAGGACCGATGAGCACGACCAGGGAGAGTTCCGGCAGGGTTATTTTCACCGTGTGAAAACTCCCATCTGCGTAGGCGAGCCTACCTCGGCATCTTCGGGGCCGACCGGAAGAATGAGCAATGAATATCCAAAGCGAGAACAGATTGATTCCGCCCAAGCGCAAAACTCTGCGCGGGTCCACTCAAAACGGTGATCTTTGTGGCGGAACTTGCCTGCTGGCAAGGTCGGGAAACGCACATTGTAGTCAGAGTTGGGCGTAGTAATCACAATTTGTTTCGGACGCGCGTATTCGAATAGGACGCGTTCGAAGGCTGCAAGACGAGGCGGATCAAGATGCTCAACAACTTCAACCACACATGCAGCGTCATAGCCGGTGAGACGCTTGTCCTTATACATTAGAGATCCGTGAATCAGACGAATGCGCTCCTTCTGCATTGGCGGCAGTCGATCAAGTCGAAGTCGTTCACTGGCGATTTCCAGACTGCGGAATGCTACGTCCATACCGAGAATTTCTTGAAATTCCTTGTGATCCAGTAACTCGCGGAGCAATCGTCCTTCTCCACATCCCAGGTCAAGTACTCGCTTTGCGCCCGAAGTCTTCAAGACGGCGACTACGGCACCCAGACGCTGCTCCCAGAGTTTAAGGGGAGCTTCAATGGCCAGCTCTTCATTGGCGTGCACTTTTTCCGCCTCGTCAGGATCGGGTTGATCTTCTTCCGTCAGGCGGGTCAGAGCTTCGCGAGCTAAGCTCTGTCTGTACTTGAGATAACGCTTTACAATCAACTCCTTTTCCGGATGCCCAGCAAGCCAGCCTTCACCATGACGCAGCAATTTTTCCAGTTCATCTTCACCTACCCAGTAGTGCTTCTCCGCATCCAGAACGGGTATTAACACATACAGATGGGTCAATAGGTCTTGAAGGCGCGTTGTGGCGCTAAGCTCAACGGTGTAATAAGGGCTTTTACCCCACTCAGGAAACTTCTGGTCTAACTCATGCCGCTGCGTCACAACCTGGTATCCCAGTGGTTCGAACAGCCGACGGATTAGATCGTCTCCGCTTCGGCTTTGCAGGACCACGACTTTTGCGCTCAGCGGAATACGTGTTTCGGCCAACTCCTGTTTCTCTTTGCTGCGGCCGCCAAGAGCGCTGGCGAAGGTCTGGGCTATCGCGACACTCAGAAAAGAAGACGCAACATAAGCACGGTCATTCACGTATTGGGCAAGTGCCCCGCCTTCTCCAGCGGGACCACGACGGTTGCGCACAAGGCCAACTGGGTCGACATCGAGGAGTAGGGCCGCAGTGCATCGTTCCTCGGTAGCCTCAGGATAAAAAACATGGGCCTGACCGAACGATAATTCAAAGCTCTGCGGACGAGCCGGGTTCTTGTGCAGCAAGTATCCGAGATCGGTTGCAGGAGCCTGATGGTTGGTGATAGTTAAGAGCACAATCCAACTATAATAAATGTTGCTTCCTAAGATGGGGGCGCGACCATGAAGCGACAAAAAGCCCCATCTCCGCGCTCTCGAATTTTCCAGCTCGGATTAAACCGCTGTGCGTCCGACCCTTGCCCTTTTCCAGCCGCCTGTGTAAGCATTCTTCCCTCACTTCATTTCTTTACCCCGGAGGCACATGCGCTCTCTTTTGTTTCTGCTTCTTGCTATTCCCGCTATGGCGACAGCACAGATGAACCCCGGCCTGCCGCTGGGTTCATCACAACAAGCTCCGCAACATTTTAAGCTGCCCGCCACGCCCAAGACCGTTGCCTGGGGTTATTACGATGCTGCCGCGCCTCCGGTGCTGCGCATACATTCCGGTGACACCGTGGAGTTTGATACGCTCATCACCAACAGTCCCATGGGGCTGGAGAAAGCCGGAGTCGCGCCAGATCAGGTGCAGCAGAGCCTGCGCGATATTTACAAGGAAGTAACCAATAAAGGTCCCGGCGGACACATCCTGAACGGCCCTGTCTATGTGGAAGAAGCCGAGCCCGGCGACACCCTGGAAGTCCGCATACAGAAGATCGACCTGGCCATTCCATACGCCTACAACGCCTTTGGCCCCACGCGCGGCTTTCTGCCGGAAGACTTTCCTTATCGCAAGATAAAGATCATTCCGCTCGATAAAGACCGCATGGTAGCCAAGTTCGGGCCGGGCATTGAGATTCCGCTGCATCCTTTCTTTGGCAGCATGGGCGTTGCGCCCCCGGAAGGATTTGGCCGCATTGACAGTGCTCCACCCAGCCTGCATGGCGGCAATATGGATAACAAAGAACTGGTTGCCGGAACAACGCTGTTTTTGCCGGTGCATGCGCGCGGCGCGTTGTTTGAGATTGGCGACGGACACGCCGGCCAGGGCAATGGTGAAGTTGATATCACGGCGCTGGAAACTTCTCTGGTCGGAACGCTGGAGTTCATCGTGCATAAAGGCACGGGACAGAAATATCCGCGCGCTGAGACGCCCACGCATTACATCAGCATGGGCTTTCATCCTGAGCTGCATGAGGCCACGCGGATTGCCGTGCGCGAGATGATCGATTTCCTCGTCAGCGCCAAGCACATGACCCGCGACGACGCCTACATGCTGATCAGCGTCGCGGGTGACGTGGACATTACCGAACTGGTGGACGGCAATAAGGGAGTCCACGTCATGATGCCGAAAGCCGTGTTTGTGAAGTAATTCTTTGCCATAATGCAGTAAGGCATTCTTGCCGGAGAGGACGGAATGTATGCGGCTCCTGGTCCGTTGGCTGATTAACGCAGTTTCTTTGCTGATAGTCGCTTACATTGTTCCCGGCTTTGAATTGCACGGCCTTGGCGCAGCACTGATCGCGGCAGTGATCTTCGGAGTTGTAAACGCCACGCTCGGCCTGATTCTAAAGATCGTGACCTTCCCTTTAACGATTCTCAGCCTCGGCTTGTTCCTCATCGTGATTAACGCCATCATGCTCAAAATGGCAGCCTCAGTGACTCCCGGCTTTATTGTCCACACCTGGACAGCGGCCCTGATTGGCGCCATTGTGCTCAGTCTGGTATCTACGTTCCTGCACTGGCTGATTAAAGACAATCGCCGAGTGGAAGTTAGGCGCTAAACGATTACCCGCAGGAAGTGTGTTTTCACCGTGTCCCACTGCGGGGTGGAGCAGACGTTTAGGTTTGAGGTCTGCCGCTGATAATGACCGGCTTTAGCCGCTGCAGTAAAGCTCTCTAGCAATCTTCTACCTACAACAATCCTTCTAGAGGTGCAAGGCGCGCAGCTTTTTCACAATGTTTGCAACATCATTTTGCTGAAACAGCCGGATCGCTGCGATTCCCGCCGCTCCTGCCGCTACGCATTGCTGAGCATTTTCCAGCGTAATTCCGCCAAGCGCCCAGACCGGCATCGGCGGTTGCGTTGCTTCTGCGCGATGGCAAATGCGCCGCAACTGCTCCAGTCCTTCACGATTCGCCGATCCGCTCTTCTCAAACACCGGCCCAAACACGGCAAAGCTCGCGCCGTGAGCCTCCGCGCTGGCAACCTCGGAAGTCGAATGAGTGGATACCCCAATCACCGGCCCGCTTCTGCCCGCGCGTGCAAAAACCGAGCGCACCTCGCTGGGCGAGAGATCATTGCTGGGCAGATGGACACCGTGCGCCCCGCAGGCCAGCGCTACGTCGGTTCGCGAATTGATGAGCAGCTGCGTCCGCGAACTGCCGAGTGCCGCCATTGCCTTGTGCGCCAGATCTTCCAGCGCGCGAGTTTCCAGGTCTTTCTCCCGCAGCTGTACGTATTCCACTCTTGCGGCTGCGCATTCGGCAATTTTTGCCAGCAGCCGGTGTTCCTGTTCGCGGCGATCACCCGGAAACTGCAGACGGTCCGTAATGTAGTAAAGCTGCAAGGCCATTCGTTCAGAATTGTAATTTGGCCGCGTCGTGGGCGCTGATTAGGCAACTTGGCAGGCAAAAAACCACTCTCTTAAGAGTGCCTCTCACGCTGCAACTCGTATGGCTTTTTGCGCTCGCTATCCCCATCGCCTCTATCGCCTGGACTGTGACGCATGAAGAAATTTTTCGCGAGCCGCGTGAATATTGCATCCGCCAGAGTGAGATCCATCCCAACCCTGTATGCCGCAAGTTTTTCTTCCTCTTTACCTGCGAATTCTGCTTTAGCCATTACGTGACGGCGTTTTTCCTCTTCCTTACCCATTACAAATTGCTGTTCAACGACTGGCGCGGCTACCTCATCGCTCTTTTCGCGCTGGTCTGGATTGCCAATCAATATATGAGCATTTACGCCCACCTGCGCCTCGATATCCGCAAAGACCGCGTCGAAATCAAGCACGTGGAAAAGAAAGTGGAAGAGCTGGAAGAGAGAAAAGCGGCTTAGTTGGTTATTTTTTCAATCATTGACACGGACATCAACCTCTTTTAGCCTGACCCTGGCGCTGAAGGGCGCATCCAGTCCGCGGAAAGGGCCGTGCCCACCTTGAATAAAAATTGAGAGTGCGAACTTTCTTTCAGCCTGATTCATGCGGACCCAACAGGCGTAACCATGGAAGGAAGGTCGTCGATGGACCCCAAGCCGTTACCCGCCCGCCCCAGCCTGGAACAATACAAAAAGCAAGCCAAAGCCTTATTAAAAGCCTATCGCTCCGCAGACGCGGAGACGATTCGCCGCGTTAAAAGAAACCATCCACGTTTTGAAAAGCGTGCAGAGCATTCTCACGTGCTTCCGCTGGAATTTGAAATCAGCAAGTTTACTTTGGCCGACGCGCAGTTGGTGATCGCCCGCGAACATGGCTTTGAGAGCTGGCCAAAGTTTGCCAAGCGAATAGAAGTGATCAGCAGCGAAATTGCCGCGCTGAACAATCCGATCGCGGCTTTTATTGAGGCGGCAATCTGGCATGGAACACTCGAGGCGGCTGAAGCGATTCTGGCCGCGCATCCGGAGATTGCCCGCAACAGTATTCATGTGGCTGCGATCCTGGGAGATGACGCTGCGGTGAGGCGCTTCATCGCTGCCGATCCGCGAAATGTCACGAAGAAAGAAGCGCCTTATGACGGAGATGCTCTGGTCTATCTGTGCTTGTCAAAATATTTGCGGCTGGACAAAACGCGGTCAGAGGCTTTTTTGCGTGCGGCCACGGCTCTGCTGGATGCAGGGGCCGATCCAGATACTGGCTTCACGGCAAAAGATGAATACGGCGATTTCGAAACCGCCCTCTACGGAGCGGCGGGAGTTGCGCAGCACGCGGAGCTGACGCGTTTGCTGCTGGCGCGCGGAGCTGATCCGAACGACGTAGAAACGCCGTATCACGTGCCGGAAAGCTATGACAATGCCGCGCTACGTGTATTGGTAGAGAGCGGCAAGCTTACCGCCGACAGCCTTACGACCATGCTGCTGCGAAAAGCCGACATACACGATTATGACGGCATGAAGTATCTGCTGGAGCATGGCGCCGATCCGAATCGGATGACGCGATGGAAGTACACGGCACTGCAACAGGCGTTGCGACGCGATAACGCCTTGGCAAATATCGAATTAATGCTCGATCACGGCGCTGATCCGACATTAAAGAATGAGGTAGACGGAAAGTCAGGTATCGCCATGGCCGCGCGAAGAGGCAGGAGCGATGTGCTCTGGACATTTGCACGCCGCGGATTTCCCATGCCAATGCCGTATGACGGCCTGGAACATCTGATTGTAAGAGCCTGCGCGGCAAGAGGTGGTATGGCAGGCGCGCGCGCCTTTCGTGAACAATTTCAACAGCTGGCCAACGTTCCAAGATTTACGAAGTCCAGCGAACTTGGGGCCATCAGCGAACTTCTGGCTGAAGGAAGCACGCTGCTGGCGGAGTTTGCCGGGAATGGAAATACCAAAGGCGTTCAAAATCTGCTCGATATTGGCGTGCCTGTGGACGCGCTGTATGATGGCGATCCTTATTTTGATATCGCCAAAGACAGCACAGCGTTGCACGTTGCTGCGTGGAAAGCGTGGCCCAAGACAGTAAAGCTGCTCATCGAGCGCGGAGCAAATGTAAACGCGCAAGATGTAAAAGGCAGAACCCCGCTGATGCTCGCGGTAAAAGCGTGCGTGGATTCTTATTGGACCAACAGACGCTCACCCGAATCGGTCGAAGCATTGCTGAAGGCAGGAGCAACGATTAACGGCGTGGATTTCCCCTGCGGTTACGCAGAAGTGGATGCGCTTCTGCAATCGTATGGGAACGATTCAACCGCGAATGCACGCGAATAAACACGAATCAAGTGGAAATGATTGACAGGCGAATGCCAGATTAATGTGATGTCGCGCGTTCGCTGCTCTTCAACAGCTCATTCACAATCGTCACAAGCTCTTCAGGATTGACCGGCTTTTCCAGATAGAGATCCGCAAGGGGTTCAGCCGCTTGAAAAGCTTCCGCCACATAGCCTGACACAACGACCACGGGCATGCTGCTGTTATTTTTGGCAGCCTGAACAACGGCGCGACCGTTAGCATCACCCAGTCGCCAATCAGTAACCACCGCATCATAAGTGTTGCTCTGGAGTTTTTCCATGGCGTCGCGGGCCGATGTTGAAGCGGTGACTGTGTGTCCGGCAGATTCAAGGATGGCGCACTTCAAAGTTACAACGTGCGGTTCATCGTCGACGCAAAGGATCCTGGCCATTTTGGACATCCCTAACGCTGACGCGCTGATCGATTCGGGCGCGTCTTCGCAGAATGGTTAGCTGCGAAACAGCAGCTAAGAACTGGCCCCTATTCTCAGGCAGCGATGACGCGGAAGTCAAATAATCCCTGCAATTCCCTCTGCTTTTAACATTCTTTCGCCGGAACCTTAGCTCCTTTTTCCCGGCGATAAACTGGACTTGCGGCCAGTGCCCCGAAGCAGGAACTCTGGCCGAAAGCCGCACTAAAAGCTTAGAACCTCCCAGGCTTAAAACTCCGGGGTTAGAACCGCCAGACCAGTCCGACCGACGGCTGGGCCAGGTGGGTGAAATTGTCGCTGGCCAGGCCAGGGAGTTGGAAGTCAGGAATCTTGAAAAACAGCCCGCGGTATTCCGCGCGCAACGCCATATATTTGGTGAGGTCGAAATCAATGCCGCCGCCGTATACAAAGGCCGGCTTGGTTTGGTTATTTCCGCTGCCCTGGCCAATGCCGATGAAATTATTATCCGGCGAATTGGTTGGACGGAAGAAAAGCCCGGCGATTCCGGCCAGCCCGTAAGGCCGCACCCGGCTTGAAGAAGGCGCGGAGATCACAGCTTCTCCTGTGAGCTGATGGATGTTGGTTTGGATATCGGTCTCTCCAAAGAACGGATCAAAATACTTTTGCGTGTCGCGCGTGTAGCCGTAATCGCCCTGCAAAGCGAACCAGGAATTCAGGTGATAGCGGTAGCCAATCAGAAAGCCGCCGCTCTTGGTTGCGTCATGCGGGATATCAATGTTGGTGGAATTCTTGGGCAGGTTTACCGTGCCCTGAACGCTGAATTCCGATTTAAAATCCTGGGCAAAGCCCGCGGCCATGAATAAAAAGATAAATGCAACAGCGGATAAGACAGTCTTACTCCTCATCGCGTGAAACTCTCCTTGCTGGAATTAATGTGCTCTGTCCTAGATAAGACGCACACTATAACCCTGCGGGTTCGCACAAGGAGCGGAACTTAAATATTCTTAACCTGAGTAGCA
>JBAVLE010000230.1:0-12486 GCA_049688735.1 Candidatus Angelobacter sp. | reverse complement strand
GCCATTATCCGCATTTCAAGTACCTGCATTTGCGGCTCTGACCTGCACTTGTATGACGGATTCATGCCTACCATGAAGCAAGGCGACATCATGGGCCATGAGTTTATGGGCGAGGTCGTGGAAATCGGCGCTGGTGTTGATCGCGAAAAGCTGAAGGTCGGCGACCGTGTGGTAGTACCTTTTACCATTGCATGTGGACGATGTTTCTTCTGCCAGCAGCAGTTGTGGTCTTGCTGTGATAACTCAAACCCGAATTACTGGATTGCCGAAAAAATTATGGGCTACTCTCCTTCCGGACTGTTCGGCTACACCCACATGCTGGGCGGTTATGCGGGAGGACAGGCACAGTACGCTCGTGTCCCGTTTGCTGACGTGGGTCCATTGAAAATTCCTACAGGTATGCCCGACGAACAAGCCGTCTTTCTCTCAGACATCTTTCCCACGGGCTACATGGGCGCGGAAAACTGCAACATTCAGCCTGGCGACACTGTTGCAATCTGGGGCTGCGGTCCTGTGGGCCAATTCGCCATTCGAAGCGCATTTCTTCTGGGAGCTGAGCGCGTGATCGCCATTGACCGCTTTGACTACCGTCTGCAATTGGCTCAGCAGGCCGGTGCGGAAATCATCAATTATGAACAGGTTGAAGACGTGGTTCAGCTTCTGAAGGACATGACCGGCAACATCGGCCCGGACTCCTGCATGGACGCTGTTGGAATGGAAGCGCATTACAGCGGCCCAATGTGGGCCATCGATAGAACGAAGCAGGTCTTGAGAATGCAGCCGGATCGCCCTGGGGTCTTGCGTGAGGCAATCATGGCTTGCCGCAAGGGAGGTACGGTTTCAGTTCCCGGCGTGTACGGCGGGTTTATTGACAAGATGCCAATAGGCACTTATATGAACAAAGGCCTGACCATGAAGACTGGGCAGACGCACATGATGCGCTACATGAAGCCGTTGCTGGAGTTGATTGAGGGGGGCAAAATCGATCCCAGCTTTGTCATTAGCCACCGAGTGCCGATCGATAAAGCTCCAGAAATGTACAAAGTTTTCCGCGACAAACAAGACCATTGCACCAAGGTTGTTCTTGATCCCTGGGCAAATGGAGCAGCCGCAGCTTAAGCGGCAACCCTCAACTTTATGGCAGATCGCGCCGGGTAGTACCGGCGCGAGTTTTCCGTTGATTCGCAAACACAAATTCGCAAACACAAACCGTAAGACAGCATCATTTCTGAGAAAGGAGTTTGCAAGGATGGCCAATGAGAATCTGAAAGGCAAAAAAGTAGCAATCCTGGTAACTGATGGCTTTGAGCAAGTCGAACTATTTGAGCCGCGAAAAGCTCTGGACCAAGCTGGCGCTGAAACCAAAGTTGTGTCGCTGAAAGAAGGCCCTGTAAAAGGCTGGGACATGACGAAATGGGGCAAGGAAGTTTCCGCAGATCTGACGCTGGATAATGCGCAGTCGGATGACTTTGACGCTCTCCTCCTTCCCGGCGGCGTCATCAATCCAGACAAGCTTCGTATGGAGCCCAAGGCGGTCGCATTCGTTAGATCGTTCTTTGATGCCGGCAAACCCGTCGCGGCGATTTGCCACGGTCCTTGGACAATCATTGAAGCTGGTGTAGCTCGCGGCCGTAAGATCGCGTCATGGCCTTCTCTTAAAACGGATATCCGCAATGCTGGCGCGGAATGGGTCGATAAGGAAGCGGTCACTGACGGCAACCTTGTCACCGCCCGCAAGCCGGACGACATTCCAGCATTTAATCGTGCAATGATCCAGCTTTTCAGCCAGGCGCAGCGGGTGAGGCCCGCGGCCTGAACACAATTCACAATTCATCATCAAGGAGGCATTTTCATGGCAGGACTCATTTCCGACGCACTACCCGGAGTCATCGACTCAAAAACCCACGGCATCATCGATTACATCCACGCCGGGACAAATATTCTGGCGGGCTTTCTTTTTCGCGGCCGCAGCCGCAGCGCCTCAAACGCATGCTTTGCGCTCGGAGCTTCAGTGCTGGTAAACGCGTTGTGCACCGATTACGAGCTGGGCGTCTTTCGGCTGTATGACTTTAAAGTACACGGCATCATGGACTACGGAGTGGCGGCAGCCAGCGCGGTTATGCCGCTGCTGCTCGGACTTGAAGGTACAGCGGAGCGCAGCTACTTCTATGGCCAGGGCGCAGGTGAAACCGTAATCGCCGGCATTACCGATTACAAGGATAACTCTGGAGCTCGCCGGATTGACGCTATTAATATCGGGGACTTCCGTGAAACCAAAATAGCTTAGTTATTCTGTGCAGTGAAAAGGCGCTCTCAGAGCGCCTTTTTTTGCTTCACCACTGGTGCGGACTGTCTAAGGCGCTTCAATCAATTCCATCTTGCCGTCACGTTTGCGATGCAGGACTTTGACGCGGCCTTCCAGATCGCGGAAGACAAATACTTCGCGGTCGCGAAATTCTGCTTCTTTCACCGCTTCTTCAACACTAAGCGGCTTGTATGAGACGGAGTCAGAGCTTTTGGTTACGTGAGTTTCAGTGACCCTTACTTTGCTGGGAAAACTGTGGACTTTTACCGGCACCGCCGTGGTCAAATCGCCGTTCACTGCAATGGCGATGCTGGGCTCCTGCTGCGACTCGCCGGTCAGCTCCATCTTTTTGCGCGCCTGGCGTTTCTTGCTTTTCCATCGCGTCTTATACTTCACGGCCTGGCGTTCAATCTTGTCCAGCGCTCCTCCAATGGCCGTAATCATTTCCTCGGCCTCTGCGAGGCCGACAATAGGCGCGTGATTGCGCACGGAAATAGTGATCTCCGCAATGTGGCGGCGTTTCTCCGTTGAGAGGGTCACGTGCGTTTCAAATGTGCCAAGAATCTTCTGGATTTTTTCAAGCCCGCCTTCGACCTGCTTGCGGGTGATAGGAGTGATTTCGTACTGGCGGCCAGTATATTCGACGTTCATTGACTCCCTCCTGAAATTGGGTCCGACTGAGAGTCGTCTGCCGGGTGCTTTGGGAGATACTGCACAGGTGCAAACGGCTTTTCAACGTCTGCCCGAAAAGCGCCGGCTCGGATGTGGCCTGGCTTCCCGATTTAGCTCTTCGTCCTCCTTTGATGCGTGCTGGGTATCTTCATATCCTCGCGATATTTCGCTACCGTCCGGCGCGTCACCTGAATCCCTTGCGACTGCAAGACCCGCGTGATCTGGTCATCTGTCAGCGGATGCGCCGGATCTTCTTCTTCAATCAGTTTCTTGACGCGACGCTTCAGAATGAGTAGTGATGTGCCTGCGCCTTCAGGACCTTGAACACTTTCTGAGAAAAAGTAGCGTAGCTCAAACACGCCCTGCGATGTATGCACGTATTTGCTGGCCACCGCCCGACTCACTGTCGATGGATGTACACCGATCTCTTCCGCAACTTCTTTGATCATCATGGGCTTGAGCTGATCGATGCCTTGATCAAGAAAGTCGCGCTGGCGTCCGATGATGGCATAACAAACTTTCAAAATCGTCTGTCTGCGCTGTTCGATGTTCTTGATCAGCTGCACCGCTGACTTGTAGCGCTCTTTCACATAGGTCTTAACGTCTTTTTCAACGCCGCCATTCTGGTTATTTAACATCTTGCGATAGGTCGGACTCACGCGGAGTTGGGGCAAATCTTCATCGTTCATCAGGACGAGATACTCATCGCCATGTTTCACAAAAGCCACGTCCGGCTCAATCAGCTTGGGCTCAACCTTGTTGTAGCGCAGTCCGGGTTTGGGATCGAGCGTCCGAATGAACTCATGCGCCTGGATCACTGCTTCCATGGGGCGTGTGATGGCCTTGGCGATTTCCTTATATTGCTTGTTCTGCAAGAAGTGGAGCTGCTTGTCCACCATCTTCAGCGCATCTTCAACTACTTGATCATTTTCCGGATCGTCCGAGCCTTCCATGTCCCGCGTCTTGATCAAGTGCTCAAGTTGGGCCATCAAACATTCCCGCAGATCACGCGCCGCCACTCCGACCGGATCAAAATGCTGAATCAGAGCGATTGCTTCTTGCAGATCATCCCGCGTGAATTGCAACACCGGAGTAAGACCATTGTGCTTCTCCGCAGCAACCGCTTCCGGCGTGGGCTCATGGGAAACTATCAATTCAAGGTGAGATGGTTCCGTTGCGGCTTCGGCAACGGCGGCATCTGTGGATGCAAATTCAGGCACACGCTCTTCGGATTGCTGCGTCTGCGCCACTCCCATTAATTCATCGTCTGAAGCAGTAAGATAGCCGTCCTCATTCAGATTGCCTATTACCAACTCAGCGGCAGCATAAACCGCAGGGCGCACCGTGACTGAACCTAATTGCCATGTCAGATGATCGGAAAGAGTCCCAGGCTTGGAAAGGAAATTTTCAAAGGATGGGCGGTCAATTTCTTCCAGGTCGGCGGAGTTACGATAGCCGGGATCAAGATAATCGCGGAAAAATGACCCGAAATCGATCTCATCAAAAGGATCTTTTTTTTCGGCCTCCGGGCCGGTTTCATCTTTCTCTTTAATGTCTATTGCATCCTGGCGTTCGTGGGCCTCTTGTTTTCCGGCAATCTCATCCAGCAGCGGGACAGTGGAATCCAACTCCTCCAACACGGGGTTCTCCACCATTTCCGTGTTAATCATCTCCTTGAGCTCCAATTTGTTGAGCGCGAGCACGCTCACCATCTGGACCAGTCCCGGAGTGAGAATCTGCTTTTGCGAGACCCTCAGGTTCAATTTGTTTTGGAGTAAGACCATCCAAGCTCTTTAATTAAATTCTACTATCACACGCTGGGCTCTGGCCCAAAAGAGTACCGTCGTAATTCAAGTTACTTTTATTCAGTACTATACAAATGAAAAACTCTCTCCCAGATAGACTCTCTTTACTTCTGGGTCGTTGCCAAGCTGCTCTGGCGTGCCCGTCCGGAAAATACGGCCTTCATTAATGATGTAAGCTCGATCCGTTACGGACAGCGTTTCACGCACGTTGTGATCTGTGATCAAAACGCCGATGCCGCTTCCCTTCAGATCGAAAATAATCTTCTGCAAATCGAGCACGGCAATCGGATCAATACCTGAAAATGGTTCATCCAGCAGAATGAACTTAGGAGCAATGCACAAAGCGCGCGCGATTTCCACTCTGCGCCGCTCACCGCCGGAAAGCGCATAACCCATGTTGTTGCGTATATGGCCGAGCCCTAGTTCATCGATTAACTGATCACGTTTCCGGCGACGCTCCTGCCATGAGATGGGCTGCACTTCCAGTACAGCCATAATGTTTTCTTCCACACTTAGCTTTCGAAAGACCGAAGGCTCCTGCGGCAGATAACTGATGCCAAAATTCCGCGCGCGCAGGTACATGGGAACATTGGAAATGTCCTCGCCGTCCACAAGAATGCGGCCGCCATCCGGGGGTACCAGCCCTACAATCATGTAAAAAGATGTGGTTTTGCCGGCGCCATTGGGCCCAAGAAGCCCAACTACTTCAGCCTGGTTGATATGGAGACTGACGCCATTCACTACCCTTCGCCCGCGGTACGATTTCGCGATTTCGTCCGTGGCTAAGGTCTGCATTTACTTCTTGCTCGCGTCAGGTATCCTGTTTGGAGTCTCGGCTTTGGAGGTTTCTCCTCTACCTACCAGCACCCTACCATCGTGGGTAAAGAAAGTCAACGAATCGCCCGAGATTTGGCCCCGTTCGGCATCAAAAATGCTAGGGAGTTTGTCAGAAGTCCCGGTTAGCACCATCTTTTCCTCTGCAGCGGTGTAAACCAGCTTGTTTCCAGATGCCTTCCGGCTGCCTTGCTCAATCTTTATATCTCCTTGCGCTTCAATACGATCCAGCTGGCTTGCGGTCTGATTTTGGGCTAGGCTCTTGTTCGGCAGCAGGATTACTTGAACCGTCGCTGAAGTAATGGTGACATCCTGCGCCCGCACGACCACATTGCCGCTAAAGACCGCTCTACGCTCCGCATCGACGTAAGAGAGCCTATCCGACGTCACATTTACCGGCGTCAACTTGCCATTTTTCTCTTTTTGCACAAAAACTGATGCAACACGGCTACCCTGTCCACCTTGCGCCTGAAGGCTGCGTTTTGTCCGATCAAAGCTAATGGTCGGCGCTTCCACAATGTTAGGCCCCTGCCAGAGACGGGCTTTTGTATAGCGCGCTACTCCGGTAGCAGAGTTCATGGTTGCACTTGATCCGGTAACATGGATCGGGTCAGCCGATCCCAACATTGCCCCGCCCGGTTGCGCGCTCATTTTGGAATAGGTGGTTTTTACGTTATCCTGCGCAAACGCATTGCGAGTCTTGCGATTGAGCTGAATGCTGTCGGCTGTGAGTGTAATGCCCTGTGAAGCATCAACCACGCGCGGCGACCCGGAAAGCAAAATCGTTTCTTCGGCAGCGGCGTATTTAGCGCGCTCGGCAGAAGCCGTCTGCGTTCCTTCCTGATAGTGAAAATCTCCGGTCTGATCGGCAGAAACAATCTCACCTTTGTCATTGAACTTTGCTGTCAGCTCGCGCGATGCAAGAATTCTGTCCGGTTTGCCGGGAACAGAATCCACGATCTTGGCATCGGGCGTTCCGTAAAGTGAGCTAGGTCGATTCTGGTCATTGAACACTGTTTCAAAATGTCCCGCGCTGATTGTGGTCTTGCCCGGCGGCTGTTCGCGGACAATCTCTGCCGGCCCGCCTGAGGTTACCGCGTTCTCTAATCTGCGGCCATCTTTCACCGAAACATCCAATGCGACTGCATGCAGCTCCTCTGACTTCCCTGCCGGGCCCT
The DNA here is from genome assembly GCA_049688735.1 of Candidatus Angelobacter sp. GTDB lineage: Bacteria > Acidobacteriota > Terriglobia > Terriglobales > Acidobacteriaceae > Angelobacter. The sequence continues at coordinate 5,692 of JBAVLE010000230.1, read as the reverse complement.
GCTTTAGCTGGACTGAACCCTCAGCTCTTGCTTTGGTCAGCCGGTTCTCAGGTCCAAATGAGAGCAGAATCTTTCCTGCTTTCCCTTCCGCAGGTGAATCGCCTTTACGCAAGAAACTCACGCCACCCGAGAGGACACCTCTTCGCGCCTGGTTCGCCTCCGCCATCTCCAGTTCACCTTCAGGAGCGCTAACTTCAAACGCTTTTGCTCCGGTGCTGACGGCATGTAGGTTGCCGGAACCAACCACGCGCTCAATGTTGTTGTCATCGCCCACGAACACGGTCACCTTGTCAGCGGAAAAGGCACGCTGGGGTTCTTCCACCTTGGCAGACTGCATCACGACCTTGCTTGGGTTCTTGGTGATTGTCGCGCTCTGCCCCGTGATCGTCGCTTTGCGCGGACCGGTGCTGGTAAGCCGCACGGCCGACTTCAGCGTGAGCACGCCGCCATGAGAATCGTATGTTGCTCCCACTGCGGATCCGTTGCCTTCAGGCACGCGGAATTCTATGGCTGCTTTGGTCTGGGCAATTCCGCTATTTTCATTGAACGTAAGCCCGCTGGTCTTTACGTGAATCAGGTTCTTGGTTTCTGCCGCTGGAGATTGGCTTGCAGTGGCTGTCGATGCGGAAACGGCCTCAAGGTCGATGCGTACTTCGCCTTCCGCTGAGACGACTTTTGCCGCTGGATCATAAGAGAAATCAGAGCCGTAAATCTGGTCAGACCGGTCCTGGTTGCGGCCAAAAACGGTGATGCTTACGTCATGCAGGGCTGCGCGTCCGCCTTCTTTGTATTGTTGGACGCTGGCCGCATGGATGGTAAAGAGTGTCTTCCCGCCTTCTGACTTGGAAAGATTGAAGCCTGTAGCGCTCTTTTCCACACCTGAAGGAATGTTCTTGGGCGTATCGGGAATCACTTCTTGCGGCTTAAAGATACCGTGTAGATAGAATCCCAGCGCGACAACAAACACGAACAGAGCGCCACCGGCAAAGATTTTTCTCAGCCGCTTGGGATCAAAAGCCATGCTTCATGTTAAATGACAATAGCTCGACCCGCGCTTCTGGCGCAGCACTGGCTGATTAGTCAGTAACGCAGCACTCTGGTTCCCGCCAGCATGTCATGGAGTCCGGTTTTTTGCTCGGTAAAAGCGATCATGAGAAAACCAATGCAGAAAAACATGGAAGATAAAATCTTGGCAAAAAACCGTCCTGTAGCGCGGCCAAAGCTAATCCGATTGCCAGCTTCATCGACTACTTTAAGGCGTAAAACCCTTTTCCCGATCGTTGCCTGCCATGAGGAACTGGTAAGCAGCGCTTCATAAAGCCACTGTCCAACAAATGCCAATGCGATGTAGACGAAAGCCGAACCCACGATCGTAATGATCATTTCAGGAGACGGCTCTTGGTCCCGTTCTCCTTGATTTACAATCCGAATGATTGAGGGCAAGACCGTGATAAAAAACAATGGAGCAGCGACTGCGCCCAGAATAGCGTGGTCAATCAAGTAGGCGAGGAAGCGTATCCAGAATCCGCCGTAGGGCGTGGCCGGAGCCGCCACATAGGCGACTGGAGGTGCAGCCGTATAAGCACGCGCCGGAGCTGCTGTCTGGGTTTGAGCAAGGTTGCTGGAAAGAGTCAAGCCGCAATTCTGGCAGAATTGGGCCACTGCAGAGTTCTGGGCTCCGCACTTGGAACAAAAGATGAAATTCTCTGGCATTACGGGGACTATAACTCCATTGGCCTTCAGCCGCAAACAGAAATTGCCGCGGGAACTGATCTTCTGAAGTCTTCTAAGGTCAACTCCAGGCCGCCAAATTCGGGATGAAAGTTCAGGCCAATCTTATACGCCACATCCAGAGTGTCACCGGGTTGGAGGGCTTCGGCCATGGCTCGCTCCGCCATCCGCCAGCCGACTGCCTCATAGTTGAAGCTGGGCTTCGCATTTGGCAGTCTCTGGTTTACCCTCAACTTAATATGCTTCTCCTTTAAGACCCTTGGCGGCATCAGCAAGCTGACGCTGCTGCTGGAAAATACCGGCTCCCGGTTGCCGTGACCGAACGGCTCCAAGCGTCCTAAATCGTCGAGCAATTCTGGCGTAACTGAACTGAGAGCAATTTCAGCATCAATGCTCAGCTGCGGCAACAAGTCTTCTGGTTTTAGCATCGCTTGCGCGTAAATGTTCAACCTTTGCCTTAAGGCAGGAACGTCTTTGCTGGGCATGGCAAAGCCCACTGCGTGAGCGTGGCCGCCAAAGCGCGTAAACAGATCGTGGCAGGATTCGAGAGCATTCAATAGATGGAACGCACTAATGGACCGGCCTGAACCATGAGCTTCCTCCGCGTCTTTGGCAATGACTAGCGCCGGTCGGCTGGTCTTCTCTACGACCCTTGAAGCAACAATTCCTACGACGCCGCGGTGCCAGCCGTCCCCATCAAAAACCATGCAGAACTTCCCTGTCAGGTCAGGTTCAGCCGCGAGCTGCTCCTCAATTTCGGCCACTATGCGCTGCTCTTCTGTCTGCCGCTCCAGATTGAGTTGATTCAGCTTTTCTGCAATATCCTTGCAACGCGCCTGATCTTTGCACGTGAACAGCTCAATCACGTCACGAGCCACGTCCATCCGTCCGGCGGCATTGATGCGAGGCCCCAATCGAAATCCGACGTCGCCGGTATTTACAGCCCGTTCACCAGTTAAGCCTGAGACTTCCATTAAAGCTTTAAGTCCTCCGTTTACCGGACGCCGCAGTCCTTCCAGCCCCAGGCGGGCAATCGTGCGGTTTTCTCCTACCAGCGGAACCGCGTCCGCAATAGTGGCGATGGCGACCATCTTGAGGAAAGACGGAATCAGTTTTGCCTGCTCGGCCTGATCCTTGAACTTTGCAAACAGTGACTGGGCAATTTTGAATGCCACGCCCGCTCCACAAAGCTCTTTGCAGGGATAATCACAGCCCTGCTGGTTGGGATTGAGAACAGCCCAAGCGTTCGGCACACCTTCATGCGCTTCAGGCAGGTGATGGTCCGTAACGATCAGGTCAATGCCGACCCGCCGTGCAGTTTCAGCCGCATGAAACGCGCGGATACCTGTATCCACGCTAATCACGACTCTTATTCCGCCAGCAGCGGCCCGCTCGATCACGTCATCCTTGATGCCGTAGCCTTCTTTGATCCGGTGCGGAACGTGAAAATCAGCAGCGCCGCCACACAGCTCGATCGCGGTTTTCAGAATGACGACGGCCGTGGTGCCATCTACGTCGTAGTCGCCATAAATCAGAATGCCTTCTTTATTGGCGATGGCGGCGCTCAGGCGCTCTATAGCGGCAGTCATTCCTCGCATGAGATAGGGCGAATGCAGATGATCGAGTGAAGGCGACAGAAAGTTTGCCGCGTTGGATGGAGTAATGCCCCGGAGGGCCAACAACCGGGCAACAATCGGAGAGACTTTAGCTTCAGCGCAGAGCGCTTCTACCTGCGCCGCGTCGGGATTCGAAAATGACCACCGCATCTGCGGCTTACTCGTCTTCCTGATCGGTATCGTCAATCAGGATGCCGTCATAATCGTCGGCTGCACTTTCTAGCCTCTGGTACGTGTCATACCACGAGGTGGAAACCTCGTATAAAAACATCACGCCATGGCAAGGAAATCCAAGCTGAAGATAGCCCACTTTGCCAATAAAGCTGCGCAGCCAGCCCGCCTCTTCCAGCTCTTCCTCATTCATATATTCAATTTCCTGGAGCCGGTTGACCAGCAGGTCCACATCTTCTTTATCGAGCGAAACGTGATTCATGGTCACAAAACTTACGTTTGAAGCCTTGGCCAGCTCAACAAAGTCTTTCCAGCCATCAGGGTGGTCTTCGTCGGTGGACCATGGCACGTTCGCGATCTCATCACTCACGTAAGCGCTAAAGCGCCGCAACCCATGGCCCTCAATAAAGGCAATCATGTCATCTTTGAGAATTGTCAGGTCTTGTTCCATGAAGGATAAAGGACATCATATCGCGTTCGCCGAGCAAAAACTAAGACTGACGGCGTCTGGTAGCGCCGAATATCCTTGTGGGGCCACCTCAGATGATTGCCAACGTCTTTCGTCCCAATCCGTCTTATACAATGCATGTTCTGGCATAGGAGAAGAATTTCGAATGCGTAAATACCCGTTGCACCAGCCCGTCTTATCTTTCGTTGGAATGCTATTGCTTACCGCCGGCATGGTGCTGGCCCAGTCGCCACAACCTACGCCCCAAAAACCAGACCTGAAGTCCACTAAAAACGCTGGCAATGCCAAGACCCAGAATTCCGGACCTACCGCTCCACCGGCGAATCCATCGACGACGAGCAACCCTGCCCCGGTGCATCCAGCCCCTAAATTCGATATCGTGAACATCGATAAAACGGTTGATCCCTGTGTGGATTTCTACCAGTATGCCTGCGGAAACTGGATAAAAAATAATCCCATTCCCGCTGACCAGCCTGTTTGGCTCAGCTTTGCAGAAGTCTATGAGCACAATCTGGTGGTTCTGCGCCAGATACTGGAAACCGCCGCGCGTAAAGACCCATCTCGCAATGCGGTGACGCAGAAAATCGGCGACTTCTACGCCTCTTGCATGGATGAGGCAGCCGCCAATAAGGCTGGCGCCGCCCCGTTGAAGCCGGAGTTAGATCGCATCGCCGCCATCAAAGATAAGACAGGGATGATTGAAGTGATGGCGCATGAGCAGCTGATTGGTCCTAATCCGCTGTTCGGATTTGGCTCCAGCCCAGACCTGCATAATGCCGACCAGACGATTGCCTCCATTGACCAGAGTGGTCTTTCACTGCCGGACCGCGATTATTACCTGAAAGATGACGCTCCAACTGTCGCCATCCGCAAGGCCTTCGTCGATCACATGAGAAAAGATTTCATTCTGCTCGGGCAATCGCCTGAGCAAGCAGCGCAAAGCGCCGAAACTGTTCTGAAGATTGAAACTGATCTAGCCAAAGCCTTTATGGAGCGCACGTTGCGTCGCGATCCCAAGAACAGAGACCACAAGATGTCGGTCGCGCAGGCTGAGGCATTTGCTCCCAACTTCCATCTTGACCGCTATTTCGCGGCCACCGGCGCGCCATCTTTTGCTGAACTGAATGTCGGCAATCCCGAATATTTTAAGGCCGTGAATGTGGTCATTGATTCCGTCCCGCTGGAGGAATGGAAGACCTACATGACCTGGCAGATGGTAAACAATGCCGCCAGCTGGCTGTCCGATGACTTCGTGCAGGAAGATTTCAAGTTCCAGCAGGCCATCACCGGACAAAAAGAATTGCCAGTGCGCTGGAAGCGCTGCATCAACGCCACGGACAACGCATTGGGAGAAGCGCTGGGCCAGCCTTATGTGGACGCTACCTTTGGCGCGGAAGGAAAAGCGCGCATGCTGAAGATGGTAGACGCGCTGGAACACTCCCTTAGCGGCGACATCACCACCCTGCCGTGGATGACCGAGACTACTAAGAAGGAAGCATTGATCAAGCTGGCCGCCATCCGCAACAAGATCGGCTATCCCGATAAATGGCGCGATTATAGCAAGCTTAAGGTCGTTCGCGGAGACCTGATCGGAAATCTCTATCGCGCGAGTGAGTTTGAATCCAACCGCCAGTTGCAGAAGATCGGCAAACCAGTAGACAAACAGGAGTGGGGCATGACTCCGCCTACTGTAAATGCTTATTAC
>JBAVLE010000229.1:0-2164 GCA_049688735.1 Candidatus Angelobacter sp. | reverse complement strand
GTCAATAGCTTTACGATTCCCGGCCCGAAAGGGGGCGCTCGGGGAACTCACCGAATCCGGTTATCTTCAGCTGAGTATCGCTTCGCGCTTTGAGAGAAATCGAATGGGTCCCCTACCGGGTAACGTCAGAATAATGTGATCACTATGGTGCTATTCGAGTCATGATTTTATGAAGGTCTGACATCAACCGATTGTACCGTCTGGGTCCTTTACTGAGGTTCATCACTAAATAGCGGGTTAAACGGTGATACTCAAGCAGAAAATCACACTCTTCGTAAACGAGCGTAATAAGCTTCTTGGTTTCCGATTCCTCAACTGCGCTCTTTACAGCCGGGAATTCCTTGGGAAAGGCCCAAGCGGAGGAAAAGTAGTAAGGCGTAGCAACAATGATGAATATCGATGCTGTACGAGTAGCGTGTTCAATCGTGTCCCGCAGATCATCACCGGCACGCAACTCTTCTTTGTCAATGAAAAAGTTAAACTCAATGGCCGTTTTCAAGGCTTTCAGATGCTCGCCGAGTTCCTTGGCGTAACGATGGTCGTGCTGCGCATAGGAAACAAAAATGTCGTAGCGGGGCTTCTTAGGATCCGTCGGTCTTTCATTTGGCTCAGCGATAGTCACGCCAGTAGCCTCTCTGCCAAGCGCTTGAACCATTCGCAAGTCGATAAGCTATTATCCCATTTGTCAACAAGGTCCTGTCGAAACAGGTCTTCGGCTATATGCTCACCAAGGGAGCGATAAGCCTCGAATTGGCTTTCGCCAAAAAGCTGGTTCGCAGTGCTCTGGTGGGGGAAATCAGGGTGCTCAGCCCGGTATTTTTTGAGAAACTCAGACTCATTGCCTGTGAGTGAAGATTTAATGTACAGCAGGAGCCCATGGCATCCATCGGAATAGTCGAGCCGTGACAGCCCGAAATGTGCTCGACCACAACCTTCTTGGTCCGTCCGGAGGTCCGCAAGATCCGGCTCGATCCGGACGCCGAGATCAATCTTCGCCAGTTGCGTTAACGTGAGCAGGCCACCGAAAGAACGGGCCGGATCAGCTTCACCGTCAATTGCGATGATGAATTTGCAACGCCGCCGTAACAGTTCATAAATGCCCAGGTTTTCAATGTGGCCTCCATCAGAAAGGTTGATATAACGCGTCTTCTCACTCATCTGTCCACTCAGTTCACGTAAAAAGTAATACCAACCGACTGGAGGCAAAAGGCCCTCGATATTGCGAAGAATTGGAAGAGGCGGCTTTCCTGGATTCCTGGCCCAATAACCGAGCCGGATATTCAGCATTGCCAGAAAAAAAGTGAACTGAGGAGCTGTTAGAGTGCCCATATGCGGTGCCGCTGCTGCTCCGGAGATCGCCATCGCAGTGCCCAAGTCGAGATGCTCATCCATTTTTTCCCATTCCGAGGTCGGCTGAAAGCCAACGATAGGACTGCCACAAAAATGCTTACTGAACAGGAAAAAGTCAGTGTTGCGTCCACGAAGATTAGGATCGGTACAGGTCGGGATATTGAGAGCAGCATTTATCAGGTGGTATGGAGCTTTATGGGCCCCATTCATCGTGGACAGCGGTCGCGGATCTCTTAGTGCTACTCCTTCGCCATTCGCTGAGTGTTGGATGAGATAGGTTCTCGCGAGCCTGTCACGATAAAATCTGTGTGGTGAGGCAAAGTTGATGTTCAAGATGAATCCACCATAAATAAACAATCCTGCCGTAATTCCAATAAGCCAAGATGTGCTGTCTGTCCAGCGGATCATGAACAAATACGCAAGCCAGAGAAATCCAGCGAGCGCGAGAAGTGGACCGCTGACTCCAAATAAACCAAAAACTATGCGTCCAAGAAGTTTCGAAATCCCCATCCACAAGCCCAGCGCCCCGCAGAATATTGAAAATATCAGCGCGAAAGCCAAAGGCAAGAACGGGAGATCGATGGTGGTCATATGGAAGAGGAACGGTATCTCCCCGCATAACAGAACTGCAGTGGCGATGCATGCCATATAGATGCACACCTTGTCCCAGACCGCCCAGGTCCGCCGTCCAAGCCTCTGCGCAATCGGCACCAGCAATACGGCGGCAGCGATCACAAGCACAATCGAAGATGCAACGCTGCCCGGGAAATTCGCCGCCTTTCCCGTAAATTTCTCTTGCCAGAATTGTTTGGCA
>JBAVLE010000228.1:0-22905 GCA_049688735.1 Candidatus Angelobacter sp. | reverse complement strand
GCACCAATTCGCTGATTGCCGGTTACAAGTTTGTGGTTGCCGGTTTTGGCTGGAGCGGACGCGGCCTGGCTTCGCGCGCACGCGGCATGGGCGCTGACGTGATCGTGACGGAAATTGATCCGACGAAAGCGATTGAAGCCGTGATGGAAGGCTATCGCGTTATGTCGATGGCGGAAGCGTCCAAGATCGGCGATATCTTTGTGACCGTTACAGGCAACAAGAACGTGATCGCACGCGACCACTTCGATCTGATGAAGAATGGCGCTGTGGTGGCGAACTCCGGCCACTTCAACGTTGAAATCGATATTCCAGCGCTGGAGAAAATGTCTTCCTCCAAGCGCCAGACCCGCGACTTTGTGGATGAATACGCCATGAAGGATGGGCGCAAGATTTATCTGCTGGGTGAAGGCCGCCTCATCAACCTGGCCGCAGCCGAGGGACATCCAGCCTCAGTGATGGATATGAGCTTTGCCAACCAGGCGCTGGCTGCTGAGTATCTGGCCAAGAACCACAAATCGCTGGAGAAGAAGGTTTATCCGGTACCGGACGATCTGGACAAGAAAGTGGCGCGCCTCAAGTTGGAATCCATGGGCGTAAAAATCGACAAGCTCACGCCGGAGCAGGAAGAGTATTTAGCATCGTGGTCTGAAGGGACTTAGTTGCTCAGCAGAACAACAAATTGCAACCAAGGCGGCGACTTCAAAAGAGGTCGCCGTTTTGCTTGTTCTTACGGCATACCGGAGTTTGTTTGCATCTCAAACAGAGTAGCTGGAGCGCCACATCGCTTTGCAGTGGCATGAACTTTTCTGCTGAGAGTGCAATTCTGAATCGACAAAAAGGAGAATACCATGAGAGGTTTATTTTGGGTCGGGGTGGTATTTGTAGTTCTGGGAATTGCTTCGCTGGTGGTGCCAATTCCTCACACTGAGCATAACGGTGTGAAAGTCGGCGGAGCATCCATTGGCATTGAGACCCGGCACGATGAAAAGGTGTCGCCTATCATCAGCGCGGTACTGATTGCCGCAGGTGCAGGCATGATGATCGCCGGCAAGAAAGCCGTGGCTTAAGAGTCACCAGAACCTGTCCGCGGCCTTCCGATCCGAAGCGCCGTTTCATTTTTGTCTGAGACTCTTGCAGGTTGCAAGAATCTGCTATTACTTCCGTTCTAATATGCGCCGGATCATAACCAGTTGTCCCAGATGATAAGCATTATGGTCGGCTACCAGAAGCGCTTCACGCAACAACGTTTGACCATCGCCATGAGGAATCTTGGCGGTGAGATCGCGTTTGGGATCGCCAATCAGCTCATCCATGGCTTCCAGGTCTGCCAAAACTTGTTTAACGCTTTTGTCCCAAGCTTTATCGTTCGGTGGCGCTTCAGTCTTGGGCCAGTATTCGTCCGGCCACTTGGGCGATTTATGTTTGGCGGAGCGGCTGAACTCAAGAATGTCCCACTGGGCAATGCGGATATGTTCCAGCAATTGCCACGGCGTGTGCGGGCCGCTTTCAGGTTTGCGTCCGCGAAGATCTTTGGGAAAGTTCTTGAGAGCTTCGCGCAGGTCGACATGCGCTTCTGCCTTGGTCAGCAAATTGGAAATGTGCTGGCGAACGGGATCCGTTTTCTTCATGGCAATTCATTGGATGACGGCGAGATCATTGAGGAACCAGACATGCTGAATGAGAGCCGCAGAAAATCCTACTACTCAGTTCTCGCCTGCGTCTTTTTCTTGTGTCCCATGATTTTGTATCCGATAGGTTGCCGTGCCCAGGCTGAAAGCCAACAAGATATCCCCTCCCTTCGCACACAAGCCAATGTCGTTTTTGTACCGACATTGGTGAAGGGCAAAGCCGGCAAACCCGTCTTTGGGCTCCAGGTGAAAGACTTTATTATTGAAGATGATGGAATTGAGCAGCAGGTAAGCATGGATGAAGCGGAACCACAGGAGGCGGTTTCACTGGTGATTGCGATCCAGAGCGGGCGCAGCGCGCTGTATGAATTTCAGCGCATGAAAGGGATCAGCGCCATGCTGGACCAAATCGTGAGCCAGCCGCAGGTGCAAACGGCAATCGTGGTATTTGATAACAATGTGGAATTAGCCCAGGATTTCAGTTTTGAGTCGGCCCCGACCGAAGAATATCTCAAGAGCATGATGGAAGGTCCGCGGAGGAACATGGAAGAGGGCGACCGCAGCGGCGCAGCGATCTATGATGCAGTCCGGTATTCCGTAAACCTGCTGAAGAAGCAGCCGGAGGATAGCCGCCGCGTTCTGTTGCTGATTAGCGAGACGCGTGACCACGGCAGCCACGCTGTCAACCTTGATGACACTATTAGGGCGATCAGTGAGAGCAACACCGTAATGTATTCGCTGGCGTTTTCTCCCACCGTATCAACAGCTATGGACACCTTGCGCGGAGAGTGGGATGCGCGCACTGATCCAGCAGGCTGGAATCTCGACATAATGCGCCTCATGAAGATGGCGCGGCAGGCCATGCGCAAAAACGCTGCTAAAAGCGTTGCTTCCATGACTGGCGGCGAATATGAGATTTTTACCTCGCGCAAGAGCTTTGAGAAATTCATGACGGAATTTACCAACCATCTCCACAGCCGATACCTTCTGCGGTTCCAGCCAAAGAAGCCGCATCCCGGCCTGCATCAAGTACGAGTGCGACTCAGAGGGCATGGGAACGCTGTGGTACTCGCAAGAAGAAGTTATTGGGTGCAAGAAGCCGAGCCCTCACGTTAAGGTCGATTCACCAGAGGGAAGTGCCATTCCTGCAGAAAATCGAGAAATTGAATTTTTCTGTTCCGCCGACGTTGCCTTCGTGTCTCATTTGAAATAGCAGGCTCATCCGTCGACTGCTGAAGAGGGGCGCGCGTCCCGGAAAACGCGGCCCTTTTTTAGCAATTTTTTCGGCAGATTGTCAGCACTAATTACACAGGGATAAGTTGCGTTCATCGAAGAGCATTGAACTTAAATTAGAATCTTAATCGGGGCTAAGTTACACAAACTGTAACTAACGGGCGGCCACGACCTCTATAGTTTTTTAAGCGGCTTACAAGATTATTTGCCGGAAACAATCCGGCTCGGCCAGGAGTTGTGATGATTGAGCAAGAAAAGAAACGGCCCATCCGGATGGGAAAGCTTAGGGTTGCCGTGCTGGCTCTCACTTTCAGTGCTTGCTGGGGATGTGGTGGTGGAAGCGTCAGTGCGGGCGGACCGACTCCCACACCGACGCCAACGCCTGTCCCCACTCCGTCCCCTACTCCCCCTCCCTTACCGGGTGGAGCAATCGGCATGAAAGTTCTGGATACAAGCGTGCCGCCCGGAGGTATTTTCCAGTTCCAGCTTTCCAATACAGAGCCCAAGCCCATCGCGCATGGAAGCACTCGTCCGCAGGTGCCGACGGGGCCAGTCCGTGGCGTAGCGATCAATGATCCATCTGGAAAAGCGGCTGGAATCGCGGTGATAGACACGTCTGTTAGTCCGTCAAACATCAAGATCCAACTCAGCTCACCCGATGCTGTTCTGGGCACGGATATCACCTATCCCGTAATTACTCTGTCCATGCCATTGAGCAACAGCCTTGCGCCTGGGGCGACCTTCCCATTGAGTATTGACACTGCCAACACATCATTTTTCGACGCCACAAAAGCCTACACGACTTTAGAATTTGCTCCCGGAACATTGACGATTGCCCCGGCTGGCAGTCCTTTTGTGAGTGACGTGTTACCCGCAGGCGGTTTGCTGGCCGACCGCACATTGATCAAAATTTTCGGCGCTGGATTTAATGCCAATACCAGAATTTCCATTGAAGGCACGACGATTGTGCCAGTGGACCAGTCCGTTGTGAATTCGGGCGAGGTTGACGTAAAAATCTGTAATGGCGCAGTAGCGGACGGTGCGACGACTTGCCCCGGTACCGGAGCCACGTTTCAGCTCGATGGCGAGCGCGTTCGGGTGAAGGATACCAACACCAACTTTGTTCTTGAGTATTACACCTACTTGCGCGCAGACGATGTTGCCGGAACCAGTGCGAACGCTCTGGTGAAGCTGGTGCATCCCATGTTCTCTCGCGTAACGTATCTCTCCGCCGGCATTCCGCTTGTGAACAGCGGGACACAATTTACCGGACTCTCGCTGCAAAATACCAACAGCCAAAATGCAGGCATCAAGATTGACCTGCTGGATTCCAGCAATGTCTCGCTGGCAAATACCTCTTTCATCCTGCCGGGATTGAGCGGCGGCATTGCGGGGAAGAAGATTACCCGTGACGTGATAGCGGATTGGTTTCCTTCTCCGCCTGCCGGCGCTGTGAAAGTGAGTGTCACGGTTACGTCCGGTCCGGCTGTCCAGGCGCTGGGCATGCTGGGCGACATAAGTTCCGGTACAGTTACGCCGGTCATTCCTCAATAGCGGCGACATGAAGCTGATCAGCAACATGGAGGCACACGGCTATTGAGCGCTGGCTTGCGTGGTGGGCGCAGTTTTTAATTCTTCCAACTGGTGTTGTACTTCGCTCCACTTTTCTCGTTTTTTCTTTACGAAGTTGGGGGCTGACGGATTCTGGTAAAAAACCAGGATGTTCTCGCGCAAGTCGGGGAGCATCCCACCGAATTTCTCCTTCGTCAGCTTGTCCAGCAGCTTCGCGTACGTCTCATCCGTAGGCCGGTACTCTCCCGGACTGGCGGGTTTTCCGGTATCGAAATCCATGTTGGCAAGTTGCAGTTTGGCGGTTTTCAGGTCGCGCAGTTCAGCGCGATACTTCTCCACCGTATCATTCACGCTCTTCAGATACAGCGTCTCGGTATCTGGGTTCGGCATCTTGAACGCGATTGCCTTGAATGGACCAACTTTTGGAATGATCTTGAAAATCACCGCCATAATACGGGCGCCTAGCCCGGGCTTTTGATATTTTTTACCAAATTCTTTTTCATACTCTGAGCGCTTCAGGTTGTAAAGGAACTTCTTCTTGGCGAAGCTTGGGTTCTCTTTAACCATTTCATCCTTCTTGGTCAAAAGCGCTACGCGAGTCATCTCCGGGATGGCCCGGCTTACTGACCAGCGAAATGAGCCGATTGAGAGATCAAGATTTCCAAAAACATCACTTAACGAGATGCCGTATGTTTTCAGGAACGCGCGTTCCAGCACAGGCTTGGCAACCTCAAAGCCGATGAAGTCGTGGTACGCGTCAGAGGTGTAGCGCTGCTTGGCTACCTGCACCACGTCAAAACCAAATTCAGTGCGGATATGCGCCTTATGGTCCTGCGCGTAGGTCACGATCGGCCCATATTTGGCGCCAAGTTTGGGAAATTCGCGTGCCACCGCAGCATTGACCACCGGATGACCAATGGTATCCGCGACGTAGTGCGTCAATGCTCCCAGCGAAAACGCGTATTCGTTGAGGTCTGTGGATTCCGCAAGCAATGCGTCCACAAAGTCTCCGCTGCGGACGTAATGGACCATATCGCTGAAAAGTGTGTTGCCGAAAGGGTAATAGCCCATATCCTGAATCAGGCAGCCACCATAGGCAAAGGCATGCGCCTTGCGGAGTTCTTCTTCGGTTGCATTAGGGTACTTCTGCATCAGGAGCGGCTTGATCTGGTCAGCCCAAAGCAGGTCCACTATCTCTTCATGCGTGAGAATGGAATATCCGTGACAGGCTTGTGAGAAGCCGAAAACAACCAGCAATGCTGCCAGCACTGTTCGTATTGAATTTTGCATGGACCCTTCTTTTGCGGACGTAAGACAAAAAGCTGGCCACGAAATACTACGTAATAGTTAGATGCCGCTACTCCAAACCAGAACCGCTCAATAAGACGAAAGAATTTACAAGAAAAATGCCAAGCGAATGGCTTTTTGCAAAAAAGCACGCAGCTATTGACTTAAATAGTTGCGTGCTCTCGGTTTTGATCAAATTGTGAAGACAGCTATTTCTTTGCGTCGTTGTCCGCGGCTTCCTTCGTAACGGCTGCATCTGTCGCCTTTGATACTGACTGCACAAAGGGCTTGGCTATTGCCGGAGTGGGCACTTTACCCAGCAGCACGTTCTTAAAAGCCACGTCCCTGCCATAGACAGCGGTTGTGGAATCGGAGTCTTGCTGGATGACAGCTCCCTCCAGAGTCAAGCCGGCAAATGCTCCCTTGGATCGCGAATAAGTGAGCATCTGCGTATCAAGTTTCCAGTCGGTTCCCGCGGATGCGTGGCGTCCAACCGGGCCGGCCGCTGCCGATCCTTCACCGCTTACCTGGAACTTGCTGGAAAGCAATTGCTGCATTCCCTTGTCATTCATGATCAGCATGATTAGGTCAACGCCTTCAACGCCGATTTGCAGTCCCCAGCTTCCGCCCCCAACTGAAATAAATGCCGGTGCACTCCAGCCATCCGCGGTACGACACGTGGCGACGCCACGCCCATGCTTACCGCCGAAAACAAATCCGCCCTTTACCAGATGGGGCACAATGGCAATGCACTTGGCCTTGCCAAGGACCTCTTCTGGAATCCCCTTATCTGGAGCATTTGCGATTTGAGTTAATACTTCTGACGACTTCTGCAAACGATCAGCCGAATCTTCTTTTGCGGTTCCGGCCCAGCTAAATGTTGCTAGGCTCACTACAGATAAAAGTGTTACGAACTTCTTCATAGGGCCTCCTTGGTCCTTTTGCTTTCAAAAACTAGAAATGTTGATGAGGCGGGCAGCATGATTTGTTCACGCATTGCTTTGATCTGTGCTGTTCCGCTTGGCGCTGATTGCGTGTCAATTTGATGAGGTACGTCGGAATGCCAAATTCATGCCTGCCAGAATCGTTCCCAATACAAGGAGCAGAGGCATCACGCCGGGGCCGAAATTTGCGGCCAGACCAACCATCCACAGCAGAATGGCTAACGTGAAAATCGTCCAAAACACGGCAATCCTCCTGAATGGATGTCGCTCTAAAATCCTGCAGCTCGGTTTACGGTATGGGCCCCGGAAGACCTCTGTGGTCATGGGCTTTAATTCAGCACAGTTCCTCACGTCGGAGAAAGCCTGCCTTCTTCTCTGATCCAAATTAAGTCTCAGAGGTTGTTTGAACCTTAGTTCCAATGAATTATTTTCTGCACCCGTAGCTTTGCGGACTTCTTTTATAGCGGATAATGCTGTTTAGAGCAGCACGATGCTGATTCCTTTATTCGCCTTGCCCAGGTCTGAATCCTTCTTCCATTCCGGATAACGTTTAAGAAGTTCCCACGTTTTTTCGTCAGAAATGCGCCAGTCTTCTCCTGTGACGAATGACCGCAGGCTGCCCTCGCGCGCCAGCCGCTGAAGCTCTTTCTGTAATTCGATTCTTAATGCGCCGCCAACTCCGCTGGAACCATAGCCATGAATCAGCTTGACCGCCGAATAGCCCTGCTGGCGTGCAAGTTGGAGTTCACGCTGCATTCGCAAACGCGCCTCTTCTACCTTCGGCATGTCCTCTTCCAGGTCGATGATCTTAATTATTGCCGGTTTTTGCGACATATGAGTCAGTGTAGATCCGAACTCGTACCGGAGAAATCATTTATGATCGAAGATCGTTATGAGCATGAAACAGATTGCTGATTGGGCCTTGAGTACTGTTACGCAACGCGGCGCGGGCTACGCTGATGTTCGCCTTGTCGATCACCGCCAGCGTTCGCTGGCTACTAAAAATGGCAAGGTCGGACACGCGAGCAGTGCGGAAACCCTGGGCATAGGTATTCGCGTGCTGGTAAATGACGCGTGGGGATTTGCCTCCACGGACGCCCTGAGCCGTGAAGCCGTAGACAAAGCGGCTGCTCAAGCAGTGGAGATCGCCAGGGCTTCCAGCCGAGTTAAAGAGGAACCGGTGCGGCTGGCCCCAGAGCCAGCGGTAAAGATCGAGTGGTCGAGCCCGTACAAAATTGATCCGTTTACGACCTCAGTCGAGCAAAATTTTGATTTGCTGACTCGTATAGATGCCGAGTTGCTCGCAGTAAAAGGAGTAACGCTGGCTGAGAGCAGTATGCAGCTGGGGCGCTATGAGCAGTGGTTCTACAACACTGATGGATCGGATATCCATCAGACGCGCGTCATCACCGGTGCTGGTTTCTGCGCGCTGGCGTTTCAAGGCACGGAGATCATGAAGCGGTCTTATCCCAACTCTTTCGGCGGCCAGCACCAGAACCGAGGATATGAGCTGATCGACGAACTGAAGTTGCTGGAGAATGCGCGCCGCATTGGCGAAGAGGCGGTGGCTCTGCACAAAGCGGAGCGTTGTCCGGAAGGGCGCATGAATCTGGTCCTTGATTCTTCACAGCTGGGGTTGCAGATCCACGAATCCATTGGGCACCCCATTGAGCTAGATCGCGTGCTCGGTTACGAAGCCAATTTTGCAGGAACATCATTCCTTACCTTGGAAAAGTTGCGGACGTTGCGTTACGGCAGCGACATGGTGAATGTGGTGGCTGACGCCACAGAACAACATGGCCCGGGCCTGGGCACGTTCGCCTATGACGATGAAGGCGTGCAGGCGCAATGCACGCCCATTATTACTAAAGGCCTTTTCACCGGATATATTTCCTCGCGGGAAACGGCGCACACCATCGGTGAGACGCGCTCAAACGGCACCATGCGGGCTGAAGGCTGGAACCGCATTCCGCTCGTCCGCATGACCAACATCAGCATTCTTCCCGGAGATAAGCCACTGACGTTTGACCAGCTTATCGCCGGGACTGATGATGGCATTTTCATGCAGACTAATCGATCCTGGTCGATTGATGACAAACGCTATAACTTCCAGTTTGGCTGCGAGATTGGCTGGGAGATCAAAGGCGGCAAGCTGGGGCGCATGTTCAAAAATCCATCGTATTCCGGAATCACTACGGAATTCTGGAATTCGATGGACGCCATCTGCTCGCGGGATCAATGGACGTTGTGGGGTACTCCGAACTGTGGCAAAGTGCAACCCATGCAGACGATGGGCACGGGACACGGCGCATCACCGGCAAGGTTCAGGAATGTGAAGATTGGGACGGCGTACAAGGGGAATTAGGTTTTGTTTTATGCCGAGCGAAGAGAGGAAACCCTTTTGTGACAACGATACGAGCATTAAAGCTACATAGCCAAGATTGAGGGGGAGAGAAAGAATGTGGCCAGATTTGCAGAGATTTAAGACGATAGGGATCCCTCGCTGGTGCTCGGGATTTCACACAATTGCAAATTGCCAACTGCTGGGGCCACAATGCTAACCCAATCCCACGCCGAACAAATCTTCGAAAAGATCAAGAAATTCTCAACTGTCGATGAAGTCGAAGCTATTTTTTCCTCGACAGATTTCTCGCTCACGCGCTTTGCCAACAACACCATTCATCAAAACGTGGCGGAGGTGAACGAAGCAGCGTCGATCCGGGTAGCCTTTGATGGCAAGACCGCCCGTGCCACTACGAACAGGTTTGATGACGAAAGTTTGAAGCGCGCTGTGCAGTTGGCAGAGAGCATTGCTCGCGTACAGGAACCAGATCCAGACTTTCTGACGATGGCGAATGCCAGCGAGAGCAAAGGCCCAGACGGTCCAACGCGATGGTTTGATCAGACCTCGGCTATTACCCCGGCCGACCGGGCAGAAGGCGTCGCGAAAATTGTGGCAGCGGCAAAAAGGAACAAGCTTGTGACTGCCGGCATTTACTCCACTTCGCAGAACGCAGAGGCCGTTATCAACTCCAAGGGCCTAAGCGTGTACCATCGCCAGACAGCAGCAGAAATTTCGATCACCATGCTGGCCGACAGTTCTTCCGGATGGCAGAAAGCAAACTCTCCAGATGTAAAAAATATCGATCCAGTACGGCTGGCGGAGATTGCAGCACAGAAAGCGCGTGACTCGCGCAGTCCACAGGAGTTGCCACCAGGGAAATATACGGTAATTCTTGAGCCTTCGGCAGTGCTTGATTTAGTTGGTTTCATGTTCTGGGATTTCGGTGGACAGGCGATTTTGGACCAGCGATCGTTTCTAAATAATCGGATCGGGACGAAGCTGTTTGGCGAAAACATCACGATTGTCGATGACGTTGCTCATCCGCTTCAATCCAATGCCCCGTTCGACGGTGAAGGGGTCCACCGCCAACGTGTGAGCCTGGTCGAAAAAGGAGTAATTCGTAGTTTGGTTTACGCGCGCAGCACGGCGGCGAAGATGCCCAAGTCTGAGTACAAAGACAAGGTCGGAGAAATCAGTGTGACCGGCCACGGTTTTCCGTTGCCCAATGAGATGGGCGAAGCTCCTACTAACATCGTGTTCCTAACACCAGTCAATGAGCAGACGGTTGAGCAGATGATTGCCGGGACTGAGCGCGGAATCCTAATCACGCGACTGTGGTACATCCGTGAAGTTGATCCGTACGAAAAGATAGTTACGGGCATGACGCGCGACGGCACTTTCCTGGTTGAAGGCGGAAAAGTGAAGCATGGTCTGCTGAATTTCCGCTTTAACCAGAGCCTGATTGAGATGCTGAACAACGTTGAGGCCATGGGAAAAGCAGTGCGGGCCAGCGGGGAAGAAGCTTTTGACATGGTGGTTCCGGCCATGAAAATTCGCGACTTTAACTTCACTGAAGTGACCAAATTCTGAGCGGTTTTTTGGCCATCTCTTCTGGCGTATGCCTTTTGGTGCGCTCTGAATACCAAAGTAATCTTGGGATGACTGCGCTACGGGTATAACCTCCGATGTGAGGTGCAAGGGTGAACGAAGCCAAAGGTCCAGCCGCTGGTTTAGGCCCGGCAGATACAAGAAGCTCGGTACGCTTTCCACTGAGACTTCCCATCACGGTACGAACGGCCGACGCCCATGAATATTTCGCAGAAACAGCGGACATATCAGCCGGCGGCGTGCTATTTCATACTAAAAGCCTGCTCGGCGTGGGGACCGTGATTCGCTTCCGCATTGTGTTGCCCGCCTCGGTCCTGGGGACCGATACGGATGTCCAGGTAAATTGCACCGGACGCGTGGTACGCTCACTGGACGAAAAAGGCAAAAATGCGGTGGCTGCAGTGATTGACGAATATTGCTTTGAACGCATTCTCTGCGGCAGCATGGCCACAAGCTGCTAGCCGACCCAAATTTTCTTCACGACCACAAGCGACCTATCCGGCCGCTTCTTTTTTGAATTTGCTATGAATCAACGGGAAAGTCGTGAATTGTTTTCTCGTCGATGCGTGTTCATTCGCTAGATTTGCGGCTGAGGCATTCGCTTGCGCCCTCTTGTCTCCACCATGCCTGTATAATACTCAAGTCCCAACCTGCGCCGGAGAGATGGCCGAGTGGCTGAAGGCGCACGCTTGGAAAGCGTGTTTAGGGGAAACTCTAACGTGGGTTCGAATCCCACTCTCTCCGCCATAAATAACCCTTAACAGTCAATGGCTCAGTCATTGGAATAAGGCCAATATCCCTCCGGCCGAACCGGCGCCAATCCAAGTTGCTTAGTGGGGCGCAGTTCAACGACGCTTGAAAGCGATTCAGCGAGTTGCATGGCTGCTTCTTTCCTGGACGGCTCCGCTTCCGAGCCAAGGACAAGGACGAAGCGTCTGCTGATGCCTTTGCTCCGCGTAACGAAGTATAAAAGTACCCCACACGCCCTTCTGTTACCAGCGCCGCGCAACCGCTGCTACGATCCTGGCCAATGCATCCAAATCGCGAATGTCAATCACTTCAGCAGGGGAATGCGAATAACGCAATGGCCAGCCGAAGGCGACATCCGTTGAGCCGTAGAGTAGGAAAGCCGCTCCGTCATTTCCGCCGCCTGTCACTCCATATTGAACGGGTATGTTGCTGGAACGGGCGAGGGAAACGACCTTCTGGACGAGATCACGCGGGACGGTATTGGAATTGTCAACGGCACGAACCACAAATCCATGCCCCAAAAGAGCATCGCCAAAGCGTTTGGACTCCAATGGAGAATCTGAACTGACAAAAGTATCGATGGCAAAAACGTAATCCGGCACCCTTCCTTGTGTAGCCATATTTTTGGCGGCACCGGCAGCGCCTTCCAATCCGAGTTCTTCTCGCGTGGACCAAATGAAGGTGACATCGCGGCCACCTGTGCTCGACGAATTCTTAGCCGCCGCTCCGGCCTGATTCACGTTCTGGCCTAGAGCCCAGGTTGCAGCAACCAACGCGGCACAGCCGACGCGGTCATCAAAGGAGCGGGCGCTGGAGAAGTCATGCAGCAGCTTGTGATACCGCTTAGGAATGGTGACAAAATCACCGACCTTAATCCCCAATTCATTGGCCTGCTCTGATGTCTGTGCGCCTACATCCATGCGAAACGTCTGCCGTGGGCCGCGCGGCCACTGGAAGTCTGGTTTTTCCCAACCTTCCGGCAATTCCATCACGCCAGGATGCATGCCATTTGCAGAGTGTACTAACCCGGCGTGTCCCAGGAAATAAGCTAGGATGCCACCACCTTTACTTTCCAATTCCAAACGACCATCCTGACTTATGGAACGTACTTCATAGCCGATCTCGTCCATATGCGCCACCACCACGATCCGAGGGCCGCTGCCGTTTTTTGGAGATGGCCAATGCAGCACCAGGTTCCCTGCATTGTCTGTTTCCGGCTTGGCCCATGCCGGCAGTAACTGCGTGACTGCGCGGCGCATGTTCTCTTCATGACTGCTCACAGCGTAGGTCTCTGATAACTGTTTGATAATTTCTTCAGTTGAAGGTGCTGTGGTGGGCTTCTGGGAAATGACTGGTTCTGGGAGCGCAGAAGCAAGGCCCAGTTCCGGCTCTTTGCTCTTTCCAAAAAGATATGTCTCCAGTAATGAGATTGTGGCCAGAACATCTTTGCCTTGAAGAACCTCGCCCGGTGTTGCAGGCCATGAAGTCGCCACAGCAAGATGAACGTTGCGTTCAGGCATCTTTGATTGAAGCATGTAGCCGCCACGCGGCAATAATGGCCCTGAGTAATCTGTTTTTAGAGGAATGTTGCTCTGGGCTGCGAGTTGCTTCAACTCAGCAGCTAAGCCTGTCAACTCAGATTCTGGCTTTTCAGAAGCAATCAAAACGCCGCTGCCCGGAGATTCCTTGAAAACAGGCGCAGCTTCGTGCGAACCAGGAGCCGCGGTCGCACGAATGAGGCGGCCGACGTAGATCAGTTCATCGGGGGCCAGACGATAAATCAGTCGCTGTAAGCCTCGCGCACCAACCCACTGTTGGGCCACGAATGCAAACGTCAGAGTACCTTTGACATTTGCCGGCTGCACGTTGCGGAGGACTTCAAGCAGTGCGGCGGCCCCAAACCGATCTCCGATGGCAGGGGCAGTCCACTTTCCGAAGCCCATCTCGTAGAACTTTCGCTCGATTGCAACAGGACTGAGAACGTCCGCCCCACCCGTACGGGCATCAGCGGCAGTCGTTGCGCCCACATCCACAAACATGTTGTCCAGATCAGAAGCAGCAGGAGGGTGCTGGCGTTGTGGCTGCAAATGGACTGACCGACCAGCAACCGCTCCATTGATCCATTTTTTTTGCGCGGTTCCAATTAATACCGGCTGTGCCGAATAAAGCTCATTGAACAAAGGCAAACTGCCGCCCTGAGGAAGGCGTTGCAGGGTCAAATACCCATCGTTTGTAATCCCGCTGATTACAAATCCAGGCTCATCAATTGAAGCGACAATCATGCGGTGTGGCGTACCCTGGCCGATTGTGACTGTCACATTACCCTGCGCATCGACTTTTGGGGAAAACCCCTTCAGCTTAGCCGCAATCTTTCTTGCAAGCTGTTGCTCATAGCCCGGCACAGCGGGAATTTCCACTAGTTCGCGCAGATCATTCACTAGCGCTGATTGAGAAACGCTCTTTTGCGCCGATGCTAATACGAAACCAATGAAAAGAAAGTGAACTGCCACAAGCCGTCGTAAAGATGTGTTCATGTTTTCCGTTTTGAAAATGAAATGGGACGTATAAGAGTACATCAATCGTCGCTTTGCGAGGAGAAGCAATCCAGTTGACACCGCCTGGGCAGCATCTAAATGGCTGCGCCGCAGCACAGGATGCCAAGAAGTACAAGATTAGTAGGCCATGCTGGTCCCAGAAAGTGCGCTCAACTGGATGTTCTAGCTTTTGAATTCTGTGGAATTCGTCTGACGGTGACATCCCGCCGACCGTTCCGGAAACTGTTCGGTGCTGCGCGATCTTGGTTGGTCCTGAATTTCGATTGCCGCCAGAATTGACTTTTCCACGACAGGGAGTGGGGAAGAACCGCGCTTGTGCACAAGCCGTGATGAAATGGATGAAGGCCCGCCAACTTCAACCTGAAGCTCCGCGAACTACGAACTCTCCTGTGCCATGGCACCCTTGTTATTGACGTAAACGGTCTTAAAAAAATGGCCAGCGCGGTGAAAGACAGGTCGCTTACTTCAGCTCAGTAATGATCGCGCGTTGTGTCCCGTTGATCAGCGTTTCAGAGTGCGTGCGATTGCCCTTGTTGAATCTGACAGTCCCGGCGGTGTACTTGTTTACAACCTCTTTACCATCTGGAGTGGTCGATTTCAGGTCGCCATCTTCTAGGAACACTACCACCACGTCTTTATCATGGAAGTGCATGGGCGTGGCCACTCCCGGAGTCCATGTGGAATCCCACACAATCACTCGATTATTCTCAAATAACTTCTTGCTGCCGGCCCGTGGAAAGGCCGCTTGGTAGCCACTCTTATTTTCTATCGGCGGGACAGGGTTGTCTTTTAAGTCGATCACAAATGAGTGTCCGTTGATTGTTGGGGCCGTTCCTTTAGGCACAAATGCCGCGCTACCTGATAGGGATACAACAACAGCATCAGTGGGCTGTGCGGGTACGGAGTCAGAGACCTCCAGCACGCTCACGCGTTCATTGTCGATGGCTGGCTTGGTGGTTGTTGATGAGGCGGACTGGATCAGCATCATGCAGAGCAGCAGCAGTTGAACCATGTGTTATACCGTCCTTTAAAAGCAAGGTCAGTGGAACCGGACATACTATATCGTAACTGCTCCCGAGGCTCCGAAAAGCACTACTGGATTGCTCCTTGGGAGTCGCGTGCTGCGGACGAGCAACTGCAAAAGCATGTCGTATCATTGAAAGCATGCTTGGATAATGAGTTCTGAGGGACTTCAAACTGTGGAGAGAATCGCTCAATACCGGATCGACGAAGACTTTCCTCCCAAGACAATTTCTTTCTGCGCAGCCGATTCTCCTACGGAACTGCCTGCCTTAATTCATCCATCGAATGCTCATTTTGTATTGTTTCTTGCCATTGATGGCAGAGAGATTGATTCCGAGACTATTTACTCGGTTTCAGAAAAACTGCTGGATCAAGGTATGGTTTACACATGTGTGTGGGGACCGGATTGTGAGAGCGTCCATGACAGCATCGACCAGCCGAAATTTCGGCGTCAGCCAGAGTGTACAGATGGCAATGTCGTCATCACTACATGGCACGCTGAGGAGCCAATTAGCGAGGCTGTCTGGTTCTTTCTCAATTGCGCGTGGCCTGCTTCAGATTACGAGCAGACATGCTGTGATTGGGTTGCTGCCGTCATTGGAAATCCTGTGTGGGAAGCAGATGTCAGGGCCGCGCTGCTTGCCGAGAAAGAAGAAAGCGAGAGTACCTGATCCGTGTGTTAGACTTCGCTCAATTTCCTTCTGAGGTTCATTCCGGTGCTGCTGGAGCTGCGCGTTGAAAACTATGCCGTGATTGACAGCCTGGCGGTGGAGTTTGCCTCGGGCCTGAACCTGCTCACTGGAGAGACCGGCGCCGGCAAGTCCATCCTGATTGATGCGCTGTCATTATTGTTAGGCGACAAAGCTTCTACGGACATGATTCGCCACGGCGCGGAGAAAGCCGTAGTCAGCGGCGTGTTTGAGGCCGACGAAAAGCGGCTAGGGCGCGTGTTGGAAGAGAACGGGATTGAGCCCGAAGGGAACCACGTAATTGTAAAGCGCGAGATTGCCTTAGGCAGCAAGGGGCGCGTCTTCGTCAATAACCAACCGGCTACGGTTGCGTTGCTGCGGGCGCTCGCCCCGGCGCTGGCTTCAATTCACGCCCAGAATGAAACGATCCTTGCTTTCGATGAAGGGGCGCGGCTGGGACTGCTGGACACCTATGCGGGCCATGATTTGAGCGAGCTGGCGGAAAAGCATGCTGCATGGACGGAAGTGCGCGAGCGGCTGGCACAGTTGGATCGCGACGAGCAGGATCGGCTGAGGATGGCCGACCTCTGGAACTTCCAAAAGAAAGAGATTGAAGCCGCGAAACTTCATCCAGGCGAAGATCAGAAGCTGGAGACGGAAAAGCGCGTCCTTGCCAATTCAGAAAAGCTCTTTGGTGCTGCCACCGCGGCGTACCAGGTCCTCTATGAAGATGACGCGTCAGCGCTCACACAGATCTCAGCGGCACGAAAGCAACTGGAAGAACTAGCGCGTTTCGATGAGAAGTTTCTGGAAGCGCTGGCGTCGCTGGAATCGGCCAAGGCGGCGATTGAGGATGTGAGCGCTACAGCTCGGGACTACGCGGATGGGATCGACGCTTCACCCGAGCGTCTGGCCGAGGTAGAAGACCGGCTGGCGTTGCTGGATCGATTGAAGCGCAAGTATGGCAAGAGCGTTGATGAAGTGATTACTTATGGCGAAGAGGTTGCGCGCAAGCTCAATGAACTAGAAAATCGCGAAGACCTCGTGCGCGACTTAAAAAAACAGCTCACGGCGGCGGCGGCCATTTATCTTGCAGCGGCGCAGGTGGTTTCCAAGCGGCGTTACAGCGCGGCGCGAGAGTTGCAGAAGCTGGTGGAAGCGGAAATCAATCAGTTGGCGATGAAAGCGCAGTTCAGGATTGAGGTTTCAGGCTCCGACGAACCGGCGAACTGGACCGCTGCTGGCTTTGATGGCGTTACTTATCTGATTTCGCCCAATCCCGGTGAGCCGCTGAAGCCGGTACAGCAGATTGCCTCCGGCGGCGAGCTGTCACGTGTGATGCTGGCTCTTAAGGCTACGATTGAAGCAGGGAAGAAGAGCAAAGGCGGAACGCAACGCACGCTTGTGTTTGATGAAATTGATACCGGCATTGGTGGGCGCGCAGCGGAAGCTGTGGGCAAGAAGCTGAAGTCCCTGGCAAGGGGGAACCAGGTGTTGTGCATCACCCATCTGCCTCAGATCGCCTCATTTGCCGACCATCATTATCTGATCGAGAAACGCGAGGCAGCAGGGCGGACGAAAACTCTTGTTCGTGCGCTGACCGCGCCTGAGCAAACGGAAGAAATTGCACGCATGTTGAGCGGCGAGAAGTTGACGGAGACATCGCGGCAGCACGCGGAGCAATTGCTGAAGGCGAACGGATGAGGAGATCGCCTTGATCGCGCGTGATCGGGTGATCGCCGTGATCGGAAGAGCAAAAGCCACCGCGGATTACGCAAATGAACGCGGATCAGCAAGAGCGGATTCACCACGGAGACCCGAGACGTCGCAGTCGCTAATGCGCGACGGGATAGCGGACGAAAATCATTCGCAAACAGCTCTATCCTCAGCTCTCGCCTATATTCAGTGTCCAATTGGAGCAAAACCGGTTTTGATCTAAGCGGAAGCGTCCGCATAAATTCGGTGTCTACAATCTTGCTCTCCGCCACCGCACTGAGTCCGGTGGCAAGGGCGTCTAGGCCAAAGTCTTTTTCAGACCTACCCCGTTCACCCCCTGATCCTCTCCTATTACTGCTAAATATCGCAATTTCAATGGTTTGGCATCGCCTAAGGCTATTTTTCGGGATAACTTAGAGGCTGGGAAAAGTGTGTAAAAGGATATAATCAACAGATCACAAATGACACAAACTGAAGCTAAGACTTTGCTATTGCTGAAGCCCCGGGGGTTTTGCGCCGGAGTCGTCAGAGCCATTGATATAGTCCGCATTGCGCTGGAC
This sequence comes from Candidatus Angelobacter sp., assembly GCA_049688735.1. Lineage (GTDB taxonomy): Bacteria > Acidobacteriota > Terriglobia > Terriglobales > Acidobacteriaceae > Angelobacter. The sequence continues at coordinate 4,996 of JBAVLE010000228.1, read as the reverse complement.
GCGTTTGGGCCGCCGATCTATGTGCGCAAAGAGATTGTCCATAATCGCTACGTGGTGGAAGAGCTGAAAGCCAAAGGCGCGATTTTTGTCGACGAAGTTTATGAAGTGCCGGACGGCCAGCGCCTTATTTATAGCGCGCATGGCGTTTCTCCCAGCGTACGTGAGGCCAGCAAGCTGCGTGACTTGCGGGTGATCGACGCAACCTGCCCGCTGGTGACCAAGGTCCACGTTGAGGCGGTGAAGTACGCGCGAGGGGGCTACAGCATTATCCTGATAGGGCACCATGATCATGACGAGGTGATAGGCACTCTGGGCGAAGCCCCTGAAGTGACCCAGGTGGTGGGTAGCGCGAGTGAAGTTGATGCACTAGAAGTCCCCGATCCGACGCGGATTGCCTACATAACGCAGACGACGCTGAGTCTGGATGAGACGAAAGACGTAATTGACGCCCTGCGGAAGAAGTTCCCGCTCATCGAAGGGCCGCACGCTCAAGACATCTGCTATGCCACGCAGAACCGCCAGACGGCGGTCAAGGACGTGGCGCATCAGGCCGACATGCTATTGGTGGTGGGCTCTGAAAACAGCTCAAATTCAAACCGGCTGGTAGAGGTTTCCACGAATCTAGGGACGCCTTCTTACCTGATCGATACGGCGAGTGACATACAGCCAGAATGGCTTACCGGCAAAAATACCGTTGCTCTTACGGCCGGCGCGTCCGCCCCAGAAATCCTGGTGGAGCAGGCCATCGACTTTTTGAAAGGTAAAGGATTTACCACGATTCAAGAAGTGGAGGTCATGCCGGAGAATGTCCGCTTTGGCCTGCCGCCGGAGATTGTGGAAGCAATTGCTGCAGCCCCCGCTGCGGCGGAGTAAATTCCATGAGCAACAAGGTTGGCGCGCAAGCAGCGCACATGCTTTTTGGAAAAATCGACGACATGCTGGAACGCGCCTCCTTTGGCATTCAGAAGGCGCGCAATTACCTTTTTGCGCAGCAGCATGAAGATGGCTACTGGTGCGGCGAATTGGAAGCTGATACCACGCTCGAGTCGGACTATATTGCGATTCATACACTGCTTGGCACCGGCGATCCCAGCCGGATGCTGCGGGCGGTACCGGAGATTATCCGCCACCAGAATGCTGATGGCGGCTGGCCTCTTTACACCAGTGGCCCTTCCAACATCAGTGCTTCAGTAAAAGCTTATTTTGCGTTGAAGCTGATGGGCTACAGCCTCGGCCATCCTGTGCTGGAGCGGGCGCGCAAGAAGATTTTGGAACTGGGCGGCGCCACGGAGTGCAACACCTTTACCAAAATTTATCTGTGTTTCCTGGGTCAATATGACTGGGAGGCTGTCCCCGCCGTGCCCCCGGAAATCGTTCTCTTTCCGAACTGGTTCTGGTTCAACTTGTATGAGATTTCTTCCTGGTCGCGGGCAATTTTGGTGCCGCTATCAATCGCCTATGCCAAGAAGCCGCTTAAAAAAATCCCGGTCGAAATGGGAATTGACGAGCTGTTTGTAGGCGGTCGCCACGGCAAGCACCTGCACCTGAAGTGGTCCCCAAAGAAAGTTTCGTGGAGAAACTTCTTCCTGGTGCTGAACCGCGTGGTCCATTTCTGCGAGCGGTTTCATATCCGTCCGCTGCGCTACCTGGCCGTCAAGAAAGCCGAGCGTTGGATGCTGGATCGCTTTGAAAAATCAGACGGCTTGGGCGCAATCTATCCGGGCATTTTGAACTCCATTGTTGCGCTGCGCTGCCTGGGCTACTCAACAGACGATCCGCAGGTGATCCGCGCGTTGAGCGAGTTTGAGAAACTTGGCATTGACGAACCCGGCATCGCTGATCGCTCTGAACCAATGTTCCGTATGCAGCCGTGCATGTCTCCGGTGTGGGACACCGCACTGGCGCTGTTTGCCTTGGGAGAAAGCGGCGTATCGAAAAATGACTCCCGTATGCTGAAAGCCGCGGACTGGATTTTGAGCAAGGAAGTCCGCACCAAGGGTGACTGGGCCGTGAAGGTCCCGAATGTCGCGCCAGGCGGCTGGTACTTTGAGTTTAATAACGAGTTTTATGCCGACGTGGACGATTCAGCCATGGTTTTGCTGGGTTTGGACAAGGTACAGAATCCGCGTGAGCGCTACCAGCACGAAGTCAGCCAGCGCGCCATTGACTGGATTTTTGCCATGCAGTGCAAAAATGGCGGGTGGGCGTCATTCGATAAGGACAATACGCGCATGGTGTTCCAGCACATTCCTTTTGCCGACCACAACGCCATGCTTGATCCGCCAACGGTGGACATTACCGGCCGGGTGCTTGAGATGCTGGCGGCGTACGGTGTTTCCGGAGACGACAAGCGCGTGAAGAAAGCGATTAAGTTCATCCTGAGCGAACAAGAGCCCGATGGCTCGTGGTTCGGCCGCTGGGGTGTGAACTACATTTACGGAACCATGCTGGTGCTGCGCGGTTTACAGGCCATGGGCGTTGACCATCACGAGCCTTACGTCCAGCAGGGCGCAGAATGGTTGCGCATGGTACAGAACTCTGACGGAGGTTGGGGTGAGACCTGCGGCTCGTATGACGATTCCGCGACGCGCGGCATTGGCCCAAGCACGCCTTCACAAACGGCATGGGCCATTATGGGATTGCTTGCGGCAGGCGATACACGCAGCGAATCTGTGCAGCACGGCATTCTTTACCTGCTGGAAACGCAACGGCCCGATGGACACTGGGATGAAGACCAGTACACAGGAACCGGGTTTCCGCGAGTGTTTTACCTTGCTTATCACTTATATCGGGACTACTTCCCACTGATCGCGCTGTCAACGTATTCACGCGACTTTTCAGCATTGTATGAAGAGGGAAGCGTGGGATATGCGAGAGGGTAGGGAGATCGCCGGGAATCGCACGTAATCGCCGTCATCGCGCGTGATCGGAAAGCAAGCTTTAACGCGGATGACGCGGATCGAAAGAGCTGCTTACCGTCGAGAGAAAAAGAAGGCTGGCGAGAGGCGCCTCGCTTAGAAAAGACAAGCTCAAGTGGCAAGACAAACCGGTTGAGCAACGATTGAAAGCTAAAGCCAGAGCTAATAGCCAAGAGCTGAATCAAGGGAGACAAGATTTGCCGGTACCAATTTCACAGATGTGGACAGTGGCGAGCTACGTTGTTAAACAAAAGCTTGCCAGACGCAAGCGCTATCCGCTGGTGCTGATGCTGGAGCCGCTGTTTCGTTGTAACCTGGCGTGCGCAGGCTGCGGCAAGATCCAATATCCGGCGCACATCCTGAAAAAGGAACTCACGCCGGAGCAGTGCTTCCGCGCGGTGGATGAGTGCGGCGCTCCCATGGTGTCAATCCCAGGCGGCGAGCCGCTGATGCATTCGCAAATAGGCAAGATCGTGGAAGGTCTTGTAGCGCGGCAGAAATATATTTATCTGTGCACGAACGCGCTGCTGTTAAAAGAGAAGCTTGATCTCTTCAAACCCAGCAAGTATCTGACGTTTTCTGTTCACGTGGATGGCGAACGCGAACACCATGATTTCTCCGTCTGTCGTGAAGGCGGATACGACCAAGCGATTGAAGGCATAAAGGAAGCGCTGAAACGCGGCTTCCGCGTGACGACGAACACTACGCTCTTTGACGGCGCAGATCCTAACAGCGTCCGTGACCATTTTGACCACATGATGCAGCTTGGGGTGGAAGGCATGATGCTTTCACCCGGCTACTCATACGATAAAGCGCCTGACCAGAAGCATTTTCTTGGTAAGGCGCGCACCAAGCGGCTGTTCCGCGCGATCCTTTCCAACAGGAAAAAGAGTTGGCAGTTTAATCAGTCACCGCTGTTTCTTGAGTTCCTGATGGGTGAACGCCATTATGCGTGCACTCCGTGGGGCATGCCGACCTACAACATTTTCGGCTGGCAGAAGCCTTGCTACCTGCTGCAAGACGGCTACGCCGATACATTTATAGAGTTGATGGACAGCACGGCATGGGAAGAATACGGAACGGAATCTGGCAATCCTAAGTGCGCAAACTGCATGGTGCATAGCGGCTATGAAGCAACGGCTGTGAATGACACGTTCAGTTCATTGCGCGGCCTGCTTGCTACAGCCAAAGCGACACTTTTTACGAGTCACAAAGATGAGCATGCGATGAAGCTGCTGAATGAGCATGTGCGTCCGGTGCATAGCTATAACCCGCTGGTACAAATTGAGGAGTCGTCCAGCCAGTTGGAGGAGACTAGCGCATGACGGAGTCAATCCAGAACAACGCCGTCAAAGTCGCTGACTCGCTTGAAGTCGCGCCAGGGTTCAAGCATGAGAAGCTGGAAGGCTGGGTGCCGGAGTTGGCTAGCGATGAAGAGGTCAGGCAGGCGTTAGAGAAAGCTTTTGATTATCGGGGCGATGTTACCATCACACGCAAAGATGGCAGCAAGGTGGAAGGCTACATCTTTGATCGCAAGCCGGGGAAAACTTTAGCCGACTCCGCTGTGCGGCTTTTTCCGAAAGATGCCGACCAGAAAATCTCCGTACGTTATTCTGAAATTACTGCGCTGGCCTTCAGCGGGCGCGATACTGCCGCTGGAAAAAGCTTTGAGGCCTGGGTGCGCAAATACTGGGAGAAGAAAGCCGCCGGAGAAAAGAATATTGGCATTCAGGCGGAAGCGCTGGAGTAGTTTTTCTTTTGAAATCCCGAGCGTAGCGAGGGATCCTTATGGATCAAAGTGAAACCTACCGCGGATTAACACGGATTCACGTGGATCAAAATTTTGTATTGAACCAACTTAACCATTTTGAATCATTCTTAGCGATAGGGATCCCTCGCTGCGCTCGGGATAAATAACTTTATGAAAGCTTTCATCACAGGAGCAACGGGATTTGTGGGCAGCCATGTGGCCCGGGCCTTGGCCGCGCAAGGCGCTGAGCTGCGGTTGCTTGTCCGTCCTACCAGCCGCCTGGACACCATTGCCGACCTGAGAGCAGAAACAGCGATGGGCGATCTGC
>JBAVLE010000227.1:0-33749 GCA_049688735.1 Candidatus Angelobacter sp. | reverse complement strand
GGGTTGATAAGAGGGTATTGATCAACTGAGAACCTATGGGGATTTACTAGTCCTACCGGCGATTAGTTCGGGCGATACATAGTATGTATCGCCCGATAAATTCAATAGGTTTCGAGGAACAAGAGATTGGGATTTTCCTGAATTCGTAAATCCAAAACAGAAATGCGATCCGTGGGTCTTTATCGGCGTACCTTTTAAGTGGGACCCCGGCCCCCTCGCACGAAAGGGAAGTACTTTCAGGAGGGCAGTTATGGAGTGCCGCAATGTGCTAGTGAGCGTTGGGTTGGATCGCCTCTATCATGAGATCCTTGCTTCGGCATTGGCAATCCATGGTTGGAGAGTAACGAGTTTTGAGCGTGAACGTCTTCATTCCAATGAAGCAGCCGAGATTGCGCTGGTAACCTCAGCGCCTGATACGGAAGCGGTAATAGCCAATGTGCGCTGGGCCCGCGCCGAATTTCCCGCCGCCAAGATCGTGTTGCTGGGTGCTGGAAGGACGGAGACAGATCTGATCCGTTTCATTGAAGAAGGTATCTGCGCCTATCTTCCCAGCAGCAAGGGGATCACGGACTTAATCAGTATGTTGGAGATGGTGCGCAACAATCGTACACCTTCCTCCGGGCCTATTACACAGATGGTCCTGGGCTCCATCAGCCGGCTAAGCCGTGAACAGCAGGGCGCTAGCGGATCGGCGCTTACGGAACGTGAAAAAGAGGTTTTACACCAGATTATTAACGGACTGAGTAATAAGGAAATTGCTGACCGTCTCAGCATTGCGCCTAGCACGGTAAAGAACCATGTGCATCACTTACTGGAGAAGCTCCAGGTGGGCAGTCGCCACGAAGCTGCATGGGTAAGCAGCCGGCGACCGGTGCAGTCAGCTCCGTTCATTCAAAGAAGCATAGGAGACCCATAGGCAGAGATCCAGGAGAACGTTATATCGGCCCCAGTCGGCCCCGAATGGCCGCATACAATGCTTGCTCAGAGGCCGGAAGTTGGTCCTTGTATAGGACCGTACGATTAAGCATCGCTGGGGCGGCGGAAGAGGGCACCAGCACGATTATCACATTGGGAACCTCGAGCACCAGATGGCTGCAGATGCCAGGCTCTTCGCCATCGGGAAGCTGCGAAATTACCACCACGTCCACATTGAGCATTTTCGCCTGTAAAAGAAGATCGAGGGGGGCCTTCACCTGGCCCACGATCTTGATTTCCTGGTCCGCGGCGGCAAGGCGCTTCACCAGGGATGCCCATTCCGAATTGATCTCGCCCAAGAGAATCCTCAGGCTCGGCACTTGCTGAGATACCACGTCCTATTCTGTTGCCGCATTCCCGGATTTCAGCTTCTCCCGGCTTGCCACTTGCGGGAGGGCGACTCGAAAGTATTGCATTTTTCCTGGAACCGCAGGGTATAATGCCGCGCACTATGCCAATCGATCCAGCCCTCATTGTCGTGTTGTCGACTTCATTGTATCGAGCGCAATCACTGGCGCTTGCACTCCGCGAGTCCGAGTACAAGGCAACGGTTGTAAACTCGCGCGATGCCGCAGTGCTTGCGCGGTTCCCCGTGATCCTGATTGAAGTGGACGGTTATCTTACGCCGGTTCTCGAACTGATCCGCAGCATCACCGCCCTCAATCCTGACGCGAAAGTAATCCTGCTGGGCATTGTGGAATCGGAAGAAAACGTGGTGAGCCTGGCCGAGGTTGGCGCCAGCGGTTACGTACCTCAAGGGGTGTCCCTGGAAGAACTCACCGCGGTCCTGCTATCGGTGCAAAACGGCGAATTCGCCTGCGCGCCTTTCATCACCTATGCTCTGTTTTCGCATCTTTGCCGTCTTTGGCAAAAGTCCAGCTCTGCAAGCTGCTCCACTGAGGTGCTCACCATCCGGCAGCAGAAGGTGCTGCAACTTCTGTTGCTCAAGCTGAGCAACAAGGAGATCGCCGAACGCTTGTGCCTTTCGGAGCACACGGTAAAGAACCACGTCCATCATATTTTAAAAAAACTCGGAGTTCGCGACCGGAGCCTGGTCCATATTGCCGCGCTGCGAAGCACGGCGATTCCAGCAGCCCGGAGACTCCTGCAAGCTTCTTGAAGAGATCGTGTTTGCATGAGGCAAATCATGCCAGCGGTTCAGCGTGCTTCCAGCCCCATCAGCCGGCAGCATATAGGACACGATATGCGTGGACGAGTTACCACGACCGCCGATAAGCATTGGCGTAGCAAAGATCCAGTTTTCCTCGGAATTCGATGCGACTCATCATTTGTACCGTTTTTGTACCGCTCTTTCGGCAAAGTGGCCTTTTTGGCCCTTTGAGCCTAATGGAGGATCAATAACTTACATGTTATCAACACTCCTTTCCAGTTCGATCCCGACTAGCTCCACCATTCCCATTCATTGAAAAATGGGCAAGTCTTAAGAAGTTCGCATAGGATCATGTTGTGCCCACTTTGCATTGTTTCCTTTCTGCCACAAGCTTCTGACAAGAGATTTAACAACATACAAGGTCGTTGCCTTGCTTCCGGACAACCTTATCCATGTAAAGACCGCTTCTGAGAGTGCTTCAGCCGCGGAACGTTCTCGCACGCTGCCCATTAAGAGTTAATCCGTATGACCGGATGACAGAACATTTCAGGGAGATTGTTGCTCGTGGGCATTCGAATGCGGTTCCGCGCCGGTGATGTAACATTGAGCTGAATGATAAATAGATTTTTGCTCGCGTGTTTACTGGCATTGCTGGCCTCGATATGTTTGTTGCATGAAGCCGATGCCCAGGCTGCGAAGATTCAGGACGAAAAGGCGCACGCGACAACTCCAGATCAGAAAGCTCATGCTCAGGCAGATCAAGCTTCTTCGGTGAGCAAAGCTAAGGCTGCGGTGCCCATGACCGACGATCAGAGCAGCACGGTGGGAGATCCGTCGACCTCCGCTCCACTCAATGTAAAAGGCAAGCTGCGCTACTTTGCCATTGAGTCATTTCGTCCGGGCATTTATCCGGTCGCGGCTTTTTATGATGGGTTGACGATGGCGAGTCCACCGAAGGCTTATCCTGGGGAGTGGCGGCAGGGATTTCCCGGATTTGCCCGCAACTATGGCGACTTCATGGCGAGCTGGGCATCTGTTCAGGGTGGAAAGTTCATTGCTGCATCGATGCTGCATGAAGATCCGCGCTACTTCACATCCACCAGCAAGAACTTTTTGGCCCGTGTTTTTAACGCGGCGCGGTATGCTGTGATTGACCGTAGTGACTCAGGGCGTCCTCGTCTGGCTGTGGCGAATGTGGCTGGCGCATTTGCTGGCGGCTTTGTGGGCAATGCTTATTTGCCTGATCCATATGCTAACGCCTCACATGGGCTAAGCCGCAGCGCGCTCGCGTTGACCGGTTTCATTACCAGCGATCTGGCAGATGAGTTCCGCCCGGAAATTCATAGACTCGTAAAGAAATTGCACCTGCCATTTTACCGGTAACCAGCTCGGGCTAATGTTTGATCGACTAAATATGTGATCTTTCCCAATGGGCCGACATCCTGTAAGCTACTTCCTTCCCTGAATGCCGGTTTCTCTCACCAACTCCGGAGTGGTTTACGACGCGCTAAAAAAGTGCGGCATCGGACTTGTCTCTGCGCTGCCTGAGACATGGCTGGTGCACCTGATCCGTATGGCCGAAGACGATCCCAAGATGATCCTGGTTCGTCTAGCCAAGGAAGAAGAAGGCGTGGGCATCTCTGCGGGCGCCCATTTTGCCGGTGTGAAGTCCGCCATGCTGATGCAGAACCACGGCTTTCTCGCCAGCATCAACGGCATTGTTTCTCTGGCACAACTCTACCGCATTCCATTGCTCATGCTCATTAGTTACCGCGGCCACTTTGGCGAGCGCGATCCCTGGCAGACGCAGGGCGGTGGCGTGACCGAGCCGCTGCTGCGGGCGCTTGGGATTCCGTATTCGTTCCTGGACGATCCTACAAAAGCGGAGAAGCGCATTGCTGAAGCGCAAACCTGGGCGTACGCGAGTTTGCATCCTGCGGCGCTGCTTCTTACGCGTGAACTCATGTGGGAGGAGCCCGCATGATGCAGCGCCTGGAATGCCTGCGCGCGATCTATGATCGGCTGGAAGACTGCCTGGTTGTGACCATTATGGGCGCGGTTGCATGTGAACTACAATCGCTTGGCCACCAGCCGAATTTTTTCTACCTGCAACATGCCATGGGACTTGGATCGTCCACCGGCCTGGGGCTCGCTCTCTGCCTTCCGCACCAGAAGGTTGTGGTCTTTGATGGAGATGGTTCAATCCTGATGAATCTTGGTGGATACACAACGCTCGCGCGCTATCGACCCAAAAATTTGGTTCATGTTGTTTTTGACAATGAGAGCCTGCTTTCCGTAGGCGGTTTTCCCACTGCAACATCTACCGGCAGCGATCTTGAAGGTGTTGCACGCGCTTCGGGAATCACCCGCACCAAGACGGTTTGCACAATCGAAGAGTTCACACATGTTTTCGATGACGCGCTAACAGCCAATGACCTCACCTCCATCGTCGCGAAAGTTGAGGCCGTGGGACCAAAAGGGTATGTGACGGAACTGTCGTTGCTGGAAAACCGCTTCCAGTTCAAGCGGTATATAGAGAAGCTCACCACGAGACACCGAAGCACGGAGAACGCAAACTGAGCTGATTGTTGTCAGAGTGACCACCGACAACACAAAATGCATTGATTTTGCTTTCCGATTCTCAGAAGTTTTATCCGTGTCTCTGCCTCCGTGGTGGATTTTGGTTTTTACACGAGGAGTTGCTCATGTCCAATGTCCTGGCTGAACTTATTACCCAACTGAATAGTGGCAAGCTGCGCGTTGTTGATCTCACGCAGACGCTCAGTCCGCAGACGCCGCTGCTGCCGCTGCCGTCGCAATGGCCGAACACGCCGGCATTCAAGATCTGGGAGCTTTCGCATTATGACGATCGTGGTCCCGCCTGGTATTGGAACGGCTTTGAAACGGGCGAGCATACTGGAACGCACTTTGACGCGCCTATCCACTGGGTGAGTGGCAAGGACCTGCCGGAAAACAGCGTTGACAAGATCAATCCTAAAAGATTTGTCGGTCCGGCCTGCGTAATTGATGTGACTGCCGACGTGGCGAGCAATCCTGACTTTCTGCTTACTGTAGAACGCGTGCAGCAGTGGGAAAGAGCGCATGGACGCATCCCCGCCGGCGCATGGATGCTGCTGCGCACCGGCTGGTCAGCTCACACCGACCCCAAACAATACATCAATCTGCAGGATGACGGCCCCCACACGCCGGGCTTCGTGAAGGAATGCTCAGACTTTTTGGCTAAGGAACGGAACGTTCTGGGCGTTGGCGTTGAGACAGTCGGAACCGATGCAGGTCGCGCAGCCTCTTTTGATCCGCCATTTCCCAATCACTATGTAATGCATGGCAGCGGCAAATTCGGATTGGCTGGATTATGTAACCTTGACCAGTTGCCTCCGACCGGGGCCGTGGTCATCGCCGCGCCGCTGAAGATCGTGAACGGCTCAGGCAGCCCGCTGCGGGCAATTGCGATTACACCGTCTGTCTGAAATCCCGAGCACAACCAACGGAACCCTACCGCCAACGTACTCTGGTAGGGAAAGTACCTACTTCTTGCCCTGAGAATTTGCCATGCCGCCTTCATTCTCTGCGGAGACGGCAGCGTCGCCCTTTTCCAGCAACTGGTAGGCTTGAGAGATGGTCATATTGTCGCTGACACGACGGAATCCAGTCATGCGTTGAAGCTGCCTGACGTTGATGGTTTTGAAAATTACGGCGTGGCCGGACATCTTCACATCGAGGGAAAGGATTTCCCAATGATCATCCCCGACCCTGCCTTGAGTGACGGAGAATGTTCCGCCCTTGTTAAGACGGCCCAGCAATCCCCAGCCAAAGGTTACGTCCTCAAACAGCGAACCATCCAGCCGCGACATGCGAAGTGCAACGCGGTCAATCCAGATCATTCCGCTCATGGAACGGAAAACCTGCAATTCCCTGGTCGGGGCATTGTAATGAGGATTTGGAAAGAATGAGAGCCTGACCTGGCCGTTTTCAGCGCCCTCATATTTAAAGATAAAAGCGTCAGGGATCGCCTTGAACATCTGCACTCCCTTTTCTTCATCTTCTTTGGCCCGTTTATCGCGCTTTGCCCTTTCCTCAGGATCTTCCACCAGCTTTTTCATGCGTAATTCATCGGCGGAGCGCTGCTCAGGGGTCAGAGGTTTCCCATTGATAAGAACAGTGCGGGCGATTTGGCCGTCCTTGGTGTCAATCACATCCCGATCTTGAGAGCCTTTTTCGTCTTCTCGATGGATGTGATAGCGCCAGTGCGTATGGTCGGCAGCATCTGCCTCCAGTTGGTGCTTGATCGCTTCTTTAACGAACTGGTTTGGATCTTTAGGGAGAGTATCCGTCGGCGTCTGCGCAAGCAGAGTTGTGCCGAGGCTTGCAAAAATCAGGAGCAGCCATGCGCGCCGCAAAGAATTAAAATTACTCATAATGTTTCAAATGCGGGTACTTGTTAGACGCTCGAAAACCAGCAGCTAGTTGCATTTTACATTTGGACAGATGTAAGGCGATTTCCGGAACAAAGTAAAAGAGGCAGCTTTGCAGCCGCCCCTTTTATTATCAACCTCTCGGAAAGGCAGTCCCATTGGCTCAATAGCCGCGACTTGCGTTCAGAACCGCTGTTCCCCTGGTTTCGGTCCCGCCCGGCGCCGCGACATTCCGTCCGGTCGACACGTAACCTAAAAGCAAACAGACAGCCAAACTGGCCAGAGTTCCGGCGTTTCTTGAAAAACGTAAGCTATTGATAATTATAGTTTTGGATGCGCTGCTCGGGGAGGTAGTGAAATGGTTACTGTTTACTTTATTGTAAACACGTAAACTTGGGCAACAAAATGCCGTGAATGAGCACGAGATTGCCTTTCAGGCGCACACCTAGAGTAACTATTTCATTTTGAAATCCAGCAGTAAACTAGCCGTCAAACTCCTGATTGAAATCTGCGACAGGCGTTCCAAATAAAAGATTTGATTTCTCTCTGAAGAGAGCGATATCCGAAAGAAAAGGTGCCGAAAATGTGGAAACCGCGTCCTGAAGACAACAAGCCCATGAGCATGAATCCTACTCAGCCTGCGCAGCCTGTACCCCCGCCAGCTGCTGTCGCTGCACCCAGTATCCCCACCCAGTATAAAGAAACCCCGAAGGCCAGTGAACCGCACCGCGCCGATGTAGGCCACATCGGCAAGTCAGTCCAGATCAAAGGTGAACTCACCGGAAGTGAGGACCTTTATCTGGATGGGTCCATTGAAGGCACAATTGATTTGCGTGATCACAGCCTGATCATTGGACCCAACGGAAAAATCAAGGCGGGCATTACTGCGCGCGATCTCGTCGTCCATGGCCGGGTGGAGGGAAACATCACGGCTACCGGGCGTGTGGAATTGCGCAAGTCTTGCACGCTGCTTGGCGATGTAAGTACGCAACGCATCGTGATTGAAGACGGAGCGTTCTTCAAAGGCGCCATCGATATTAAGGAAAAGGCCCAGGTGGTGGAAGCACGCAAGCCTCTCGCTGTGGCAGCAAGCGCAGGCATGAGCGGCAGCAGCGCTTCAGCTTCTGGTTCGAGTGCGACAAGTTACAGCGCCAGCTCCGATTCGCAGGGTTCCTTTTTAGACGGCAAATAAGGTAGAGTTAGGGGCGTGAGCTCCTCCGGTAACAATTTAATGCGATGGTTCCGTGGAGCAGGCAGCTCTCAGTCCAAGCCTGAAGAGGGTGGCAAATCTGCACCACGGACCAAGCGCACCTGCATCGGTTTGGGCGAATTTATGCGCGCCCTGAGCAGCAGCGGCGACCAGAAAAGCTGCGTGCTGGATCTCGGTCCAACCACACCGACTAATATTGCTTTGCTCACTGAAATGGGCGTGCGCGTCTTCAATGAAGACGTCTTGAGAGAATCACAGGATGAAAGCTACTGCGTGAAGCAGGAAGATAACACCCTTCAGTTCGATCCAGCAAAGTTCTTCGCGGAAAACCTTAATTATGCTGCTGATCAGTTTGACGCCATCCTGTTTTGGGATGTGGCGGACTATCTGCCTGAAAGCTTGGTAAAGCCCCTGGTTGAGCGTCTGCAAACCATGCTTAAGCCCAAGGGGCATCTCCTGGCCTTCTTTCATACAAAAGACGCCGGAGCGGAATCCTTATATTCCCGCCACCATATCGTTCAAAAAGACACGCTGGAACTCGAGCCTATCCAGGGCTTCAAACTGCAACGGATTTTCAATAACCGGCACATTGAAAACCTGTTCAAAGACTTTGCTTCGCGTAAGTTTTTTCTGGGACGGGATAACATCCGCGAAGTATTGATGGTTCGTTGATCCACACTTTGGCTTGTCCCTGTAAAAATTACCTGGCGCAAGTCGACGTATGCGAACCCTACCTACCCAGAAGTGGTATTCCGATGCTCATAAACTATATCCAGCTTGGAATTGACCTTAACCCCCTTCGTCAGTTGATTTAGGCCACATGCCCTCAGGTTTGCTGTTTGGCGTTTAGAATCAATAGTTTAATTTGCCTTGCAAAACTTGACCGAAGTAGCGTTCTTTGGGCATCTCGATTGCTGTAGTAACAATCGTCGAATGATTGACGGTATCAAAAAGGACCCTGCAGCGGGCCGAAAAAAGAGGTAGGTTAAATGTCTAGCAGCGCAAGCATTATCAATCTTGGAGTGATCGCCGGAGTTGAAAACCGCACGTCTAATTATGATGCGATTTACGGCGAACACTGCCACAGAATTTACTCGCTGGCTTTTTGGATGACCGGCAATGAGCTGGCGGCTGAACAGCTCTCCTCCAACACATTCCTTCGGGCTTTCGCGTCACCGGCAGAGCCGAAGACCGAACAGATTGACCAGGCACTGCTAACTGAAATCCGTGAACTCACCACGATTGGCACCCTGACCTTGAACAGCGGCGTTTCCGCTGAAACCAAGAATGTTTGCGGTAACGTGAAACGGGTGCATCTGGAGCGCGCTGTGGTGGAATTGCCGGCGACTGAAAAACTGATTTTCCTCCTTCATGATGTTGAAGGTTACACCCATGAAAAAATTGCTCATCTGCTCGGCCTGAATGTAAAAGAGTCGCAGTTTGGATTGCATCAGGCTCGTTTGCAGTTGCGGAAACTGATTTCGCGCATGTCGTAGAAGCCGTCGATTGTATCTCCTCTCTCCTTACTCTCCAGCCCTTCGCTTCGTGCGAAGGGTTTTTTATTCCGCTTTTTTCCGTCGACCCACAAATCGATCTTGAATTTAAAGTTCGTCTTGGACTTTCTATTAACTTTGGGATATTTAGTTATGTTAATTTCAGCGGAAGCCGAAACTTTTTTCGGGATGCTACGTCTATTCTAATAACAACATACGCAGTACCCCCACGTGGGCGTCGCCCCTATACCGGCGCCCACTATCTTTTTGAGCCAGATCCCATCTTGTTTTTTTGCAATTCCTGCTAACGATTCGTCTATTCCTGCAGCTCACGTTGGTGAAAATTTTTGCGAGCCTTCCGTATTATTGCGCTGAGCTTCTCTTCATCCAGCATGAACTCGAATCCGTCAGCGGAAATCATTGTGAGCCCCTCTGGCAAGGGCAACAGAAGGACGCAATTGCGCTTCCAATGAAGCGGATAGATGAAGCGTGGCGGCTTTCATGAACGAGGAAAATAAATTAGAGTTTTAGCCACAGCACACAATGGAGGGCGAGCAATGGATTGGAAGAAAACGCTGATGATTGGGTCTTTTGCGGCCGGAGCAATTCTGTTTCTTACCGGACGGAGGCCAGCGGGTCTGGCCGTTGCCGGAATTGGCGTAGCAACTTTTGCCGCCGAGAACCCGGAAAAATTTGAAGAGCTGTGGCATCGCATGCCTGAGTACATTGAAAAAGGCAGCAAGTTTGTCGATATGGCATCAACTTTCCTGGAGCGCATGGGCCAGGAAAAAGGCGGCGGTTATCGCAATATGCCGGTTGCGGGAGGCAATCGCTTCTAGTCTTTCACTGGTTTACGTGAAAAAGGCCGGGAATGGTCCCGGCTTTTTACTTTGTAAACCAGGTCGGACGCATGCCGGCAGCGTCTTTCCTGATTTCCAGCGAAATACGTTGACGCTCGGCTTCATCAATGCGCAATGCGAAGTTCACGAAAGCACCATATCTATCTGGTGCGATCACCTGCACAGGGATGCGGAAATCCCGGTGAACATCGACCTGATGTGGCATCCGCGCAAAGCGCAAAGTATATTCCCCGAATTCTGTCTTCTCCGTAAAATCACTGGGCATTGAATGTACCTCAAAGGTGTCCGGCAGATGCAAATGGAATACTGTGCTTTCAAAGAATAGCGATTCAATTAAGAGAGGGAACTTGCGCGTCGGGGTTTTCGCATATAAGGTCGCCAGGCCGAGGGCTGGAGCAAGTTGATTGATTTCCGCGGTGCTGTTTTGCTGATTGATAAATTGCGGAACAGTGCAGAGAATTGAAAGCTTCAGCGGCTGCTCGGGATCCCTTTCATGCTCGGTGGCGCCGGTAACCGAAGCAGCGCCAGGAAAAATACGCATGGCAAGTTGTTCGAAAAACCCCTGCCTGTCAGCTTCGCTGGCGGATCGGAGCAAGTTGCGCACTTCCTGCGCCCTCGCAGAGCCGAGTTGCACATGGATGTCTGCCGCCAGATCTCCCTCATGAAAAGAAAGATCGGCTTCTGCCAAACTTTTTTCACTCGCCGTCCGTGGATTGAGTGCAACAATCTCCGGCTTTTTCTCTTCTTCAGGCAGCAAGGGGATCAAGTGTGCTTCTCGTGCATCCAGTGATGGCGCTAGGGCGCCGAAAGGAAGATCATCCGACTCGGCGTCGACATCCACTGATTCGCCGTTGGCCAACCAGAAGCGTACGAGCGGCTCTGTGTAGCAGGATAGCTCTTTACCGCAGCTCTGCTCGATCTTTCGCGCCAGCAGCAGTTCTGCCTTGAGTCCAACCGCGCGCGACAGAGCCAGCAAGGCCATCGTGCGGCTACCTTGGCCGCTAGCCAGCGTGTCCTCTGCCGAACTCGCTGCCCACTCAGGACCTGTGGAATCGATCTTGCTCGTCACAAAGCGGTACAAATGTTTAGCTTTCTCAAGGTCTCCACTAGTTTCCGAAAGATGAAGCTTCGCCACGGCTTCATTCACGTCAAGGCCCGCTCGCGAAGCGTCGATTAACTGATCCCGTAGCCTGACAATGGATTTTTCCGCTGAAGCAACCGTCACTGTGGGCAGCAGGTTCGCGCCCGGCAGAAATGACTCTGCGATAGTCTGGGTGATGTTGTCACGCTCCCATATCCGGATCACCGTCCCATTGTTTTCTCCCACCAGCGGCAGCGGAGGATTTGCTTGTTCACGTATGCGAATCGTCGCTTCCGGCGGGCTTAGCAGGACTAATCGGGAATGTAAGATTGGCGCAGCGAACGATCCGAACGTATGAGCCCCCGCACCTTCCGGAGCCTGGTTCAATTCCGCATAGTGCAGGACATACTCTTCCTCGATTGCATCACCCGGTTCGAGCGCCGGCATGGAAATCGTAGGCTTCTGCTGGGCCAGCTCAGGTTCGATGATCGTTCCATCAGCTTTGATCGTGCGCAGCTCCAGCAGGTCAGCGCCGCGAGGCAGTGTGACCTCTCCATAGCGGCTGATGCCTTCCTTGTTAAGTGGGCGAGTGATGCGGTGCAGATACACTGAAATGACCCCGCCAGGGCGGACTCGGACCACTTTGTCAGCGAGCAGAATCACGGCCTCGCCGCCGGAAAAACTTCTTTGCGCCGATTTGCGGACCAGCTCAATGCCATCGCGTCGGTAAGGAACATAAAATTCTCGACCGTCGGCGAAACCTTCCGCGCGTTCGCTCCGGCTATCCGGCGCCACCCCCGCGTCTTTCACTGAAGGCACGTAGTCAACAGCGTTTGCGGCGATATCACGCAATTGCCTGGCTTGAAGTTTTGCCGCGCTGATCTGATTGTCCAATAGAAGTTGCTCTATCAGCAGGCGACGAGCTGCACGATGGAGAGGGTTTCTACTAACAACCTGTTGCAGGTAGGCTGCTGCGGCGCTGTGACGCCCTGACTCTGACAAGAGCCGCGCGTATTGTAGCGACTCCGGCGCGCAGGACGCCATTTGCCGCTCCACGCTCAGGGATTTTTCCTGCTGCGCGGCCGCGTTATAAAACTTTATCGCCTCCCCCAGGCGAGCGCATGAAGGGTGCGATTCCAGCAGACGGCTGAGCAGCGCGGGTCCATCCACTTGGTTGTGGCGGCAAAGACTGAATGCCAACTGCAATGCTGTTTCTGACTGAGGACGCTCGGCCAAGATGCTCATCACATCTCCGCGTGCAGTCTCAGGTTGCCCGCGCTCTATGGCATTTTCCGCCGATTTCAAGCTGGCCAGTAATGCCGAGGGCTGTGCCGCAGCAACGGCTTTCCACGCCGCATCGGCACGGGGATGGTGATCCTCCGCTGCGGAATAAAGCAACGCGTGAAGATACTTCCCATATCCTTTGCCCCAAACCTCATTTGTGCGGAGCAGGGTTGCCATCTCCGCAAAATCACCGCGAAAATAGGCAGCAAGCGCCTGTGTGTATTTTTCGAGTTCCGTGGGTAGGGGAATCTTCTTTTGAAACGGCGTTTCAAATTCCGAGTGAAGCGCCACGCTCAACGGCGCAGCATCCGGCGAGAACTTGAGCAGGAGGCGATGTTGACCAGCCGCGAGGAACAATGAGCTTGAGTCCCGGCTTGGGACCATTGCGTAACGCCCGTCGTGGAGTAAAACTGATTTTCCATCGATGAAAATTTCATAGGTTCCCGAACTTAAAATATCCAACCGTGAACTGGTCGCTGTTGCCAGATCGATCTCACTGGCAGCATAAAAAATGCCGGATGAAGAGAAGTATTCCGGCAGGGTGATCATGCCGTCTCGGAACCAGAATCGTTCCGGCACGATGTTACGTGAGAGGTCGTCCTTTGCAGAACCCGGGCCGCGGCGTTCAGTTTTTGAGTCGGAGTCGTTTTCAACTGTATATCGCTCGCGGAAAACTTGCTCCGTCTCAGGCGCCCAGCGGCGCTCAAAATCAACGTTGTTGTAACGTCCGAACGGGCCAGCGATCCGCCACCGCGTGAGCAGCCCGCTGGAATGAGATGCCAGATCCAGGTCGATGTTGGCCCCATTTGAGGCGGCCGCTACCAGCGCCAGCCGCAGGTTGAAAGTACAGCCGTTATGAGTTGCCGCCGCCATTTTTACGCGGCGAAGGACTGAGTTGAATGCCCAGCTATTTGCCGCGTGCTGCAGCACCCGGTTTGAGGCCAACTCGTGCAGCTCCGGCGCAGTAGGCAGCGCGCAAAGCCGCAGAGCCGAGTCCAGGACTACTTCAGGACGCTCTTGCAGCTCGGCTGTCTCCATCCGGATGAAAAGGGCCAGAGCATCTCTTGGAGCGTGCCTCAAACGCATATCGGCCGCTTCGGCTGCCGCCGGAAGATTGAACTCAGAAAATTTTTGCAATAGGGAATCGTCGCTGCTGTCGATGTGCAGCGCTTTGCGTGTTTGTGCGGATCCCACAGCTGCGCTCAAGCAGAAAAGCAGGATTGAAAGAGCGCGTCCCATCAATCTCATTGTGGCAGGCTCAACGTAATTTCATTGCGGAAGCTGCGTTCCGCCTGGGCACAGAACTGGCGGAATGCAGGATAGTCCTGCGCACTTACGCGCGCTTTTTCAAACTGCACGTGGCTCTGGACAATTACTTCGCCAGCAGATTTCTTGTAGTGCAGCCGCAAAGAACCAAAAGCGCCGGCAATGTTCTGATCCCGCGGCAGGGAAGTTACTTCTGCCCCTTCCGGCAACGCAATATGTATTTCTTCCTCCGTTGTCCATGGCGAAGGCAGGACTAAATCTTGTGTGCGCGTGCTGGAGGCGGCAAGAGCAGCTACGTAAGAGCGCGGCATCCATGAAGAACTGAGAGAAACCACGCGCTTGTATTGTGGAGAGTTCAGCGCGCCCTGAAATTCCACGTTTACGCTGCTGGAAAGCACTTCGGCGCCATGAACGGCCACGCTGTCCACCTGCACGCTGGGGAAGACCTCCGCAAGCTCTCGGCGGAACATATCAAGCTGTTGTTCGCGAACGGCCAGGTCATGCCGTAATCCAGGCGCATCTTCGCCGCGAGTGGTAGTTGAGCCGCTGAACTGGATCATGCCTTGTGCGGAAAGCTCGCCATGGATGACGTGCCGTGTGTAATTATCGGCAGCGCGGCTCATGGGAATGTGTCGTATCTGGGCTGCTCCATTCAGGCTCACCGTCATCGACAAAGCCCCCTGGTCTTCCAGGGGAAGCTCGCGTCCCGCGTACTCGGCAGTGCCGTCAAGCCAGAGATCGTATTTCGGCACGTACACAATGGCGTGATTAAATACGGCGATGGAAGCTGGTTCAGCAGCTACGTCACCCAGAGAACGTGTGCGTACGAGTGCGATTTCGGCTTCGATCCCCGCAGCCCGCAGCAACGCAATCATCAAACTGGCTTTATCTTTACAGTCGCCAAAGCGCCGCGCATAAATCTGCGTTACTGGGTAGGGCTTGTAGCTGTAAATACCAAACTCAAGTGCCACGTAATGCGTGCTCCGCAGGACAAACTCTTGAATGGCGGAAATCTTTTCTTTATCCGTGTGAAGCCCGCTTGTCAGTCGCGCCAGTTCGTCTTGTAGCGATTGGTCCAGAGCAAATTGCGGGCGCACAAGGTCTGCGTACCAGGAGCCAAGCTGTTTCCAATCGCCCATGGTAGAGACGTGCACGTAAGGAGAAATTTCGGTCACGCCTGGACTGCGCGGTTCGCGCGGCAATGCGGGAACTGAACGCGATTCCCAGAGAAAGACCTGCGAGCCTTCGCGGGCAGAGATGCTCGCGGGAGCGATCTTCTCCGCATGGACAAAAATCCTTTGGGCCGCCGGGGCGATTAGTACGTATCTCTTCAATTGTTCTGGGCTGCGGCCGGCAAACAAAATCAGCTCGCCGAAATATCCGTTATAGGGCGAGGAGCGACGCTTGGGCGCGAGCGAATACTCCAGCTCAACTACATCGCCTTTTTCCAGTCCGGCAAAGCGGAGTTGATGCAGGCGCATGTCGTAATACATTGAAACCGGGGTATCGGCGTATTCGCGGTCACCTACATCCTGCGCGTCCAGCACCAACCCGTTCGGCTTCCACGCTCGCGCGTGGATCACGCGTAATTCTTCTGTGGACGGTGAATAGCGAATTGTGCTGACTCGATGCGAATCCAGCGCAGAGTCTGATCCTACAAGGTAGAGTTGCTGAACGTGTACACGGTCCAGACCGCTGGCAAGAAGCTCCTGCACGCGGATATCAGCCAACGCCGTATCTGCCGCCGCCGGTGGGTTGGCGAATGCATCCTTTGCCAGCATTCCTGGGTCGACCAGATATTGGGCATCCATCGCCAGCATGTCTGGCCGGGCGGCGCTGGAAGCCTTTGCCAACTCCTGCTGGGCTTCACCATCAATGTGCAGGCTTTGGTCAACCTGCGCTAGACGCCGGTGCGCGTCGCGATTTTCTTCGTCCAACGCAACCAGCTTTACTAGGGATTTCCTGCCGCCTTCAGCATCGCCGCAATCGATTTGTACTTGCGCCAGCCGCGACCAAATATCTGGCTGGCTGGGTTCAAGCCGGGAAAGAGAGATGTAATCCGCCTGCAAGTCGTATTTCATGTGGCGGCGTTCATGGAAGCGCGCCAGCAATTCGAGCTGTTCGCGATCGTCACTTGCCTCTGCCACCACGGAAGCAGCCAGCCGCGCTGCATCGTCCAGCAGCCCCATGAGTTCGTAGTCCAGCGCAAGCCGTGACCGAAGCCAGAGCGGCGAAGGCCACTCCTTTTCCAAACGGTGAAATTCAGGCAGCGCGTGTGAGCGAAGCCCTGAATTCAAAAACAGACTGGCGCGACGCTCACGGATAACAAAATCATTGGGCGCAGCTTGCGCGGCTGCAGCCAGCACGTCACGAGCTTTTTCTAACTGCTGGCGGCCAATGTAGTAGGTTGCTAGCTCCACGTTGAGGCGCGGATTGGAAGGCTCAAGCGACAGGCCATTGCGCAGTGCGGCAAATTTGCGGAGAGGATCTTCAAGAAATTCCGCAGCACGGAGCCAGCGAGTTGCGGTCGGATCCATTTCAGCCGCCCGCAACATGTGGTCAGCGGCTTCAGCCGAGCCGGATAGATGTTCCAGTTCGGCAAGAATTTCGTATGAAGCGCCTGTTCCGGCAGCCGTGCGCGCTTCCGCCAGAATTTGCCGACGGGACTCGTCAGGAGCATACCAGTGCTGCGCCTGCGGCTGGGTTGGTACTTTGAAAGCACGGAGGTCGTCAATATACGCAGCCGCCTCATTCCTGACGAGAGCATTTTCCGCAGATGATTGCTGGATGTTCTCAAGCAAAAGCTGGATTTGGCGACGATCATCGACAAAGTCGCGCAAGCGGCGGACATGGTCCAGAAGCGCAAGTTTTTCCAGCTTCCCGGCCGAAGGCCACCGCGAGCGTAGATTCTCAAACTCTAAATCGTAGGGATTGCGAGATTGGGCGTTAACCGCCAGGGACGACACCAGCAGACAAACCAGCGGCATTTGACGCAGCAGGTTTCGCATACTATCTTCCGGGGAAAAGAACCCTAAGCCTTTGGGGGGAGAATACGAGTACCCCCAGGCGGCTGTTTCACCGCCCGGGGAAAATCGCAAATCAGTTAAGTCGCCTTCCTCTTTCGGCTCCGTTTCCCCCAGGTTTTTAATCTGCCGTAGCCGGAGAGGTCAGCTCAACTCTTCTTGATTGGTTAAGGTGAGATAAGTATCCAGCTACATGCAATTTCCAGCCATTCATCGAAAAACCTAGAGGGTAGGTAAATAGACCTTAGGAACGCACAGGAGGCTGACATCCCGAGGTTACGTAGGTTCATCTGACTGAACGAAACTGGAGGTTTGGGTCCCATGGCGCGTCTGCTGCTCACGCTGTTTCTGGTTGCAGGCGTTGCCGTTACCGCAAGATCGCAGGACCTCCATTTAAGCGAGTCCGGTTCGGCCGCGGTGCTGTCGCATTCGGCTTTTGCCCACGGTTACCGCCACGGTTATGAAGAGGGCTATCACGTAGGCAATGTGGATGTCAGCGTGGGCGGTGTGCAACGCCGCAAGTTGAAAGGTCTTCATGGGCTGAAACTGGGCTATTCCTCACAATTTGGTTCCCGCAAACTGTTTGAGCAGGGTTTTATGGCCGGTTTGAAGGCTGGCTACGGCGACGGTTATTCAGGCCGGCTCTTCCGTGTTGTGGATACGCTTCGGTTGGTCTCTGCGTCGCTGGAAAATACGAACTCGACGGGCCATCCCAGTTTCATTCACTTTGATGAAGGTTTTCTTTCTGGATACGACGAGGGATTTAATCGCGGCGGTTCAGACCAATCTTCTACCGCTCAAGTAGATTTTCATTTTGTCGGCTGCGCCACCAACTCCCACAAGCAGCACAATCTACCTGGCGAAAACAGCTATTGTGAAGGCTATCGTCGCGGCTTTGCCCTGGGCCATGCGGATGGGTTTCTGCAACGCCCTGAGAGTGGCCAGTTGGAAGCCAGTAAGTAATCCAAAGCGACACTCCCCTAATCCTTGCGCTTCAACTTCAGTACATGTACCCTGCTAAGTAATGGGCTTGGTCTGAGGTTCATGATACTTTCAGGTCGCGCGCTCGATTTTTTGCTTACAATACGCACATTCACGCCACGGTCTTGGAAGGAGTTTTGATGAAAGCAGGCGCATCGAAGAGAACGATTCGCATAGCTGTGGTAGAAAGCGATCCTCTGCGGTTTATTGGATTGAAGTCGCTGTTCGATACTGAGACGGACCTCGAACTTGTCTCCTGCAATTTGGCGGAATTGGGTCCGCGTAAAGATATTGATCTTGTTCTGCTGGGAACACGGGCCGGACAAAACCTGTTTGACGTAATGGCTGGCCTCAAAGCCGCACGCCCCGACCTGCGCATTATCGTTACCGGCAGCGGCGCCGATGATGAGACGATCTTGAAAGCGCTTGCCGCAGGCGCAAAAGGCTACGTTGACGAAGCCGCATCTCCAGCGGAGTTCATCCAGGCGATGCGGATCGTGCATGCTGGTTCGGTTTGGGCGCCACGTCGCGTTCTTTCAATCTTCATTGAACGAGTCACATCTTCACCTGGACGCATTTTTCCTGCAGGCAGGGTCACATTCACTGATCGTGAAAAAGAAGTTCTTGAACTGCTCGTGGTAGGACGCTCCAACAAGGAAATTGGATCGGTGCTGGGCATTGAAGAGCGGACCGTAAAAGCGCACGTGGCCAAGTTGATGCGCAAAGTGGGAGTGCAGAACCGCATTGCGCTTTCAGTACATGCGATTACGCATTCGCTGGTGACTTCCTCAAAATAGATCTCCGGGAATGAATTCAGGCCCAGCAGACCATTTGCTGGGCCTTTTGCTTTGCGTCAAACCAAATGTTTATGTTTACTAACTTGATATCTCCCTGAGTACATGTCCAAAGCGGCAATGCGGACGGAACCCCGGTTACTTGCGGCGAAAACAGTATGGATGGATACTCTTTCCACCTACCACAGAACCTGGGAGACGGGGTTGGACACGGTCACGAGGGTCACCGTATCCAACCCTTTATTATTTTTCAGCATCTTCTTACCTGATCCCAGCGACTAAAATCATTTTGAGGAGATTATGAAAACACTGCTTCGTGTTGTGTTGTGTGCTGTCACGCTTGCAAGCGCAGCTTTTGCTTCGGAAGCCGCGGCCAGCCGACTGGAAACCGCAGCGACCGTATTGGACGAAATTATGGCCACGCCTGATAAAGGCATTCCTTCAGACATTTTGGGATCGGCAAAGTGCGTAGCGGTAGTGCCTAATCTGCTCAAGGGCGGATTCATAGTTGGTGGCGCGCATGGCCGGGGAATGGCTACTTGCCGCACTGCCACCGGATGGAGCGCTCCTGCGCCGCTGACCACAACAGGCGGAAGCATTGGCTTACAAATTGGCGGACAGGCCGTTGATCTGGTGATGGTCGTAATGAATGATCGCGGAATGCAGGCGCTGCTCACTAACAAATTTAAGCTCGGAGCCGATGCATCTGTTGCCGCTGGGCCGGTGGGTCGCCAGACTGAAGGCTCGACAGACTGGAAGCTTCGCGCTGAAGTCCTTACTTACTCACGGGCCCGTGGTCTCTTTGCCGGCATTAGCTTTAACGGTGCGGTGATCAAGCAGGATGAAGATGCTACCGGCGAACTCTACGGCCGCCAGATTGATTTCAAGACAATTCTGACCGGATCGGTTCAACCGCCGCAGTCGGCGGAAAAATTTCTTGCCGCGGTGAAACGGGCAGCGGGAACAGATGTCGCGCCGTCGAGCAGCCCAGTGCCTTCAACTCCGCCTGCCAGTTCGCGTCCCTCGTCTCCTGTAAACCCGCCAGCCTCTACGCCGACACCAACGCCACAGCCAACGCCAGCGACTGAGACTGCTCCGGCCACGGAAACAACGCCGAGCCCGACTCCATCGCCAACGCCGCCTGCATCAATCTAATCGGCGAAAGTCTCAGAAAGCAAAAAGGAGCCAGACCGTGGCTCCTTTTTTACGTATAGCGATCCAAATGCGTTTAGTGCTTGTGCGTGTCGGGCTTTGCATCATGGTGATCGTGCGCGGCACCGCCCTTCATGTGCTCATGCTCTTCCTCTTCTTCTTTGAATATGGGAGGTGCACCCAGGCTGCCCTTTGCGGGAAGATGGCGGATATAGTGGACGATGTTCCACATCTCTTCATCCTCCAGAATTCCTTTCCATCCCGGCATGCCGGAAGGCTTGATGCCGTTTTCAATGATCCACTTCAGCTGTCCATCCGTGTAGTCCTGCACGTCTTTGACTGAAAGATCGGCCACCGGCGGATCCATCTTAGTGGCAAAAGGAACGCCGGTGTTCTGCCCGTCCAACCCATGGCAGATCTGGCAATGATGCTGGAAGTGTTCGCCGCCTTCTTTGGCAGCGTCAGGTGTGTAGGCAATCGGGTTCTTTACATCTTTGCCGCCGATTGTCACCTCATGCTTCACTTCGCTCATCACCTTATTCTCGGTATTGCTGGGCGTGCCCGCTTTGCAGCCGCACATGGCAATGATTGCAAGAGCAGCTAGTATCTGGGAAAACTTCATGTCTTCTCCTTTGTGGTGCGCAACCATCTTAATGGCTTGCATGTCCCAATGGGAAACATGGAAGGCATAAATCCCGGCCGATACACCTCAATCGCTTGAGTGCGCAATCGCTTGCCGCCCTACGCAGGTTTGAAATATTTTCCTTACGATGTTACCGTCGCCAGTTGCCGAAATTCCGCCACAAGCTTGAATACTTTCCAGTTTGGCTGCTGGCTACCGCCATCGGCGTGCTGCCGCGCTCCATGGCGCGAGCTTTTTGCGAAGGCATTGGAATACTCATCTATGTAGTCCATCGTCGGCTGCGCAAGGTAGGCCTGCGCAACCTCGAACTGGCATTTCCGGAGAAGCCGCGGAAAGAAAAACTGCAGATTTTACGCACACTCTTCAAAGGCCTGGGCCGGCAACTGGTTGAGTTTGCCTTCTTTCCTCGTTACCGCAAGAAAACGGTTTCAGAAGTCGCTATCTACGATGGGTTCCAGAATTTTGCCGAAGCCCGCGCCCGCGGCAAGGGAGTATTGTTTCTGACCGCGCATTTCGGCGGATGGGAAATTGGCTCGTTCGTGCACTCGCTGAATGGCAATCCTATGAACATCGTAGTGCGGCCATTGGACAATCCTTACGTGGATGCATTTGTCGATCGCTACCGCACGCTGCATGGCAATCGTACATTCGGCAAGCAGGATTTTGCCCGAGGACTTCTCACCTCAATGAAGCGCGGTGAAGTGGTCGGAATCCTGATGGACACGAATATGACCCCGCCGCAAGGCGCATTTGTCGATTTCTTTGGCGTGCCCGCGTGCACGGCGACAGGAGTGGCGCGCGTGGCACTGCACACCGGCGCAGCCGTGTTGCCGGCCTTTACCATCTGGGACAAAGAACTGGGCAAGTATAAGATCCGCTTTGATCCGGCCTTGCAGCTTACGAAAACCGGCGACGATGAAGCCGATGCCATCGCCAACACTGCTTTATTTACCAAGGTGATTGAGAGTTATGCCCGCCGATATCCGGAGCAGTGGTTATGGGTCCACCGGCGGTGGAAGACGCGCCCACCTGGCGAGCCTTCAATCTATTAGAAGGTTTCCAACGTAAAAAAGCGCACAGCCTTTAGCCGTGCGCCCAGGGAAGAGCATCGCATTTCTCTAGTCTCCAATTGCCTGTGTTGCAGCTCCTTCAGGTTTATCGCTTTCGAAGAAATCGCTAAAGTCGCCAACAAATGCCATGATTGCCACTACCAATGATCCGGCAAGACCAATAAAAAATACTGCTTCAAGGAAAAGCATAAGAAAATGCAGCATGTTGCCTCCCGCTGATTCAACGGTAATCGGCAATCACATTAAGAACTTATAAAGAATCCGGAAAGAAATTGTGGAGAGAGCAAAAGTTGGGGGCTCATCTAGCTCGTCTCCGCTCATTAGTTGGAACGCTAGAGCTTTACCAGCAACGCGAGATTGAATCGGTTTTCGCGTTTGCGGAGGTCAGGAAAAAATCCCGGAACAAATGAACCTGGCGCGCCCGTATTGCCGCCCGGCGGCGTGATTCCTCCAGCACCCGAGAAATAGGGAACATTGGCAGCGCGATGGTCATATTCAAAACGGAAAGTCACAAACTGGCTGGGCATGTAGTCAAAAGTAGTCGAGGCGTCCCAAGCCTTAAACTGGTCTCCCGGATTCAGCGTGAAGTAAGGCGTGCCGGAGAAAGCAGTTGCGCCATTGATGGGTGGAAGAAGAACAAGATACCGCCCGGGATTGGTGATAGCGCCGCCGCCCAGCGTTACGGCATAAAGGTCTTTGTGGAACCACACGCGGTTATAAAGCATTGCTCCCAGAAAAGCTTGCTTCGGCCCTTGTCTAGAATCGCCGAAGCAACTTACGCCGCTGCCGCTTTCGCATCCGGCGTCCAGGGTCAGTGAAAGCGCTGCTTTGTCCGCAAATCTCGCTGGATCGTCATAGTATTTCACTTGAATGCTGTCATCGCTGTGATAGCGCGTGCGATGTGGCGCTCCCAACGTATCCTGCCCCAGAAGATACGAATTGGTAAGAATTGAGACTGCGCCATTCGGCCGCCACAAAACTTGCAGTCCTCCACCGGGACGCCCATTGACAACGCCGTACGACTGCCATCCATTCACCAGCCAAGGTTCGATCTTCAGTTTTTCCGTGGGAAAAATCTGGACTCGCAATCCATTGAAGAACCATGGGGTATTCGATGACACATAGGACGGCTGATACGCCCAGTTATCAAAGTTGTAATAACTGAACAATCCCACATACGACATAAAGATGCCCGCATCAAGGTTGATTCCATGCAGGACATTGAAGTGGTACCCGCCATAAGCCTCAGAAAGATAGCGATAAGCGTCTGCCAGGTCCCACTGGCCTCGTCCGGTACTGGCGTCATTGCGTGGCGTCATGGTGGAATACAGGCCAAACTGTGTCATCAGGCGTCCACGCACATTGCCGTAATGAAAATCTCCGCCTACGCCCAGTTGCTGCACCTGGAACTCACCGGTGCGTCCGCTCTCACTGGGTGCCGCTCAGCGTGTGGTCCTGGGGATGATTGAGGTCGTAGATATAGCTGACGTCGGCCCGGAATTCTCCGGTAAAGACCTTCGAATCAAGTGGGGATTCTTTTGTGCGGCTGTTGCCGTTGAGCCAGGTAAAGTCAGCGAAGGCAAACGGCTCGGCTACTTCGGCGGACGAAGCCGAGGAATTTGTGGCTCGAGCGGCTGCTGCTGGTAGAGGGCCTGCCTGGTCCAGCTTGCCGTTTGGTATGGCGGCTTGATCTGTTTGTTTCGTGGTGGAATCGATTCCCGCACGCGCCTCCAGTTCGGCAATCCGCCGCTCCAGCCGATCAATCTTTTCCAGCAACAAGCGGTCTTGATCGGACACAACGCCGCTGTTGCCATTATATGAGGATGACTGGCCTTGAGAAAGAACGGAAAGGAATGTTAAGGCGAGCGAAATTGACAGAAGCCGCATGGCTTTAGCAGACATATCTTCTCCAAAAATCAACACTTTTTGTCGTGCATTGCGGGCACATTAAATCCGCTGGTAGCGTGGTTTGTGAGGCCCACAATGTCATGGGAGAGTTCCTGCAAGAGCTCGTCTCGTTCGCCGGTCTTTAGCTTAAGCTGGAGCTCCCGCAAGGCTAGGGCGACCACGTGGTAGTGATGCAGGCCGCTGAATTCAAGGTCCTTGGTCAGGTCCAGCCAGATGGTATGCATCAATTGCACGTCTTCTGGGCGCAGCGTTGGCGTGTGCGGGCCAAGGCAATATTGAACCGTGATTCCGGTTCGATCAACGAGTTCAAGTGACAATCGAGGCTTCGGATCAGGCAGGTGTTCCCAGGCATCGCCGGTGAGCTTGGCTTGCTGATCGGGAGAAAGCTTTTCTGAATACCCGGTGACAACTTTGTCAGAAAGGAGCTGTTGCGCTGTAATGAGGATCGTGTCAAAGACATTGCTCCCAGGCACTACCAGAAGTGAAACCGGTTTGCCTTGCTTTTCAGCGGCAGAGACCACTGCGCTGAACAATTCCTGCTCATAATGATCAAAAATGTCCTTGGCTTCATACGTAGCGCTACCGCTAAAAGAGTGCTCGCGATGATAGAGCCGCGCCGTCATTACCACCACGTCCTGCCGGGAGGTATCCGTCCGTTGCAGCACTTCGCGCAGATAGGAGAGATTTTCCGGGTCGCGCACCGCCACCAGCACGTTGCCGGGTCTCACGCTCAGCCCTTTATTCGTTAGTTCCGGATTGCTGTAAACCCGGAATTGTTCAACATGGTCAGCGCCCTGGCGAGCGCGGGCATGCAAACGCTCGCTGACGGTGAACAACCCGAAAAAGATTGCACTGAAGGCCACCCCGGCTATCGTGGCCGATGGCTTGGTAAAGAGATTCGTGACAGCTACAAGAAACAACACAAGCGCGATCAATCCCAGCCCAATCGGAATTTCTTTACCGGCGATTTTAAGATTGCCGGGAACCTTCCATTCGCGCGGCTGCTTGTGGATAAAGCGCAGCACCAGCACGGCGAGCGCTTTGAAGGCGAAGCTCCAGATAACGCCAAAAGCATAAAGCGCCGCCAGCAGGTAAACGTTTCCTCCGCTGATTACGATGGTTAGCACTTGAAGGCCGACGATCAAATTGATGAGGCGGAAAGTGGTTCCATGTTTTTTGTGTGGACGGCGAAACCACGGCGTGAGCACGCCATCTTCACTCACGCGATTCAACACGCCATTGGCGCCCCCAATTGCCGTGTTGACCGCGCCGGAAAGGATCAGCACGCCCACAATCACCACAAAGCCCTGGAACAGCAGCTTGAGGTTGTAAGGGCCGGTCATGTACATCGCCAGCCCACTGATCAAATTGCCGAAATATGTTGGCCGCACGCTGTCAGGAATAATCATGACGGCAAAGAACGAGACGAGCGACGTAAACAGAAGGCTATAGAGAAAAATGACCACTCCGGCGCGTTCCAAATTCTTGAGCTTGGGCGCCTGGATTTCACGATTCACCTGGGCCAGGGATTCTTCGCCGCTCATTGCCAGCACGGAATGTCCAAAGCCCACCAGCAGGACAACGAACGTCAAATGAGAAAACCAGGAACCGTGGAGCCAGCCAAAGAAGTCGCCATTTAACTTCATCGTGGACATCACTGGAACTGGCGGCAGATGGAAGCCTGTTTTGGAGAGCGTGAACAGACACCATCCGATCAGAGCCACCACCATCACCGTGGTGATCTGCATGATCCGCAACGCCTTCTGGCTGGATTCATGGATTCCCTGAATGTTTTTCCACCAGAAATACACCGTGACCACAACGCCAAAAACTGCGGCAAAAGCATTCATCGGAACGTGAATGGGATGGCCTGCTCGGGCGCTCACGTCCTGCAGGAATCCAGCCATATATTGGCCGGCAGAGACGGCGCTGATGGGGCCGGAAAGAACGTAATCAAAAAGCAAAGCTGAAACAGAAAGCTTGGCCAGCGTGCCACCCATTGCTTCTTTCACCACGCGGTACACGCCTCCGCGGACGAACATGCTGCTGGATTCGATATACACAGCGCGCACGGCATAGCTGAAAAGCATGACAGCCAGTACGAACCAGGGCGCGCTTTTGCCGATCACATTTTCCGTGTCGCCGCCAACGTAGTAGGCCGAAGACGCGAGATCGGCAAGCACAATGGCGGCGGCCCGCCAGAAAGAAATGAAGGAGAGCATGACCGTTGTCGCGACAAAAACCGGGATGGCCGGCCGACGCAGCTTTTCCAGTGTTGCATTCATATTGCCTGCTCCATCGTTCAACATACGTCCGCAGGGCATTAAGAAGGCATTAAGATTTCAGCAAAAAGGAAGAAAAGAAATCACTCCGGATCAAACCGGTAGCCGATCCAAGGCTCGGTCTTGATGTATTTGGGAGAGCGCGGGTCTTTCTCAAGTTTCTTACGGATATTGGCGATGAAGACGCGCAGATATTCCGGCTGCTCCGTGCTGTTGCTGCCCCAGATTGCGGTGAGAATAGCGCGATGCGTAAGAACTTTTCCGCGATTGGCGAGGAAGTATTGAATCATGTCGTACTCTTTGGGCGTGAGATGAATGGCCTTGCCGCTGACTTCCACCAGATGCTGTTGCGGGTCGATCTTGAAATCGCCTCCCTCATAAGCAGCATCGGATTGCGGCGGGGCTGAGGAGCGCCGCAGCAAAGCTCGAACACGCGCCGTGAGTTCCGCCATGCCAAATGGCTTGGAAACGTAATCGTCTGCGCCCAGATCAAACGCTTTGACCTTGGTTGGTTCATCTTCCTTCACGGAGAGCACGAGCACCGGCACTTCTGACAATTGGCGGATGCGTTCGCAAAGCTCCAGGCCGGTGTATCCCGGCATGGAAAGATCAGTAATGACCAGGTCAGGCAGCCACGTGCGAAAGGCTTCCAGTCCAGCACGCCCGTTGTTAGCCGAGCGCACTTGATATCCGGAGGATTCAAGCCCGCGCAACAGCACTCGCGTGATCTGTGCTTCGTCATCCACGACCAGTATTTTCTTGGGATCGTCTGTCATGAGTTCTTACCAGGCGTTACCACGCGAGAAGAACCTGGGATCACGCCAACATTCTTATTCAGCAAAACCTGGTTCTGGGAAACCTGGTTCTGTGGAGTGTCATTCTGCGTAGTGCGGCCAATAGGGGCATCATCCAAAGGAACCGTGAACTGTACGCTTATTCCCTTGCTTTGCGGACCATCTTCAATCCATATCTTGCCGCCGTGAGCTTGAACAATGCCTCTTGCAATGGCCAATCCCATTCCCAGGCCCGGCTGAGATCCAGCACGAAAAAATTTTTCAAATACTTTTCCACGCAATTCTGACGGAATGCCAGGCCCCTCGTCGTTGACGGCAAAGCAGATGTTGTCTTCTTTCTGCTGGACAGAGACAGTGATCTTGGCCGAAGGCCCTGAATACTTGGCTGCGTTCTCGAGCAGAGTGAAAATTACCTGCGAGATCAGGCGTGGATCGACCTTGGGAGACGGCAGGCCGCTGGCAATGGCGACCTCCACTGGATGCCCATCAAGCAGAGGTCCGGTGCGGAGAAGAGCGTCCTCAACCATTTCTTCCGGCGCAACGCTTCTGCTGGCCAGCGTGACCTCACCTGCCTGGAGCTTTGCCAGATCCATCATGCCTTGAATGAAATGATTCAGCCGATCAGACTCCTCTTCAATCACCTCAAAAAGTTCACGCTGCACTTCCGGAGAAACAGACTCCGCCCGGATGGTCGAAATAGCTGCTTTGATCGAAGTCAGCGGGGTTCGCAGATCGTGCGTTACGGCATCCAGCAGCGCGGTCTTAAGCTGTTCGCTCTTGCGCAAGGCGTCAGCTTCGGCGGCCTGGGCGGCGGCCCGTTCAAATTTGCCGCGGACATGCACGAGTTCTTTGCCTTGTTTTTCTGTCAGCAACACGCGCTTTTCCAGTCGTGATGAAAGCTGGCCAACCAAGACCGCCGTGGTGACAAACACAACGAAAGCGACCACATCTTCCGGGCGGGTAATCAGAAATGAATAGTACGGGCCGATAAAGAAAAAATTGAAAGACAGACCTACAAGAATGGAAGCATAGAGCGCGGGTCCACGGCCCTGCGTTGCCGCGACCAGAATGACTGGAAGAACCAGAATGAGGGCAATGCTGGTTTGGGTCAGCTCTGGACGCACCTGTTCCAGCGCGCCGATAGGCAGCGCCACGGTGATGGTCGCGATGAGATAACGAATAGGCCAGCGCCCGCGCCAGGAAATCACAGGTTAATTGTAGGCCATTGCGTCAAAAGCAATCTCTCTGATCCTGGACGGTTTAGGGTTTCTTAAAGCAGATAAAACCTGCGAAAATAGAAGCATGGCAATCGTCGTAATTGGCGGGCATTCGCGGAGCGTGGGAAAAACCAGTGTGGTTGCCGGTTTGATCGCCGCCCTGCGGGAGTTCAACTGGACCGCCTTAAAGATCACGCAGTTCGGCCACGGCATCTGCTCGGCAGACGGAAAGCCCTGCGATTGCGATACGGGCGACGACCATTTCCGCGCCCTGAGCGACGAGAAGGACCTGAGCGGCGAAAGCGATACATCGCGTTTTCTGGTCGCCGGGGCCAAGCGATCGCTGTGGGTACGCACACGGCAAGGCCGGTTGGGTGATGCGATGCCGGATATTGAGCGCAAGATTGCAGGGGCAGAGAATGTGATCATGGAATCGAACAGCGTGATCCGCTTTTTGCGTCCTGACTTGTATCTCAGCGTGCTGGACGCGGATACAGAAGACTTCAAGGATTCCGCGCGAGAATTTCTTGATCGCGCTGATGGCCTGATCCTGCATCAATCTGAAGCCAGAGCGAAGTGGAAGACAGTTTCTATGGACGAACTGGCAGGAAAGCCGATTTTTAAAATCCAGCCGCCTCCATATGTCACGGCAGAGATTGCGGCTTTCGTTCGTGAGAGATTATTGGCCAGAAGCGCTGGCAAGACCCATGCAGCGGACGGAATCCCGAACAGGCTTTAAGCCCATCGCCATCCTTTAAACTAAGCAGCTATCTTGGCCCCGTAACAGGCGGCATGGGTTGTTCGCGACGCGGAGCCTCTGTTCTTTTTTGTGAACTGCCGTCGGCGTCGGGCTCGCGGATGAAACTGCTGGTTGCCGGCGGAGCGCCGCGCACACCCTTCTTGAGATTTTTGAGAACATCGTCTTTATCGACGCTGTAGTCGCGCGAGAGTCGAGTCAATGCCAGAGTGACAATGTCCGAGTGGTGGATGTCTTCGGTTCCCGGGAGTCTCTTGATGTCGAGCCAGATTCTATGTACCAGATGCACATCTTCCGTTTTCATCGTCGGCGTGTGCGGCCCAATGCGGTAGCTTTCGACAGTGGAATCGGCCCGCACCACCTGGAAGACGAACTGGCGCTTTGGCTCCGGCATGGCTTCCCAACCCTGGCCCAGGCGGAAAGCCTGTTCTTCCCCGGTCATCTTGCTTGATACTCCAGACACCACTGCGGAAGATTCCAAAGCGTTCGCGGTTTGCACAATCGCAGACCAGACATCACGGGCAGGGACCACCAGAAGAGAAATGGTTTTACCATAACTTTCTGCGATGGAGACAGCCTTGGTGAAAAGTGTCTGTTCGAAGTCGCTGAAGATCTGCTCCATTGCCAGGTCTGAGACCGCGCTGCCATAGCTTGTGAGACGAGCTTCCATGACCACGATGTCAACCTCACTCGTATCGGTATTCTCCAGCGTCCAGCGCAGATGATTGAGCGTGTTGTAGTCGCGCACGGTCACCAGCACGTTCCCGGGACGCACCTGCACGGCTTCACGCTCAATGGTTTCCCGGTGAAGCAGATGAAAGTGTTCCTTCATCTGCTGTTCCACGTGGGCGAACTTCCGCTTGTTGATCTTTTCGGAGACGGTAAAGATGAAAAAAAACGCAAATGAAAACGCCAGCCCCGCCACGGTGGCTACCTGCTTGGTAAAGAGATTCACAATGGCCGTGGAGAGCAGCACCAGATGAACCGAGACCAGCCCAATGGGAATTTCAGTCTTGCCGATCCGGATATTCGGAGGCACGCGCCATCCGCGCTCACCCTTGTACTTGAAGCGCAGCACCAGCATGGCCAGGCTGTTGAAGGTGAAGCTCCAAATCACGCCGAACGCGTAGGCTTCGCCCAACAGGTAAACGTTGCCGCGGCTCAGGATAATCGTGAATAACTGCAGCCCGACAATCAGATTGATGATCCGGTAACTGGTACCGAACCTTCTGTGCGGACGCCGGAACCAGTCGGTGAGCACGCCATCTTCAGAAACCCGGTTCAATACACCATTGGAGCCGATGATAGACGTGTTGATCGCGCCGGACAGGATAAGAAAACCGACTACTACAACAAACACGCGAAATACCAGCTTTAAAACGTGAGGGCCGACCATGAACATGGCCATGCCTGCAATCAGATTGTCTTTGTAAACCGGCACCCGAACGCTGTCGGGAATGATCATGACGGCCAGCATGGAACCCAGGCCGGTAAAGACGAAGCTGAAAATGGCAATGATCAACGCTGCGCGTTTTAGGTTGCGCAGCTTGGGACTGGCGATTTCCCGATTTACCTGGGCCAGAGATTCCTCGCCGCTCATGGCCAGCACGGAATGGCCAAACGCTATCAGGATTCCGAATAGCCCCAGGGATTTTGCCAAATCAGTATTCTTTAGAAAGCCTAACGCTTCAGCGCTGAAGTGAAGATTTTCCGGGATCGGCAGCGGAGGCAGAGGGGTGCGATTGTGAACGACGGTGTAAAAAGCCCATCCCATCAGGATCACTACCATCACGGTGGTGATTTGCATTACCCGGAGCGCTTTGTCGCTGGATTCCTCAATGCCTTTGATGTTTTCCCACCAGTAGTAAACAGTCACCAGCAGAGCGAATGCGGCGGCGGCATGGTTCACGTCGACCTGCGGCGTCCCGTGAAACATGGTATGCATGGCTTTTGGAACCCAGCCATGCTGATCGGCAGTGGCAAACAGCTCATTGATAAGGCTGGCGATATATTGCCCGGCGGCTACGCCGGAAATCGGGCCGGTAAGGATGTAGTCAAACATCAGCGCGGAAACGCTGAACTTGGCAAAGGCTCCGCCGAGAGCTTCTTTTACCACGCGATAGACGCCGCCACGGGTGAACATGGAGCAGCTTTCCACGTAAACCGAGCGTACCGCAAAGGCGAAGAGCATGACGCCCAGAATGAACCACGGCGCTGACTTGCCTACAGCTTGTTCAGCGATGCCACCGGCATAAAAGGCGGACGAGCCCAAATCATTCAAGACAATGGCGGCTGCCCGCCAATAAGAGATGAATGTGAGCATGACCGAGGTCGCAACGACGATGCGGACCCGGTTCGAAAGTGGTGGGACAGCTCCTGAGCCTGCTGACATTTTTAAAGTAAACAACGGCCGCTACAATAGAACGTCTGTCGACGCCCTATTTGCAGGGCCGATCCAAATTCCTTAAGTCCCGATTCGACGCCTAATCTTTAATCTTCTTCCAGCATGCTCTGGGCCGTTTTCACAGCCGTTACAACAATTACCGGCACAGCGCCGATCAGTCCCACAAAAAAAAGGTACTTGAAGACCGGCAAAATGTAGTGCACCAGGAAGTTCACTCTACGCATTGTAGTCCTGCGGGTTGGAGGAATCAAAGTAGAACCCCAGGTCTGTATAAGCAGGTTTGCTAAAATCTGTGCACAGTGCGCAACATTCCCTCCAGAGCCTGGTTACTCGTGCTGGTTTCAAGCGCGCTGCAGATCCTCGTTTTTCCCAATATAAACCTTTATTTCCTCTCTTGGATTGCGATGGCGCCACTGCTTTATGCGTTGCTGCGGGGACGCGGCGGCGAAGGAGAGTTATTCGATTCTGAGGGCAAGTCTCTTCGTCCCTTCACGGTATGGCAGGGGTTTTTGATCGGCTGGGCCAGCGGGATTGTCTGGTATTTGGGAACGTGTTACTGGATTTATCCCGTGATGCACGTTTATGGTGGGCTGCCTGGCGTCGCGGCCACGCTGATCACAATAGCGTTCTGTCTTTACATGGGGTTGCATCACGGAGCATTTGCCGCGCTGGTAGTGCTGATGGCGAGAAGATCGACGTCAGGGAATCGCCGTCCGTTGCTGCTTGCGCCCGTGTTCTGGGTCGCCATTGAGCTTTTCCGTGATCGCGTGGTCGGTGATCCATGGAACCCGCTGGGCGGCGCACAAATTGACAATATTCCATTTGCGAGGATGGCGCAGGTGAGCGGGGTTTACGGTCTGTCATTTGCCGTGATGCTGGTAAATTGCGCGCTGGTGGCCGCGTTGTTGCTGCGTGGGCAGCGCCGCAAAAACCTGATGGTAGCCACGGTGGCGGCGGCAATAGCACTGCAAATCGGAGTTTTTGCCAAACCGGATCCGCTAAGCACAACGCAACAAGCCGTGCTGATGCAAGAAAACGTTCCGTTGCTGGACCAGCGGGAATGGACCCCGAAATATTTTGACCAGACGGTTTCCGAACTGGTAAAGCAAAGCGTGGAGGCTGTGCCCAAAGACGATAATCCCGGGCTGATCATCTGGCCGGAATCGCCTGCGCCATTCTTCATCGCAGACCCGAGGCTGCAACACTGGCTGGTGGCTATGGCGCAAGACAGGAATTCCTATCTGGTTGTTGGCACTGTGGGTGAAACACCGGAAGTTAACGGCAATCAACAACTGCTTAACGCTGCCCTCATCATGGACCCGCACGGCAACGTTATCGGCCAATATGACAAGATCCATCTGGTGCCCTTTGGCGAATATATTCCGTTCCAGAACCTGCTGTTTTTTGCCAAGAAACTCACGCGTGAGGTGGGCGATTTTGCCCGCGGCAGCCAGCGCAAAGTATTTGATCTGGGTGGAACGCACGCGGGAGTTTTCATCTGCTATGAGTCGGTTTTCCCCGATGAGGTGCGCGAGTTCACCGCCAACGGCGCTCAGGTGCTGATCAATATTTCAGACGATCTCTGGTACGGAGAAACCGGTGCGCCGGCGCAACACTTGCAAATGACAAGGATGCGAGCGGTAGAGAACCATCGCTGGATACTGCTGGCCACGAACAACGGTACCACTGCCTCCATTGATCCACTGGGCCGGGTAGTGAAGCAGGCGCCGCGCAACGTGCGCACCGCCATGGTTGCGCCTTTTTCACCGCAAAATGAGATGACTTTTTACAGCCGCTATGGCGACGTGTTTGCCTGGGCGTGTGTGGTAATCTCATTCTTGGCCGTGTTTGTGCGCTGGCGCTACCGGGCTGCCACCATGATTGAAGCCCGCCCCGCCTAAAAGTTTATGGTCGAAGAATTAGAACGCGAATATACTGCCGTGCGCGATAAAGTGCGCGATCTGCGGAGCTATCTTTGACGCCCCTTCACTCCGCCAACAACTAGCTGAAATTGAAAAAAAAGTCGGCGATCCCAACGTGTGGGCCGACCAGGAAAAATCGCAGGTGCTGATGCGTCAGCGCCGGCGTCTGGAAGAATCGCTCGCCATGGACGCTGATCTGGCCCGCCGCGTAGAGGACATTCAGGCTTACTTTGATCTGGCCCGCGAAGGCGAAGCTGTGGTGGAAGAGCTGCGCAAAGAGATCGACCAACTGCGTGAAGTGGCCGATAAGCTGGAAACACAAACGTTGATGTCCGGCGAGCACGATATGCGCAATGCCATTGTCACGATTCACCCTGGAGCAGGAGGCACGGAGTCACAGGATTGGGCAGAAATGCTTTTACGGCTTTACCTGCGCTGGGCTGAGCGACAGGGTTTTAGCACTGAAGTGAACGAATATCAGCCTGCGGAAGAGGCCGGCATTAAGTCCGCGACATTTACAGTGACCGGTGATTACGCCTACGGCCAGTTGCTGAGCGAAATCGGAGTGCACCGGTTAGTGCGCATCTCGCCCTTTGATCAGGCGAAGCGCCGGCACACGTCATTTGCCAGCGTCTTTGTCTCGCCGGAAATCGACGACTCAATCCAGGTGGACATTAAGCCGGAAGATCTGCGGATTGATACCTATCGATCAGGCGGCAAGGGCGGGCAGCACGTAAACACCACGGATTCCGCGGTTCGCATCACGCACCTTCCGACAAATCTTGTTGTGGCCTGCCAGAATGAACGCTCGCAACACAAGAACCGTGAAAGCGCCATGAAGATGCTGCGGTCAAAGCTCTATGAATATGAGCTGGAAAAGAAGCGCGCCATCAGCAAGAAGCTGGAAGATTCCAAGCTGGACATTGATTTTGGCTCTCAGATACGCTCGTATGTTCTGCATCCCTACAGATTGATCAAGGACCATCGCACCAAGATGGAAGTGGGGGACGTGGACCGCGTGCTGGATGGCGACTTGAAACCGTTTATCCGGGCATTTCTTGTGGCGAGGCGAGACGGAGTTAGTAGTAC
>JBAVLE010000226.1:0-24317 GCA_049688735.1 Candidatus Angelobacter sp. | reverse complement strand
GTCTCTTGGCGTCACCCACCCGGTCTGTTGCCGGATAGCGTGTGATGATCTTTGAATAAGCCTCAATCGCTTTCTTTTCATATTGCGCGACTAGCTTTTCTTTCTGGGCTTCGGGAAGTTTCTGTTTCCTCAGGCCGGCGGCTTCTTTTTCGTAGATATTACCCAGCTCGATCAGCGCTTCGTCGGATTGTGAGTAGAGCGGGTAGGATTCCGTCAGCGATTCCAGACGTGCCTGCGAGGCTGCCAGGTTGTCACGCAGATAATAGAAGTGCGCGATGCGATATTGCCGCTCGCCCAGGATCTCCTGCACTTCGCGCAGTTTCTGCTTCGCCTGCGGCACCAGCGGACTGTCAGGATATTGCTGAATCAGTTGCTTATACTCATCAGCCGCGCGTTGCGCCTCAGTGTAATCGCGGTCGGGCTTTTCCATTTCGCGATAGTGCATTGACGCAATCTTCAACTGCGCCTCTGAAGCTTCCGGCAAGTTTGGGAAAAACGTCTGGAAGTCTTTGTATTCCGATTCCGCCTGCTGCCACGCCGCTTTGCCGCCTTCGTTATACCAGGCGTCACCCAGCGCCAGCTTGGCCCGCGCAATGTACTCGGAATCCGGATACGTGTTGATGAGGGTCTCAAGCAGCGTGCGGGCTTCCTGATAATGTGCCTTCTTCATTGAATCCATGGAGCGGTCAAACAGGCTTTTGTCCGGCTGCTTGGAATCAATGTTGGCCAGCGGGTTCTGCACTTTGTGATGACATCCGCTGGAGGCCAGCACTGCGCCGGCCAAGACGGCTGAAACAAGAATTTTTCGCACCATTTATCTACCTCAAAATTTTTATGCGCCTAAGTTTCTGAACGCTAGACTCTTTGCAGCGTAGCTTCCGTCGCTAGCTTCAACAATCGCTGCGAGTTCTCCTTGGGATTTCCCTTGCCGAAAACCGCGTTTCCTGCGACCAGCACCTCAACTCCCGCCCGCACGGCCTGGCCAATTGTGTCTGGGGCCATGCCGCCGTCAATCTCGATCCTGAAATTAGCGTTACGCGCTGTGCGCATTAGCGCCAGCTTGCGTACCTTCTCCAGCGACGACGGGATAAATTTCTGTCCGCCAAAGCCTGGGTTCACTGACATCACCAGGACGTGATGAACTATGTCCAGCACTTCTTCCAGGGTTCCCACCGGCGTTGCCGGATTGATCACAACCCCTGGATTCGCGCCGTGGCTGCGGATCAGCTCAATCGTCCTGTTCAGGTGTACGCATGCTTCCTGATGGACAGAGATCCAGTCCGCTCCGGCATCCACAAACGCCGGAATGTACTGGTCAGGGTTCTCGATCATCAAGTGGCAGTCCAGCGGCAGGTTCGTTACCTTCCTCACGCTGGCCACCACCGGAGGCCCAATCGTAATATTCGGCACAAAATGCCCGTCCATTACGTCAACGTGCAGCACTGTCGCGCCGCCTTCTGCCACCGCCTGAATCTGGTCTGCCAGGTGGGCAAAATCCGCCGACAATATGGAAGGCGCTAGCTCAATCAATAGAATCGTCTCATTGGGCCGAAGGATTACTCAAATTCTAGCACGCTGACCTGCTCGACCTCACGTTCTAGCTGATTCAAGAAAGCCTTAATACCTTGTCGTCCGAGTTGCAAGTTGCCCTTTGTAAGAACGAGCAAGCCCTTCGATCTTGCGGAGTTGCTATTCCGGCCACTCTCGTGCGGCACTGCCGCCTTGGCCGTGGCCTATTCCTGAGTGATCAGTAGTAAGGTTTTCCTCCGGCGTGGGATTCTGTTAGCTTGAATTTGGATGATCTCGTTTTCCAATATCAATAAGCAGTACGGCAAACAGCTCGTGTTCATCGATGCATCGTTCCAGCTCAATCCCGGCGAAAAAGTCGGCCTTGTCGGCCCCAACGGAGCAGGCAAGACGACGCTCTTCCGCATGGTGGTGGGTGAAGAAGAGCCGGACGAAGGCGAAGTCTCCGTCCCCAAGCGCCTTACCATCGGCTACTTCCGGCAGGATGTTGAAGAGATGTCCGGCCGCTCAGTGCTGGATGAAGCCATCGCGGGCAGCGGACGCGTGGGCGATCTCCATCATGAGCTGGAAGCTTTGCAGCATGAAATGTCCGATCCCGCAAAGGCCGACGAAATGGATCGCGTGCTGGCCCGCTTTGGTGAAGTGCAGGAAGAGTATGAGCATCTTGGCGGATATGCCCTTGAAGCGCAGGCACGTGAAGTGCTCCATGGCCTCGGCTTTAAAGACGATCAGATTGACGGCGACGTGGGCGCGCTTTCCGGCGGGTGGAAAATGCGCGTCGCGCTGGCCCGCGTTCTTCTCGGTCGCCCCGATGTTCTTTTGATGGACGAACCCACGAACCACCTTGATCTTGAATCGATTATCTGGCTGGAGCAGTTTCTCAAGTCTTTTCAGGGCGCTCTGCTCATGACGTCGCACGATCGCGAGTTCATGAACCGCCTTGTCTCAAAGATTGCCGAAATAGAGTCCGGCGAGATCATCACTTACTCCGGCAACTATGATTTCTATGAGCGTGAGCGAAACATTCGCTCGGTCAACCAGCAGGCGGCTTTTGCGCGGCAGCAATCCATGCTGGCCAAGGAGCAGCGGTTTATTGACCGCTTTCGCACCCACGCCGCCAAAGCCGCGCAAGTGCAGAGCCGCATCAAGGCCCTGGATAAGATCGAGAAAATCGAGCTGCCCAAAAAACGCCAGATCGTAAAGTTTGAGTTCCGTCCGCCGCCGCGTTCGGGTGAGCAGGTTGCCGTGATTGAAGATCTGCACAAAAGCTACGGTCCGCGCGTGATCTATGACGGCTTCAATCTCACCATCCGTCGCGGTGAGCGATGGGCCGTGATGGGCAGAAACGGCGCGGGCAAAACCACGCTGCTCAAGATGATTGCCGGCGCGTCGCAGCCTGATTCCGGCTCAGTCCGCCTGGGCGCAAGCCTGTATATGGGCTACTTCGCACAGCAATCTCTTGATGTCCTTGATCCCGATCTCACCATCATTGAGCAGCTCCAGCGTGATTTCCCGCATGACAGCCTTGGCTCATTGCGCAACCTTGCCGGTGCTTTCCAGTTTTCCGGTGACGATGTCGATAAAAAAATCCGTGCGCTTTCCGGCGGAGAAAAGTCGCGGCTGGTCATGGCGCTCATGCTCTACAATCCGCCGAACTTTCTGGTTTTGGACGAACCTACTAACCATCTAGACCTGGCGACGAAAGAAATGCTGGTGGAAGCCCTCAAAGATTTTGAAGGCACCATGATTTTCGTCTCGCATGACCGTATGTTCCTGCGTGGACTGGGCTCGCGCGTGCTGGAACTCGGCGGCGAGAGTGGAACCGATCGCACGCCGCAGGTCTATCCCGGATCGTATGTGGAGTATGTGCAGAAGATCGGCCACGAAGCACCCGGAATTTACGTCTAGGTGGAGCGCTGGGAACGTAAGTGCGATAAACGACGCAGCCGTGGGCGCTCTCTTATCTGCGTACTCTAGCCGTTAACTCCTGAGTTCGTTCGTTCCTTAAACACGGCATTTCACTCACCAACTGCTCGGCTTCACGCATCCCCCGGCCCGGGGCGCTTTTCCACCAGAAAATCTTGAGCGGCTCATTCTTTAGCGGATCATTGGGTTGAAGGTTATGGGGCGCCTTCTTTTCCAGGCTCATCGCACTGTCCAGAAGGAATGCGTTCCCATGGGTAGCGAATTTAAAAGCAATAGGCGTTCCTGAATCCGGGGTGTAAATCAATGAGCGTGAAACGCCGTCGGACGTTACAGATACAGGCTTCCCGCACTTTGATTGCAAGGCGTCCATGTTCATTGCCGTCAGCGCATCGTCCATCTGCGCCTCTTCTTCCTTTCGGAAAAAAAATGGCATCGTCTTTTCAGATGGCTTTAGTGAGAGCGCGCAGGAGATTCCGGGAGAATCCAAGCCCACCTTAAAGCAGTCCCATGTTGAGTAATTGGTGGGCCGCTCTGAAAATTTCACGGCTTGGGATCCCGCGTCAGCGTCTCCATTGCTCCGCGCCTCGCTCCGCTTGCGCTCAAACACATGGACGATCTCTACCGCGTTTGAAAACAACATTGTGCGCCTGGGAATCTGCTTTCCATCCCTGGTTATAGCTTGCAAATGGACACCCATCGCGTCCACGCCAACGGGAATGCAATAGAGCTGATCTTGCCTGAAGATGCATTCCTGGCGCTCCCCAACTTCCCACTTGCCGGCCATGATGCCCACATTTTGCTTTACAGAGCACCCACAGCACAGTGCGGCCACGGCAAGCATGGCGATCATCCAACACCTTCTCACTGAAATCCCCCGAGGTTCAGCTTTGCGGCATGTAAACTTTCAGGGTTACTCTACCTTTGATCCGGAGGAATGGCTGGGAAATCTCTGAAACCAAAGGGCATCTTGGAAACTGACCTCGCGGCTGCGCGTCATCACAAATTTCTGGCTACCGATTCTCGAAGCATTCCACCTGGAAACATCGACCCGACATCCAGGTCGCATTGCCGAATATGCGACACGGCGGCTGCACATGAAGCCATTTGAATCTTCGAGTGGAATCTCGTGAAAAGCCTATGACGTAAGATGGCGCTTTGTCCCCGGCAACCAACCACAAA
This sequence comes from Candidatus Angelobacter sp., assembly GCA_049688735.1. Taxonomy (GTDB): domain Bacteria; phylum Acidobacteriota; class Terriglobia; order Terriglobales; family Acidobacteriaceae; genus Angelobacter. Next base: position 19,685 of record JBAVLE010000226.1, on the reverse strand, counting down.
GATTCGCGCTCTCAATTCGTTCGCCAGCGTTTTAGCTGACTTCCAGACTGAAAGCGGGGCCGGATAATCCGGTTCAAGCCCCCTTGGGAACAATCATGCCTTCAGGAAAGCGTCGCTTTTTATACACGCCCCTCGGGCCTAGGCCAATCCAGGCAAGAGTGGGGCGCCCAAAGGCCAGCTCATGCGTTGAAGACTGCGAGCGTGCTTGCTATACGGCGATTCGGGGATGACAATCCAAGAGGAAGCGCCGTAAACCTAAAACGATGTAGGTTCACTTGTAATGATCGGGATACCAGAGCTATGAAGGGAACTCCGAAAACGTTTTTTCTTCGAAAACTCGGCGTGTTCTCGTCATTCGTGCTCTGTGCTGCCGCCAGTCAGGCCCAGTCCAATACCAGTGTCTTCTCCTGGGTTTCCACTCCGGCGCACAGCATAACGCGCCTCGGATATTTGGTGCTGGCCATTACGGGTGGTCTTTTTTTCGCGATCTCCGGACTCCTGGTGTACGCAATCATTCGCTATCGGGCGAGGCCTCGCGACGAAGAGGTTGAGCCTCCGCAGGTTTTCGGCAGCACTGAGATCGAATTGTCATGGACAATCATCCCCGTGCTCATCATCGTGGTGTTGTTCCTTACCACCGCGGGGGTCATTTTCGGGCTTCAGGACGTGACGAAACCCAAGAATGCGCTGGAGGTCACCGTAGTTGGCCATCAATTCTGGTGGGAGTTTCGCTATCCCCAATTGGGAGTCACCACGGCCAATGAATTGCACCTTCCGGTCAGCGATCTTCAACGTCCGCGCCCCTCTTTCATGAAGCTGACTTCGGCCGACGTGGACCACAGCTTCTGGGTGCCGCAACTGGCCGGCAAGGTGGACCTGCTGCCAAATCGCGTCAACGAGTTGTGGACGGACCCACATCAACCCGGGTTATACGAGGGCCAATGCACGATGCTGTGCGGCGTGGAGCATGCAAAGATGCTGCTGCGGGTGTACGTTGACACGCCGGAGCAATTTGAAGCATGGATCCAAAGGCAGCAGCGGCCGGCCCAGACTTCCGACACCGCCGCCGAAGGCCGGCGGATATTTGAAGTGAATTCCTGCATCAATTGCCATACCGTTGCCGGAACGGTGGCCAAGGGCCGTTTTGGGCCGGACCTGACTCACCTGATGAGCCGGGCGACCATCGCCTCCGGTTCACTTGAGAACAACGCGGACAACCTGAAAAAGTGGGTTGAGAACCCGGACCAATTCAAACCCGGCGTGCTGATGCCATCCATGCATCTGAGCCAACCGGAATTGGAAAAGATCACCGTTTACCTGACCTCGCTGAAATAGAGGTCTTTTCAAAAGAACTTATGGCGGATTCAACCGTATCAGTACCGGAAAAAGTGGATGAAACGCTCGAGACGGCCTCGGGACGCCGAGGCACGTATCTGGAACTGCTGCACAGCTGGATCGTAACCGTCGATCACAAAAGAATCGGCATCCTTTACATAGTTTATGGGCTGATGTTTCTGGCGATCGCGGGAGTGGAAGCCCTGGCCATCCGAATCCAATTGATTCGGCCGCTCAACCATTTCGTCACGCCGCAGACTTACAACCGTTTGTTCACCATGCATGGCACCACCATGGTTTTTCTGGTGGGGATGCCGATCCTGTTCGGGTTCGGGAACTACCTGGTGCCGTTGATGATAGGCGCGCGCGACATGGCTTTCCCCAGGCTGAATGCCTTCAGTTTTTGGGTAACCGCCTTCGGTGGCTTTCTCCTTTATTACAGCATCGTGGGCGGAATGGGACTGGCCGGGGCGGGCAGCGCGCCGGACGTCGGATGGTTTGCCTATGCGCCCCTGACAGAGCCAGCATTTTCTCCGGGACATTCCACCGACTACTGGACGGTGTCACTTCTGCTGACAGGCATCGGCAGCATCGGGACGGCAATCAATTTCATTGCAACCATTTTCTCGCTGCGCTGCAAAGGCATGACGCTGATGCGGATGCCGCTGCTTCCCTGGATTTATCTGGTGACCGCTCTCCTCGTCTTGCTGGCCGTGAGCCCACTGACGGCAGCCCAGATCATGCTGATGATCGATCGCTATCTGGGCGGCCATTTCTTTGACACGCAGGCGGGCGGCTCCGCCGTCCTATGGTTTCATTTCTTCTGGATATTTGGCCATCCGGAAGTTTACGTCCTGGTGCTGCCCGCATTCGGCTTTGCCAACGAGATCATTCCGACGTTTTCACGCAAGGCGATTTTCGGATACGAAGCAATGGTCGCCGCCACGGTGGGCATCGCTTTTGTGAGCCTGGGCGTGTGGGCGCACCATATGTTTACGGTGGGAATGACTTCGGTCTCAAACGCCTTTTTCACCTTGTCCACCATGCTGGTGTCCATTCCCACGGGAATCAAACTCTTCAACTGGCTGGCGACCATCTGGGGAGGCAGAGTGCGATTCAGGACTCCCATGCTTTTTTCCGTCGCTTTTCTGTTTCAGTGGCTGATTGCCGGGCTGACTGGCATCATCCTTTCCGTTTCGCCCTTTGACTGGCAATTACATTTTTCCTATTTCCTGATCGCTCATTTTCATTACGTTCTAGTGGGCGCGATCGTCTTCATGATCTTCGCCGCGTTCTATTACTGGTATCCGAAGGCCACAGGCAGGATGCTGGATGAAAGATTGGGCAAAGCGCACTTCTGGCTGATGGTGATTGGCTTCCACATGACGTTTGATTTCATGTTCATTCCCGGGTTTCTGGGCATGCCGCGGCAGATTTACACCTACATGCCTGACCGGCCATGGGCCATTTGGAACGTGATCGTGTCTGTGGGCGCGTTCATCCAGGCCATTGCGGTGGCGATTTTTATTTTCAACCTGGTGCATTCGTATTTTCGTGGACGCATTGCGGGCCCTGATCCGTGGGATGCGTGGACCCTGGAATGGTCCACCTCTTCACCTCCACCGGCCTACAACTTTGCCACGGAACCCGTGGTAGCCAGCCGCAGGCCTTTGTGGGACCTGAAACATCCTGAAGATCCCGATGCAGCTTATGGATAAAACAATATGAGCACAGTCCCACTCCGGCACAGCATGGAAGAGCACGATTGGCATCCGCCTTCGCGCGGAGCCGTGGGGATGTTTTCCCTCATCGTGGCCGAAAGCGCGATCTTCACGATCTTTGTTGTGGCTTACATCTATTACATGGGTAAGAGCGACTTTGGACCGACGCCGCGCCAGGTGCTGGACGTGCCGGTACTCAACACCGTTTGCCTGCTTTCCAGCAGCTTCTTCATCTGGCTGGCGGAACGGGCTATTGAACGCGGCCAGATGCGGCGGTTCGCCGTAATGTGGACGATCACATTCGCGTTAGGCGCGACGTTCCTTGCGGGTACCGCGCTGGAATGGCGCAAGTTGATTTATCAGGACGGGCTTACGATCCGGACCAACGTCTTTGGCACGAGCTTCTATTCGCTGGTTGGCCTTCACGCATCGCATGTGATCGTGGGCCTGGCTTTGCTGCTGGCGGTGCTCTTGTTCGCGATCACCGGATTACTGCGTGCGGAACATGCATATCGCGTGAAGGTGCTCGCGCTGTACTGGCATTTTGTGGATGCGGTATGGGTCGTGGTGTTCACTGTAGTTTACCTGGTGGGCAGATAGCTGGGAAAGATAAGCAGCCGTTTTATGAGCAATCCGGAAGCAAAACGGGCGGGGATGCATGCGGTAAAGGAGATGCCTGCGTCAACAGCGTGGCCCTTCCTGCTGGCCGCCGGCATCGCTCTTACTTTTGCGGCTCTCGTTACCCATGTTGGACTTGCCTATCTGGGAATCGTGCTGAGCGTGGTTTCAGCCGTGGGATGGTTTCGCGAGGTGCTGCCGGTGGAAAAGCATGAAAGCGTTCCCGTCATCCCGGAGGAGATCAAACTCGCGTCCACACGGGTGCGCGTGGCGCGAATCCAGCTTGATGAGACCCATCGCGCGCAACTGCCGCTGCAAACGTATCCTGTCTCCTCGGGCATTCTGGGCGGCATCGCGGGCGGCGTGGCAATGATTATTCCCGCCGAGATCTACGGGCTGCTGCGTTTTCACAGCCTCTGGTACACCATCAATCTGCTAGGCGGCATGGGCGTCTTCGGGAAAAGTAATCCTTCCAATGCAGAACTGGCCGCGTTCCACCTCACGGCATTCCTGATCGCATGCGGGATCCACGCATCCACTTCGTTGCTGGTGGGCCTGCTTTATGGCGCGCTGCTGCCGCTCTGGCCCAAACATCCTATTCTGCTCGGCGGAATCATTGGCCCAGCCTTGTGGACAGGCCTGCTGCACAGCATTTTGGGGATCGTGAATCCCTTCTTCGAACAACGGATTTCCTGGCCTTGGTTCGCGGCCTCACAGGTACTTTTTGGGCTGGTTGCCGGCTGGACCGTGGCCAAGCGGGGCCGCATGAAAAGGCTGGAGCAGTTGCCGTTGGCGGTACGCCTCGGACTGCAGGCGCCCGGAATGCGAGGCGAGCAGCAGGCAAGAGAGGACCGTGACAAATGAGGTGGCGGCCGCTGATTGCAAGAGCGTGGATTGCCGGAGCGGTGCTTGCGTCTGCGCCCCTGAGCGGCTGCAACAACCTGCCGGGACGCCCAAAACCGGGAGCGGAAGTCCAACGGCCTGAACAAGTTTTGTCTTTCGACCTCCTGTATCAGCAGAACTGCGCCGGATGCCACGGCACGCAGGGAGAGAACGGTCCGGCCACCGATCTTGCGAATCCGGAATATGAGGCGTTGATTGATGACGCCAGCCTGCGCAACGTGATTGCTAACGGCCAAAAAGGCGCGATGATGCCGGGGTTTGCCAAAGCCGCCGGCGGGCCGCTCACCGACCAACAGGTAGACGTGATCTTCAAAGGCATGCGCGCGCGGTGGTCCCGGGGCAACGTCCTGCAGGGATTGAATGTGCCTCCTTACAAAATTGACAAGCCCGGCAATCCCTCTGCGGGACAACAAGTTTATGCCAATGCCTGCGCCCGGTGCCATGGTCCCGTCAATGGCCCTCCAGGAAAAGTTGGTTCCATCTTGAATGATTCGCTTTTGGCCCTGATTTCAGAGCAGACAGTGCGCACAACAGTAATTGCGGGAAGGCCCGATCTAAAGATGCCAGATTGGCGCAATCAAATTCGTGGCCATCCCCTAAGCAATCAGGAGATTGCCGATGTTGTGGCATGGGTGATGGCGCAGCGCCCGCAACCGGCAGGGCCTTACCCGGCGGCGAACCCAGCGGCTGCAAAGACCAGTACAGGAGGCAAATAAATGGACGAAAAACTTCCGCCGCCAAGTCCGCAAGAGCAGGAACAGCGGCTGAAAGACGATCGAATCACGCGGCGCACGTTGCTGATGCAGATCGGCCTGCTCCTGAATGCCGCGGTCGCCGTGGTGATCGCCGTGCCCGTCGTGCGATATCTGCTCGGCCCTGTTCGCGATGACGATGAATATCGCAAATGGATTTCGCTGGGCAATGTTGACGATTTCAAGGTCGGCGACACCGTACTGGTCTCCTATCTCAATCCAATCGCGGCGTCATGGGATGGAGAGACGCAAAAGATACCGGCATACGTGCGGCGCTCAGGCGAGCGGGAATTTACCGTTTTTGCCGTGAACTGCGCGCACCTGAACTGCCCGGTGCGCTGGTTTGCCGAGTCGCAGTTGTTCATGTGCCCGTGCCACGGAGGCGTGTACTACGCCAATGGCGAGCGCGCCTCCGGTCCGCCGGAGCGCGGATTGTTCAAGTACGAATCCAAAACCGAAAACGGCAAACTGTTCATCAAGGCCGGTCAAATGCCCACGCTTTCCAACCGGGCAAAGCTCATTCGGGAGATCGCACCATGTCCTGGCACAAACGGCTCTATGGCTGGATAGAAAGACGGGTCCAGGTTGAAGGTCCCATCAAAGAGATGGCCCTCCATCCGGTGCCCAAGAGCACTGCAAGCTGGTGGTACGTGTTTGGAAGCGCGGCGCTCACGCTCCTGATCTGGCAGGTCTTGACCGGGGTGATGCTGGCCGTGGTCTATGTCCCCTCCGCTGAGCAGGCGTGGAACTCACTGGAAGTTCTTAATCATCAGATTATGCTTGGCTGGTTTCTGCGGGCGTTGCACGGATGGGGATCAAACTTCATGGTGGCCATCGTGGTGATCCACATGGCGCAGGTGTTTCTCTTCGGGGCCTACAAATATCCACGTGAACTCACGTGGATGACCGGCGTCTTTCTGTTGTTGATGACGCTGGGCATGGCATTTACCGGGCAGGTCCTGCGGTTTGACCAGGATGCCTACTGGGGTATCGGCATTGGCGCTGCCATTATGGGACGCGTGCCGCTGATCGGTGGACAGTTGGTCCATCTTCTATTAGGAGGACCGATTATTGGCGGCGCCACGCTCTCGCGCTTCTTCGCCCTGCACGTCTTTGTGATTCCGGGGACACTTCTGGCGTTTGTGGGCCTGCACGTCTGGATGGTGCTGAAGCTGGGGATCAATGAATGGCCGATGCCGGGGCGGATCGTTCGCCGTGATACGTACGTGAAGGAGTACAACCAGTTGACGCGGACGCATGGGATTCCATTCATTCCCGGCGCATTCTGGAAAGACCTGGTGTTCGCCGCAGCCGTGGTGTTTGCCGTGGTTTGCTGTGCGGCGATTTTCGGCCCTTATGGCCCGGGAGGCATTCCCGATCCTACGATCATCCAGACCGCTCCCAAGCCAGACGCGCCGTTCCTCTGGCTGTTTTCGCTGCTCTCCCTGTTGCCTCCCAGTTGGGAGACACCGTTCCTGCTGATTGCCCCCGTCATCGCAATCCTCATCCTGCTCGGCCTGCCGCTGGTGGCCGGGGTGGGAGAGAAGAGTTGGCGTCGCCGGCCGGTCGCGGTCATCACCGTGATGGTTCTTGCCGTCGCCTGGGGTGTTCTGACCCATCTCGGCATGTACACGCCGTGGAGCCCAAAGATGACGGCGTTGAGTGGGAGCGCGGTGCCGGTGCACTTTATTCGGAACTCCACTCCGCTGGTCCGTCAGGGAGCAATTGTCTTCCAATACAAGCAATGCCGGAACTGCCACGCTCTGGGCGGATTGGGTGGAGAGCGCGGCCCTGCGCTGGATGAGATTGCAACCAAAATGACCAGAGACGAAATGATCCGGCAGGTGATACAAGGCGGCGGGAACATGCCCGCTTTTGGCAAGAACCTGTCGCCCCCAGAGGTAACCGCCCTGGTTACGTTTCTGCAGACGTTGCATAAGCCGAATGAACGGATTGCGGGAGACGCATCGCGCAGCGTGGTCGAGGGCAAGCACGAAGGCGACGTGGAAAATGGGTCGCGCTATTGATGGCCCTTCCGCGATCAAATCCTGGGTTGCAAATGAAACGGTTGCAAATGGTTGCAAATGAAACGCCTGCAAATGAAACGCCCGCGAATGAGTGCCCGTAGCGGAAGAGCTTTTCCATGACCTCGCCGGTTCCTCAAGACGCTTTAGCGGCATGGTCGTTTCCTCCCGTGCCCATGCTGCTGCTGGTTGCGCTTTGCGGGGTTTATCTACGGGGGTTCATTCAAGCGCGCCGAACACGGCCGGAGGAGTTGCCATGGTGGCGAGCGGCCTGCTTTTTCCTTGGGGCTATTTCAATCTGGATTGCAATTGCATCTCCCATCGACGCACTGGATGACGTGCTGCTGACCGCGCACATGATCCAGCATTTGATCCTCATGTCGATTGCTCCTCCCCTTCTCATCCTGGGAGCGCCTGCCGTCCCGCTGCTGCGCGGCCTGCCATCCTGGTTCACCCGCCACGCGCTCGGCCCATTGCTGCAGGCAGCATGGTTCCGGCGCGTGCTCAGAGCTTTTGCACACCCCGCATTCGCATGGCTCTCGATGAACCTCGCCTACGTGGGCTGGCACGTTCCGGTGGCTTTTGAGCTTGCGTTGCATTCTGAAGCCTGGCACACAACGGAGCACCTTTGCTTCTTCTTTACCTCAGCGCTGTTTTGGTGGAACGTGATACGGCCCTGGCCGGCCAAAGCCGTATGGCCGCGCTGGAGTGTAATTCCGTTCCTGCTCGCCGCCGACGTCGTCAACACGGCGGTCTCCGCATCTCTGGTTTTCTGCGGACGAGTGCTCTATTCCACCTACGCTGACGCGCCGAGGATTTCGGGGCTAAGTGCGCTGGAAGATCAAATTGCGGCAGGGGCGGAGATGTGGGTGCTGGGCTCAACCATTTTCCTGGTTGCGGCGATGGTGGCGATCTGGCGAATGCTGCGTCCGAGGAGAGGCATCTATGGCCTCGGTCAGGCGCAAGCGCGGACCGTTCGCCAGGACAGGCTTCCCTGCGATGCCGGCCAGAAGCCGGCTTCGAGATATCTGGGCTGAGAACCCTGTCAAGCCGCTCTCGCCTTCCCTACTTCGGAGAAGTTCTTCAGTGTTTCTGCAGTAAATACCTACATATCGCATTGCGATATATAATAAGATTCAACAATAGGCATGCGGGTTGGCAACGATTGCAGCCGTCCGGCATTCCCGGCTCTTAATAGATCTGCCCTGCCGACAACCTTAAATTCATCTCGTGATGTTTATCTCCTGATAAATGGCAACGGAAAATCTTACCGGCCCGTCCTAATGTATATCCCCATTTGAAAGGAGTAAATTCATGCTGAAGAGACTTAATTCTGTCTTCTGCTGCTCTGCGTTTGCGGTAGCGGCTCTTATCTCCATGCCAGTCCATGCCCAATCATCATCCAACCATAGCAAGGCTTCGCTTGCTTCTCATGGAAACACAACCAATACGACGGCTGCGTCGAATAAAAGGTCAGACACGAATAACCAATCACACAATCGAATGCAGGTGTCTAAAATGGCGGTACACGTACTGCGCCTTACTGATCAGGCGCGGCAAGCCATTATCAGCAAAGATCAGAATCGCGCGCAGACGGACGTAAGCCAGGCGCTAAAACTGGCCAATCAAGTTGAGCAGAAACTCCCCAGCGATTCCAAGGACAACACCCATGTAGTTCCGATTTACGCGGAATTGGAGCAAACATCCTTTTTAGCGCCTGCGCTCGCGGCAAAAAATGCGAAGCAAGGCCAGGCTAAGGAACAGAACTCGCAATCTGCATCAAGCGCCAATTCAGGCCAACAGAACAGCCAAAAGCAAATGGCATCCAACGCCCTGCCGCAGAGCGACCAGCCCAGCCAGCCTGACGTAGTGAAATCCGTTGAAGGAGGGTACAGCTACATTGGCCTGGATATGGATGCAGCGCGGGAACATCTCCAGGCGGCGCAACAGGCACTGAAGAATAATAAGCCGGGCGATGCTGATCTTGAACTGGCAAGAGCACAGGGTTCAATCGTTACAGGAACAATTGAGAGCAATATGCCACTTGTACGCGCCCGTGAGAACCTGTCACTTGCTCAGGATAATATCAGCCAGGGAAATTACACGAAAGCCAAAGTGGAACTCAAAGCCGCTGCAAAAGCGCTCAATAATTACTCGAACGATGATCAGGCGCCGCACGCTAAAGACGCCAAAGCTCTTGGCGCCCGGATCACTTCTGCGGCGACTTCAGTTACCAGCAATCACGCCTCTGTTGGAAAAAACGTTAATACTTGGTGGAACCAATTAGCGAATTGGACAAACCAAAGCTAACTCACCTTGCGTCACCAGCGGCAATCGGGCCGTGGCATGCCGCGCTCCGATTGCCGCCGGTAGGCGCAAGGCGATCCATCAGGCAGCAAGCTCATTTGCCAGCGCATCCCACCAGAGGAACAGAAAGTTGAAATTTGTGCTCTATACGGATTCACAGATGCGGAGATTGCTGTCCATGCTAGCAGGGCACGTCCATTCCCGATTCTGCCGCATTGGATGGCTAGGAATGGTTTGTGTACTTTTCATGGGCACAATGCCAGGCCAGGGCTGGACGGATTGGCAGGGAAGCACCGAAGGCCCTCAAATACGCGCGCGACTGCTTGACAGTGCCACGAACGCCGAAAAGCACGCAGCGTCAGTGGAAGTTGAAGTGAAACACGTGTGGCTGCATTCGCCCGCGCCGATCAGCCAATATGGAGTGAGGTCCGCACTGTTGGAATATAAATTGGATAATGATCCGTCTGTGGTCACGTCTGATACCCGGCTCAAATTCGAACAACTCGCTCCGGGTAACCATGTGATAGCCATAATGCTGATTGGGATTGACGACCGGCAGATAGGAAGCGTCGCTAAGCTTTCAGTGGCTGTTCCATAAGAATGCCAGTGTAAGTTTGTATGCGAAAGTACGGGAAACAAGCTGAATATACCCAGCAATCAGCGCCCCGTCGAATCCAATATCCTGATCGACTCGCGGCTGCATCGCCATAAGCACCACCTCCCGGCTATCGAGTGATGGACACGAATTACGCCGCGCCACGAGGCGCCAATCTTGCGACACGTGGTTCCATGTCAACTTCGAGGCAGCGTTGCACATCAAACAGAAAGTTTCCCGGTTTACATCATGACGGCAAAAGACCTTTCACACTCTTCCCATGAGGCCGAAGGCTGGCAGCACGTTGAGCAACTCCTGTTCCGACTTCGTGTGGCCTGGCTGTTGAGGCACTTGCCTCCGCGCATGGTCTGGACCGCTTATGTGCTGCTGAACGGCTTCGTGACGATCGCAGTCCTCAGTCTGCTGGGAATCGTCACTCACAGCCCATTCGCTTTTCCCTCACTTGGCCCAACTGCCTATCTCTTCTTCTTCACACCGCTGGCCGCGGCATCGAGCCCGCGAAACGCGATCCTTGGGCACGCTATTGGGCTGGTTTGCGGGTATGCGGCGTACCACCTCGTCGCCCTTCACGCTGCCTCTCCGGTACTTCATGCCGCAACCGACTGGCCGCGGGTGCTAGCCGGCGCTTTGTCGCTCTCTCTTACCGGGGCATTCATGGTGCTACTTCGCGTCAGCCATCCACCCGCAGGCGCCACCACTCTGATCGTGTCGTTAGGAATCCTCTCAACCCTGCAGGACGTCATCATAATCGAGGTCGCAGTGGTGCTACTCACGGCGCAGGCGTTCGTCATTAATCGTCTGGCCGGACTGCCATACCCGCTTTGGCACAGCATCAGTGCGACTCAGCACGGATCGAAGTGAACGAGTTGATCCATCGCTTCCGGATTGCTCAGCATTCTCGCTCCGATCCTGCCGATGAGTGGGGTACACGTAGAATCGCGAGCAACTACGGACATATGCTCAGGACGCTACTTTCAGTAGGCAGCGTTCGACGCCATTCGCTGATCAGCTTCTTATAAGCATGGCCAACCGGATTGATGTTCCGGTCGAGGTCGCACAGTCCCAGCGGGTTCACGTGACCGTTATTCTCTCGCAGTCCCGTGTCCCAATCCACCTGATCCTGGAGACTGTACCAGGTGAACCCGATGATAGGCACGCCGTCCTGTTTGAGGCGATGTACGTTTGCCCATTCCTTTTGCAGCCACTTGACTGCGTCCTTGCCACCCAAGCCGTTCGTCTCGGTGTGCATCACAGGCAGCGAGTATCGGGAGAAATACTGACGAGTGATCGGGTAGTAGCCAAATATCTCGCCTGAAAGCGACATGCTTCCGTCCGCGTGGACCAGGTTCTCGTTCGTTTCGTAGTAGTCGTTGCCCATAACGCAACGCGACCGTACTTGATGTTGAAGAAACCAGTGATATTCGTCTCGGGTCATCCCATTGTCGAGCAGGTATTCATAAACCGTTGCGTTCAGATGATGCCCATAAGTCAGATCGAAGGAGAGAAACCGCTTCTCATTGAACCTGCGGGCGGCGTCCTCGCAATCCGGGCCCTCCGGATGGAAATACTGGGTCGATTCACTTTGAATAAAGATTGCGTCAGGATGTTCTTTCAATATGGCATGCATGGCCATTACATTGGCCTGGCAAAGATGCTTGAGCGCGTTAACGAACGCGCGGTCTGTCTTCAGCCGCTCATTCCACCAACCAAACTGGGCGGAATAAGTGGCCGCGATATAGATCTCGTTCACCGGCGTGTAGAAGCGAACCCAGGGAAACCGGCGTGCAAACGCCTGGGCGTAGTCGGCGAACAGCTTGGGCCAATCCGGATTCTGGAAATTGCCGATCCAGTCCGGCACGCCAAAATGGCATAGGTCGACGATGGGAGTGACGTTCTGGTCACGCAGGGCGCGGAAGGTCTCATCCGCGAAGCCCCAGTCATACTGTCCCGGACCTGTGTGCGTGGAGAAATACGGGGGGCCGTACCGGAGATATTCAATCCCCAGTTCCTGCAGGAGGCGGAAATCATCGCGCCATCGTTCGTAGTGTTTGGTTTTTGCCATCTCGTCCTGGCGAATCGTCTTTCCCTTCCACTCGATGGTGGGATAGCTGTTTTCTATACCGGTAGCAAACATGAATTCAGACATATCGTGGGTTAAGGAAGGATATCGAGCCGGCCCCCATCCACCGTAAGGTTGGTGCCAGTGATGAAGCGCGCTTCGCCTGATGCAAGAAAACATATCGCTGCCGCAATATCCTCAGGCTTGCCTATAGCACCCTGGACTTTCTCAACCCCGCTCTTGATGTTGGGATTGTTCCAGAGCATCGGGGTGTCCACCGCACCCGGGGCGACACAATTGATGCGGATTTTATTAGCCGCGAGTTCTTCACTGAAACCTCGCGTGAATGCTTCCATCCCTCCTTTAGACGTGGCGTAAGGTACGACGTTCCTGGTGGTTTCATAAGCGTGGACCGAGCTGATGTTTACGATGGCGCTACCCTTCGGCATGTGGGGCACGGAATATTTGCAGAAGAGGAACACCGAACGCAAATTGACGTTAAGAACCTTATCGAAGTCCTCGTCGGGCAGCTCGACAATCGGCTTGAAGGTCATCATCGCGGCATCATTGACTACGACGTCGATTTTTTTCCATTTATCCACGGCAATTTTGATCGCTGCTTTGACATTATCCGGATTGCCGACATCGCACTTCGCGAACACCGCCTCCCCTTTCGCGTGGGTTATCTCCTGCACGGTCTCGTTCCCGTGCTGCTCATTTAAATCGACAACAACCACCTTTCCTCCCTCACGCGCAAACTGCACACATGCAGCCTTACCGATGCCCGAGCCGCCTCCAGTCACAACGCAAACTTTGTCGGTAAAACGCATCCTAGCTCCTTGGCCGAATCAGGCCCCGCAATTTCTATTGAAGCCTTCCAATGTCACGTCCGCGAAATTTCACTGAAACAAGCCAAAAGCTACACGCCCTTTTGGCCACGGCAATCATGCCGGCTATACATGCCGCCGCAATCATCGAGGTATGCTCCCGGCTTGAGCTTCACAAATTCCAGTCTCGAGCACGTCATCTGATTTCGGGTGTGACCCTCGAGCGGGCGGTGTGGTTGAGAGCGCAAAATCCTGCCCCTGAATTGTTGGATGTTCAAATTCCAACCCAGATCGGGCGACTTGAAAAAAGGTTCGGGCCATATAGAACCTTCGTGTGATGCCTGCGATGGAAGCGGCATCAGCACATCTGGTCGCTTCGGAGACTGCTGTCGTAGTCGCGAAATGGCGCTTACCACAACTACATCCCCGTAGAGTAGAGATGCATCATTGAAAGAAAGTGAAAGTTTATGACAGCTAGACAATCTTGCCCGGTTCGTGCAATTTCCGATGTTCCGCTGGCATATCCCAAGAACCTCGTAACGCCTTCACCCCAGTCAGTTCTGTTCTCGCGTACCGATGCACTAGCAGTCACATGTTCGTGCCCTGCTCAAAGGCCAAAAGGAAGGCAGAATCCCGAAAACTTTTCTGGAGAACAAATTCCGTGAAGTCGTCTAGACCCGTAATGGCCTTGCCGCGTCGGAGCCTGCCACCGATGGCGAAGGTGCGCCAGAAGCTGGCGTCAGATCACATTAGCGATATCCATAGAGACGTAATGCAGAAACTTTTGAAGTCCGGATTACGCGACAAAGTTAAGGCCGGCAATCAGATTGCAATCACAGCCGGAAGCCGCGGCATCGGCGGCTTAATTGAGCTTCTATCCGGAATCGCGGACGCGGTGAAGTCCTGCGGCGGTGAGCCATTCATTATTCCTGCCATGGGAAGCCACGGCGGAGCTACAGCCGAGGGACAGACTGAAATCCTCCATCGCCTGGGCGTGACTGAGCAAAGCGTGGGAGCTCCGATTCGAGCCACGATGGAAACACAAGAGCTTGGGTCAGCCGAGAACGGAGCGATGGCTCACCTTGATCGCTTCGCTGCTGAAGCGGATGGCATCATCGTTCTCGGGCGCACCAAGACCCATCCGGAATCAGTCGGCGAGCTGGCCTCCGGTTTGCTCAAGATGTGCACCATCGGGCTCGGTAAACAGATTGGTGCTCATCAGGCGCACAGCCGTGGGCTTTGGGATTCAGTTCGCGCTGTGCCGAAGGTTCAGCTTGCAAAATCCAAAATCCTTTTTGGTGTAGCAGTCGTAGAAAACGGGTATCGGCAGCCGTGCACAACTGAAGTCGTGCCGCCGTCCTATGATGCTTTTCTTGAGGCCGACATGCGATTGCTCAACCTGGCCAAAGCACACCTCTCCAAAATCCCATTCGACGAACTGGACCTTCTCATCGTCGATGAACTCGGAAAGACCATCTCCGGGGGCGGGATGGACCCCAATATCATCGGATTGTGGCGGAACTCGGATGCGCCGCATCATCCGAATTACAAACGCATCGTCGTGCTCTCCCTTACTTACCCCTCGCTCGGAAACGGGCTTGGCATCGGCATGGCAGATTTCACCACTCAGCGCTTTGTCGATTCCTATGATCCTGGCGTCAGCTATATAAATCTGCTCACTGCATCGGAGCCACACGGCAACACTCGCGAGGGGCCGCTCCCGCTGGCTCTCAATTCCGATCGGGAAGCTGTTGAGGTTGGCCTTTTTTCCTCGCTTGCCGGTGCGGCTCCGCGTGTTTGCCGCATTAAGAATACCGCGATGCTTGATGAACTCTGGGCTTCAGAGGCGCTACTCGAGGAAATAGAAGCTAACCCGAAGCTGGAGATTCTCCAGCCGCCATCGCCAATGGAATTCAATAGCGCGGAAAATTTGTTTTAGAGAGACGCTCAATGCAAACCATCGAAACTAAACTGTCCGATCAATTCATCCAAATCACCACCAAGGTCCCGCCCACCCGGATCAATGACCGGATGCAAACCGGCACCACTTCCACGCTGACGCTTGATGTGGAGAAGCTCGAAAAAGAGCTTCGGGCCGGAATCAAAGGAGAGGTCCGGTTCGGCGACGGAGATCGGGGAATGTATGCCTCGGATGCCGGGAACTACAGGATGGTTCCCATCGGCGTCGTGCTTCCCAAAGATGCGGATGATGTAATGCATGTGCTTGCGGTGTGTCGTCGGCACGGCGCGCCTATCGTTGCGAGGGGCGGAGGCACGGGCATCCCCGGCCAAACAGTCAATGTTGCTGTCCTGCTCGACTTTTCCAAATACATGAACGCGATCGTGGAGATGAACCCGGATCGAAAGTACGCCCGAGTGCAACCTGGCATTGTGCTGGACGAACTGCGAAAAGCCGCCGGGAAGCATGGTCTTACGTTCGGTCCCGATCCGGCGACGCACAGCCGCAACACGCTCGGCGGCATGATCGGCAACAATTCCTGTGGCATTCACTCAATGATGGCCGGCGAGACGGTGGACAACATCGAAGAGTTGGAGATCGTGACTTACGACGGTATGCGCATGAGGGTTGGGCCTACCAGTGAGGACGATCTGCAGAGGAACATTCGCAAGGAAGGCCGAACCGGCGAGATTTATAGCAAGCTCAAGGCGCTTTGCGACAGATACGCAGACGAGATCCGCCGAGAGTTCCCGATGATTCCGAGGCGGGTATCTGGTTTCAACCTGCCGGCGTTGCTGCCTGAACAAGGCTTTGATGTGGCTAAGGCGCTTGTGGGAACGGAAGGCACATGCGTACTCGTCGTAGAGGCCAAAGCGAAGCTGGTCTACAACCCGCCTGTGCGTTCGCTGTTGGTATTCGGCTACCCCGACATTTTCGCCGCCGGCGACCACGTAGTAGAACCTGCAAAATTCGGCCCGGTTGGGCTTGAGGCACTCGATGATACTTTCATCGACTACATGAAGAAAAAAGGGCTGCATCCCCCCAACATGAACTTCATGCCCGAAGGCGATGCCTGGCTCTTGATTGAGTTCGGCGGCAAAGATAAAGCTGAGTCCGACGCGAATGCCCGCAAGTGCATGGACGACTTCCGGCGGCGAGGGAACGCTCCTCCGATGAAGCTCTTCGACGATCCAGCCGAGGAAAAGCTGGTCTGGCATCTCCGCGAGGAAGGCTTAGGCGCTACGGCCAAAGTCCCGGATATGCCGGAAAACCATGAAGGCTGGGAGGATGCCTCTGTGCCGCCCGACAAACTGGGAGGCTACCTGCGCGATTTCAAGAAGCTGATGGACAAGTACAACTACGTCGGTCCGCTTTATGGTCACTTTGGCCAGGGATGTGTTCACACCCGCCTCACGTTTGACCTGCAAACAGCGGATGGTATCCACAAATGGCGACATTTTCTTGAGGAAGCCTCGGACCTGGTGGTCAGCTACGGCGGGTCTCTATCTGGCGAACACGGTGACGGGCAGGCAAGGGGCGAGTTGCTATCGCGCATGTACAGTCCGCAAATCATCAATGCTTTCCGTGAGTTCAAGGCTATTTGGGACCCGGACTGGAAGATGAATCCCGGAAAGGTCATCGATCCATACCGGGTCGATGAAAACCTTCGCGAGGGCACGAATTACAACCTGCCCCAGGTAAACACTCATTTCCATTTTCCGGATGACCACCACAGCTTCGCGTCGGCCAGTGATCGGTGCGTTGGCGCTGGTGTCTGCAGGCGTCACGAAAGCGGCGACGAAACCATGTGTCCCAGTTACATGGTGACCCGTGAAGAGAAGCACTCGACCCGCGGCAGAGCACGCCTTCTCAATGAGATGATCCGCGGCGACGTCGTCAAAAACGGCTGGAGAAATGAGGACGTGAGGGAGGCGCTGGACCTCTGTCTCTCCTGCAAGGGTTGCAAGCACGATTGCCCGGTGCAGGTGGACATGGCTACATACAAGGCCGAGTTCCTGTCTCACTACTACCAACGGCGGCTGCGCCCGCGTTATGCCTACGCGTCTGGCCTGATCTACTGGTGGTCGCGCGTTGCCGCGCATATGCCGGCGACAGCAAATTTCTTCACCCAAACTCCCGGCTTGAACAGTCTGACAAAGCTGGCGGCGGGCTATTCGCAAAAACGGCACATCCCGCCGTTTGCCCCGGAAACGTTCAAGGCGTGGTTCGCAAAGCGGCCTGTGCGGAATGCCGGTAAACCGCCGGTAATCTTATGGGCCGACACGTTCAACAACCATTTCACTCCGGCCGTTGCCAAGGCAGCAGTCGAGGTGCTTGAGCACGCCGGATATCAGGTGCGCGTGCCGCGGCAGAGTCTGTGTTGCGGCAGGCCCTTATACGATTACGGCATGCTCGATACAGCAAAGGGTCTTCTCCGTGAGACGCTCGCGTGCTTGCGCCAGCCAATTCGGGACGGGATTCCCATTGTGGGCCTTGAGCCAAGCTGCATGACCGTATTCCGGGACGAATTGACGAACTTGCTCTACGGTGATGAAGACGCAAAGCGGCTTAAAGACCAGAGCTTTATCCTGAGCGAGTTCTTGAAGGACAAAGTAAAGGGTTATTCGCCACCTAAGCTCAAGCGCAAAGCGATGGTACACGGGCATTGTCATCACAAATCTCAGCTACACTTTGAGACTGAAGTCGATCTGCTGAAGAGAGCGGGAGTTGAGTGTAACGTCCCGGATTCGGGGTGCTGCGGAATGGCAGGTTCCTTTGGCTACGAAGCAGATCATTACCAAGTCGGCCTGGATTGTGGCGAACGTGTTCTGCTCCCTTCTGTGCGTAGCGCTCCTGACGACGAGTTGATCGTCACCGACGGCTTCAGCTGTCGCGAAATGATTCGGCAGGAAACTGACAGGCACGCTCTGCACTTTGCGCAAATGCTTCAAATGGCCATCAAAGAAGGTCCGAACGGTCCGTCTGGCCGCTTGCCGGAGAAACAGTACACAACTTTGGACCGAACGCCAGCGGTGCCAGCCGGCATTGTGGCCGGGGCAGCGGTCCTGGCTGGCGCTGGCCTGTTCTGGGGTTTACGCCGGCGCCGCAAGGCGGAACGGTAGTTGTATGCTTCGGGATAAAGAGAGAATTGATCGGATTCAACGTGTTCTCTCCGAAAATAACTGGGACGCACTCGTCTGTGCTCTCCCGTCGAACGTTCTTCTGCTTTCCGGCTATTGGCCGGTGATTGGAAGCGCGGTCGCTATCTTCAACCGTCAGGGAGCTGTAATCGTGTTGGCTCCCGAAGACGAACGGGAGCTGGCTGAACAGGGCTGGGCGGACGAGGTCCGGACATTCGAAGGCGGTTCCCTCCATAATCTGAATACGATTCCAGAGAGCGTTGAGAATGCGCTTAGCGAATTAAAACTTCGACTCGGGTTCAAGTCTGGAAACGTCCTCGGTTATGAGGCATCTCCCACGTTTAATCCCTCCACCTATGCGTCCACGTTCGATTATGGAACCGGAATCCAGACCGTGCTCGGAAAGGTGTTCCCGTTCGTTTCTCTTGTAGATGCCACCATGTGCCTGGCCCGCCTCAAATCTGTTCTGACCCATCGTGAGCTTAGCCTCATTCGCCACGCGTGCGAGATTTCTCGGCGAGCTTTCTTGACCACGTCAGCGGAGATAGAGCCCGGCATGCGGGAATCTAATGTCGCAGCCGTGTTGAGGAGCAATCTGGCCAAAGGACCGGTGTTGACCGAACGGTGTGATGGTTTTGCATACTGCATGTCCGGTCCGAATTCCGCTCAGGCGTATGCCGCCTTCCAGCAGACGCGCTCTCGGACAATTCAGCCAGGGGATTTCGTTCTGCTCCACTGCAATTCCTACTGTGGTGGCTTCTGGACAGATATCACACGGACTTTCTCGATTGGACGCCCCGATGCTCAAAAAGCGGCAATCACGGACGCTGTACTAGAAGCAAGCCGCAAAGCCATCAGCACGGTCCGCTCCGGAATCAGAGCTTCGGCTGTGGATGAGGCTGCGCGCGAGGTAATGAATGCACGCGGATACGGGAAAGCATTCAAGCATGCTACCGGGCACGGTGTCGGATTTGCGGCAATCAATCACAATGCGTTCCCGCGAATTCATCCATTATCAGACGAAATCCTTGAACCCGGAATGGTCTTCAATATTGAACCGGCTGTCTACATTCCCGGCATGGGAGGGATGCGCCAGTGCAACATGGTCGCGGTCACGGACGATGGCGCTGAGTTGTTAACCACCTTCCAAAATGAGACGCCGGACCTGACTCTCTAGTAAAGCGGGACAGACTATGCACATATCGGTCACAGTGACACTGCTATCAAAGCGGGAATTCTCCCACACACTGTAAATTGACTGTTTCGCATCAGCTATTTATTGGTGCCGGGGGAGTCGAATTGCAGCCACGATTGAAGGCATGTAAATTATTGAATCTACTAGACGCATAAAACGCAGGAAACGCTTAAAAAGCACGTCCGTGGTACGTGAGAGGTACACGGATTCAGGCATATAATCCTCGCA
>JBAVLE010000225.1:0-16801 GCA_049688735.1 Candidatus Angelobacter sp. | reverse complement strand
CAGCTTGCCATTCAAAACATGGGATGCGTCAGGGTACCGTCAAGTTGGAGCGCTCCTGGTGCCAGGAGGAGTTTTGCTATTTTCTTTTGAGACAACCCCCAAGCGGCACGCGAATACAGCAGCTCTGCAATGTGCCCAGCGCACGTGACCACGCGATGGATATCAAATTGGAAAGTTTGTGATTACAATCATCCACCTATGCTTGGCATTAATCATCAATTCCGCCTGGCTGCCCGTCCGGTGGGCTTGCCCAAACGCAGCGTTTTCAATTACACGGAAGAGCCTGTGCACGATCCCGGCGCCGGGGAGATTCTGGCCAAGATTCTGTATGTCTCTCTGGACCCGGCGATGCGCGGCTGGATGAATGAAGGCAAGTCATATATCCCCCCGGTTGGCATTGGCGAAGTGATGCGCGCAGGCGCTATAGGAAAGGTGATCGCGTCACAGAACCCAGGCTTTTCCGTGGGCGACCACGTGGTGGGAATGTTCGGCATGCAAGAGTACGCGCTGTCGGACGGCAAGGGCGTGACCAAGGTCGATCCTAAGCTGGCGCCGCTTCCTGTCTATCTCGGGACGCTCGGCATGCCCGGAATGACGGCATACTTTGGCTTGCTGGAAGTTGGCGCGCTCAAAGCGGGTGACACCGTAGTGGTTTCCGGTGCGGCGGGCGCTGTGGGCATGCCAGTAGGCCAGATTGCCAAGATCAAAGGCGCACGAGCTGTGGGGCTGGCCGGCAGTCCTGCAAAGTGCGACTACGTGGTAAAAGAATTGGGCTTTGATGCCTGCATTAACTACAAGACCGAGGATGTGAAAGCGGCGCTGCGGCAGCACTGCCCGAATGGAATCAATGTTTATTTTGACAATGTGGGCGGCGAGATACTGGACGCCGCCCTGGCACAACTTGCGCGTGGCGCGCGCGTGGTGATTTGCGGCGCAATTTCACAGTACAACTCCACCAGCGGAGTAAAGGGCCCGCAGAACTATCTTTCACTGCTGGTGAACAGCGCGCGCATGGAAGGCTTTGTGGTTTTCAACTACGCCGCGCGATATGCAGAGGCGATGCGCGAGATGGCAGGCTGGCGCGCTGCGGGAAAACTCAAGTCGCGGGAAGACGTCGTCGCCGGTCTTCAAACCTTCCCGGAAACGCTGCTCAAGCTCTTCACGGGAGAGAATTTTGGCAAGCTGGTGATTAAAGTCGCTGACGACTAAGCTTTACCGCCATCCAGCACCGCGCGAATCTGCTTTGCGTACTCCGCGCTTTCGGGGTCGCCGGTAACCAGTTCAATCTGCTTTGGGCTGCTCACGCCGATTTTCAATTGCACCGCGCGCGCAATCTGCTCCTGATCGAAGATTGCGCCCTGGCTCACTTCCGGCGTGGTGCCAAAATGCCGCAGCAAGGCCACACCCACTGCGTCGATGGCTACCCGGTCAGTTCCCGCAAGAATCACGTTGGACTGCACCAACTTGCCCTGGTCCGGGCCGCCGTTGGTGAACGCCTGAACTCCATCCAGCAAGATGAGGTCAGGCTTGTACGCGATATTGATCTCAGCGATCATGCGGCGCTGGTTTGGCGAGGAGTGCAGCTCACGCATGAAGTTGTAAGAATTCCCAGGGACCGTTTTTGCCGCGAAGCCGACGGAGTTCTTGAGCGACAGCGTGAAGTGGCCGCCAAAGCGATGCGTCTTGAGGCAGCAGGTCTGGACCACGCCCCCGGCCTTGCGCACCACGCGCGGGAGAGCAAAACCCTGCTCCCAGCGGCTGTCCTGCGGCTTGAGCAGCTCCCAATCGTCGGAGGTGAGCTCATCAAAGACAACAACTTTCGCGCCGAGTTCCTTGCCCATCTGGAACGCGCTTTTCTTGCCCATGACTTCGCGCGTATCACCCATGCCGCTGCGGTCGCCTAGCGTGAGTGGCCCTGCGCCCATGGCCTTAAGCTGGCGCAGCAACGCGGCGAGCGTATCTTCACTGGTTGAGCCTGGAGTGGGATCAGCGCTATTGAAGTTCGGCTTGATGAACAGGTCTTTGCCGCGGAATTTCTCCATGCCCAGGAGATCGATGGCGCGCTTTACGCCGGCGGCGCGGTCGGTGGTCTTGACGAATGCCACATGCGAGACCGAAGGCGCTGCTTCAAAGCCGTGCAGCAGAGAAGGCGCAAGGCCGGAAGATGCAAACCAGGCTGCACCGACAGCGGTGGAGGCATCTTTGAGGAACTGTCTGCGATTCATTGGAGTCTCCCTTGAATTCGCTTGCATTATTGGACACCCATCGGCGGCTGGAACGCAAGGGACAGATTGCAATTCTCAGTCGGGCTTCATGTGGTCGAGCACGCTCTTCATCAGCGCAGGAACATTGCGGTTCCACTGATTCCAGTCATGGCCGCCAGCAGTGGTGTGAAATTCATAGCGGAAATGCCGGGCTTGGAGCATAGCGGCGAATCTTCGGTTTGTGGGTAACAGGCCTTCCTGATCGCCACAGGTAAGGAATATATACGGAGTCTGCGCAGGATCAACGGAACGCGCAAGGACAAAAGGATCGCTGGCACGACGGCTCTGACTTCCCCAAGGCCCGAAAATGGAACTGTGCTGCCGATATTGGCCGATGCGTTTGATGGAGAATGGACGGCTGGGAACATCGAGTGCAGAACTCATGCCGCCAGCAAAGATGAAAAGATCAAGATGTTTGAGCGCCAGCACGACTGCGCCGAAGCCTCCCATGGAAACACCTGCGATCGCTCGATGTTTGCGCCCAGTCGCAGCAGGGAGCCTATGCTCCACGTCGGCGATCAGGTCATGGACAATGTAATCTTCGTAGCGATCCTGCGGATGGTCGGGTGAGTTTGTGTAATAAGAGCTGTTGCCCTCCGGCATTACCAGAATCAGGCCACGCTCGACATAACCGGCTACGTCAGAATAATTTGACCAATCATGAAAGCCGCCGCCTCCACCGTGCAGCAGGTACAGCACAGGAAGTTTCTTGTTTGCGGCGACGCTGGCTGGCAGGATTGCCCGATACTGCATGTCTCGGTTGAGCGCGGCAGAGTGAAACGTCACATCGATCATCTTCACGCCGGAGGTCAAACGGGGATGGTCTGGCCTAGGTGATTCCTCATACCTGCCACACGAAATCATGCTTAGGCACCCAAGCAGGATAGCCGCGTTGAGGGCGTGGAAGAGCCTGTTCATAAAGGTAGAGGAATTCTAGCTTGAGTGTTGAAGTTTAGGCGGATAAAGTTGCCGGAGTTACCTCGGTGCAGATGGTGCGAATGGAGCTGAAGATGCCAGATGATCCTGTGCTGTTTGAAGTGCGCGACAACGTTGCCCATGTGACGCTGAATCGTCCGCGGGCCGGAAATGCGCTGGATTTGGAGATGGCGAAGCAGCTCATGGGCGCGGCCCTGCGCTGTGAAGCAGATCACGGAGTGCGGGCGGTCCTGCTGAAAGCCGTGGGCAAAAGCTTTTGCGCAGGCGGCGACGTGAAAATTTTCCTGGCACAAAAAGAGCTGCCGGTCTATCTGCGCGAAATTACTTCTTTTCTGCACCTGGCGATTTCGCGCTTTGCCCGGCTCGATGCGCCTGTGATCGCGGCCGTACAGGGACCGGCTGCAGGTGGAGGTTTCAGTTTGGCAATTTCCTGCGATCTGGTGATTGCTGCTGAGTCCTCCAATTTTTTGATGGCATATTCGAAAATCGGCATGGCGCCAGATGGCGGCTCGACATATTTTCTTCCCAGACTGGTGGGACTCAAGCGGGCGATGGAGTTGGCGTTGACGAATCGAGTGCTGTCGGCGCGGGAAGCATGCGAGTGGGGCATCGTTACAGAAGTTGTGCCCCCGGAAAATCTGGAGTCGCGCGCGGAAGAGCTGGCGCGATATTTGGCGCAAGGCCCGACTGGCGCATTCGGGTCGGCCAAGAGGCTGCTGCATGGAGGCTGGAACCAGACTCTGGAAACACAGATGGAACTGGAAAGCCGCTCCATCGCTGAAACGGGAGGGACAGCCGATGGGCAAGAGGGGATCAGAGCATTTGTGGAGAAGCGGAAAGCAAAATTTGGGCGAAGATACCGCGCTTTTAAATCACCGATAAGTGAGTGGCGTCCATTCATTGCCGCGTTTGATCGCTAGTTGAATGGGGCGGGGCGGACCTTTTTTAGGTACCGTGACCTCGGCCCAGAGTTCGCCATCTCTGCCCAGCCGCGGAGCGTCGGCGTGCTCGGGAAGAAAAAAGACGACTGGAGAGGAAAGCACAGAAATATCACCGCCGCGATTGCGCTGCCAGCCCCAGGAATTGATTGTCATCCCGGTGGGCCGTTCAGTTTTGTGAGCCACAAGCTCGCCGTTCTCCACCGCCAGATCCACATTGTAGGCGCCGGTATACAGGCCGGGATGCTTGGGATCCTGGGGCTGCACGGGTTCTGCGTTGTGCACTTCAAGACTGAGAGTGAGGTATCGCCCGCGGATCGGGAGGTCGGGATCGACGGAGGCGGTGCGCACCCAGACGCGGGGCCTGGTAGCGCGATCATAAAGCAGTTTTCCGCCTACACTTAGAACAATCAGGATTTGAATGACGGCAACTGCCAATCCTTTTTGAAGAGTTTTCATCGGCTTGCTCCTGCTGCCGCGGCACGGGAAATCAAGTCTCCGCGCAGCCGGTTGAGGACCCAACCTCCGGCAAGAAAAATTATTCCGAGCAAAATCAGACCCATGGAGCGGCCAAGTTTATCCAGGACGTTGGAGAAATAGAATGCAATTAGGTCAATGGCGAACACAGCGGTCCCGTAGTTGATGAATAGTTTGCGATTATCGTGTACGCCCCAGTAGCAAAGCGCGCAGGCACCCAAACCCACCCAGAGATAGATCCAGGGGCTTGATTCAACTTCTTTGATGCTGCTCATGATCGCCAGCAGGAAGACCCACACGGCTGCGCCAAACATGGGAATAGACCGTTTCCCTCGCTTGAGCGCAGCCAGCAATAGGACTGGCAGGTAAGCACCTGCATAGCCGAGTATTTTCAACCCAACGGGGACATTCATGGATCGCAAGTGCCAGCGCCAGCTGTAGCCGGGCTCTTCCGCGGTAAAGATTACGTCCGCAATCATCGGAATCAGAGACAAAGCTCCGAGCCAAACCATGCCAAGACGCAAAAGCCGGTTGGGCTCTTTGGGAGCAGCGGTAAAGTAGAGAATTGAAAGAAGGAGAAGGCCCTGGGCAGCGATGTTCCATGCACCGAGGTAACTTTCCGTCGCCAGCGACCACTCACCGGCAAGCCACCATGGAACCAGCACCGCGGCAAGCAGCGCCTGCGGCCACTGCCGCAGCAGCAACCATCCCACGGCAGCACCCAGAGACCACAGCAACAGGCCGCCGGGCCAATGCTCCTGCAGATTGAAAATTTGGCCTGCCATATAAATTCCGCCGCCAAGAGAAGCGGTACCGGCCACGTGAAGTGCGATGCCCATAGATGGAACTTTTTGGCCGAGAGCTGCGGCTGCAACATGAAAAACGCCGACCATGGCCAGCACAAGAAGAAAGCGCTGCGAGGGCGCAAGGTCGTCCCAGTGTGAAGCGACGAAGAGCAGGATGCCGGCGCAGAGCATGAGCGCGCCAAAGCTGATGGCGAGAATGGCGGGCCAGCGCAACCCTTTCTTGTCAGCGGCGTTTTCGAAATCGCGGATGCGGGTGGCGGTGAGCGGATCGATCAGGCGCGCGTCCACCCAGCGCTCAAGGTCCTTTTCCCAGGCCATGGATTCTCCTGTGGCGGATTATGCACTAACTGCAAGCAAAGGCAAGAGCTAAAGAATAGGCCGATCGTCGCGGGGCTGGATTGGGCTTGCGTAACATTCAGGTTCGCCACAGGAGGGGGTGAGTCAGCCAAGGGGAATCACAGCATTTGTAGAGAACGGAAAAGCAAAGTTTGGAAAAATTCGATGTTCGCCAGTAATGAAATATGAGAGGGCTTTGAATAGAGAATAAATGCCACCTCAATGTTCATCTCTACCGCAACAGGCTGGCCCCTTGCGAGTTGCCGGTTCGGAAACGCCATGTCTTCAACTCTTCCATGGCATTTTCATCGAGTCCCGTGAGACGAGCATTCAAAGGCTGACCGGCAGAATCAGATCTCTGATCGGAGCTAGCGCGGGACTGGAACATGGAGCGCCCAGGATGGTGTTCCTGCAACATGAATTGTTAATTGGCGGAGAGATGGTCGCCTTCAAAACTGAAAAGGCGGCCTGCTGGTGGCCGCCTTAATTTCAAAAGTCTGTTGTGTTTTACAGCACCTGCACGTTCTCTGCCTGCCAACCCTTAGGGCCTTTGACGACGTTGAACGAAACCGCCTGGCCTTCTTTCAAGCTCCGGAAACCATTCGATTGAATGGCGGAAAAATGCACGAAAACATCTTCACCGTTTTCCCGAGAGAGAAAGCCGTAACCCTTTGCGTCATTGAACCACTTTACTGTTCCTTGTTCCATGTGTAGCACGCATTCCTTGTTCCTGAAATTTGCGCCTTTCTGAGGGATAGTGCAGGCAGGTTGCAGGGGGTGCATTTTGCTGCTGTACAACGCTCTGAAACAACGCAGCGGTATTATACCCTTGGGAATCCTGAGTTGTCTCTACTAATTAAGGCGTGGATTAGAATCCCAAGACCAACCATATGATACCTTGGCATGGAGAGCTAAATGATTGTAGGGACAGGAGTTGACATCACCGAAGTGGGTCGCATTCAAGCTGCGGTAAAGCGCTTTGGTGACCGCTTTTTGAAGCGCGTATTCACCCCCGCCGAAGTCAGGTATTGCATGGGTAAGCCCAACGCCCCGGAACGTCTGGCGGCCCGCTTTGCCGCCAAAGAAGCCGGAATGAAGGCCATTGGAACTGGGCTGCGCCATGGCGTCACGTGGCAAGATGTTGAGGTGGTGCGGCTACCAGGGCAGCGTCCAGTTTTGCAATTCCACGGCAAGGCGGCAGAGTTTGCCGCGCGACTCGGCTGCAAGCGCAGTCATCTTTCTCTTTCCCACACCAAGGAGCAGGCGATTGCTTATGTGATTCTGGAGAGCGATTAGTTATTCAAACAAACTACTCAGCCTTGTGAGACTCTTATAACTGAATGAGCCAAACCGCCGCTGTCCCCGCGTCCCAAACATCTCTCAATGCAATGCCGCTCCGGGTCATGATGCTGGCTGTGGCCCTGGTTAGCCTTGCCAGCCTGCTTTTAGAGCTGGCGCTCACACGGCTGTTCAGCGTTGTGCTTTTCTATCACTTTGCTTTTTTCGCCATCTCCGTAGCGCTGCTGGGATTGGGGTCGGGCGGAGTGTTTGCCCACATTCGTCAGGAATGGCTCGCGCGGTTCAGCATGCGCACACTCGGGACATGGCTCTGCCTGCTGAACTCAATCTTTATTCTGGCTTCGGTGGAAGTCGTCCTGCATACGCCTGTTTCACTGGAGGTCACGGGCCGGAATTTTGGCAAGCTCACGATTATCTATCTTGCGGCGGCTGTGCCCTTCTTTCTGACGGGACTTCTATTCTCTGTGCTCTTTGCGCGGTCATCCAACCACATCTCGCAACTTTACGGCGCTGATCTTGCCGGAGGCGCAACCGCCTGCCTCGCCGTTGTGCCATTGCTGAATGTTATTGGCGCGCCCAATGCGCTGCTGCTTGCTTCGGCCTGCATGGCAGTGGCAGCAGCCTTGTGGGCAGATCAGATCAAGTTGCGTCGAGTGGCTTACTCTCTTGCGGCATTGTTCGTCCTGCTGGTCGCCGCCAACTATTCCGGCAAGATCATTGACGTGATCTACGCCAAAGGCGTCTATCGCGATCCCAAGTGGATCGAGTATTCGCGGTGGAATGCCATCTCCCGCATTGAGGTGGACACCCACTTGGGCGGACGCTATGTGGTAATTGATGCTGACGCTACGACGGCAATCATGAATGTGGATCCGGCGCGCTGGGAACAGAATGCTTCCGCAACGCCGATGTACACGGGCTTGCCGGAGACATCGGGATTCAACTGGAAAAAGAGCCTCATGTCAGCCGCGCCGTCCGTGGCCAATGTGCTGCGCCCCCATGGCGATTTTGCCATCATCGGCCCGGGCGGCGGCGTGGACGTGATGCGCGCCGTGGCCAATGGCAGCCCCAACGTGACGGGAATCGAGATCAATCCCACAATCGCCAACAATGTAATGCGGGGCCGCTATGCGGATTACTCTTTCCATCTTTATGACCAGCCTCAAGTCCACATTCATGTGCAGGATGGCCGCTCGTATATCCGCAGCTCGCACGAAAGGTATGACGTGGTGCAGATGACCCTTGTGGATACCTGGGCCTCAACCGCGGCGGGCGCTTTCGCCCTGAGCGAAAACAATCTTTACACCATTGAGGCTTTCCGCGAGTACTTCGATCATCTCAAACCGGATGGCATGATTGCAATTACGCGTTGGGAGTTCAAGCAGCCGCGTGAGGCATTGCGCGTGGTCTCTCAGGGGATTGAAGCGTTGCACCGGATTGGAGTGACCGATCCGCGACAGCACTTTGTGATCGTCGCCGACGGCGGTTTGAATGAAGATGGGAGGCCAGTGCTGGTGCTGGCCAAGAAGTCGCCGTTCACGCCGAGCGAGTATGCGGCGGTCGCAGCCCACGTACGTGAAAATCCCAATTTGTTCTGGCTGAATCCGACGGTCGAGTATGCAGGATTGCAGCCTCTGCCCCCCGCCGCCTCAGCCTTTCAGCAGCTCATCGATTCCAACGATCCCGCAGGCTTCGCGCGCAACTATGCTTACAACGTCTCACCCGTGAGCGATAGCGCTCCATTTTTCTTTTTCACCCTGAAAACGCGTCACGTGATCGAAAACATCCTGGCCGGCACAGGGCGCGGCATGGACTGGCGCATCAATCTGGGCGTTGTAGTGCTGGGAATGTTGCTGATCATCTCGATTGTGGCTGTGCTGGCGTTTCTGATTCTGCCTCTGGCGCTGCGTCGTCATCGCCAGCATGCGCCGAAGACCGGGATTGTTGCCCTGCTGTACTTCATCACCGTGGGTTTTGGATTCATTCTCGTCGAAATTTCTCTGATCCAGCGATTCGTGCTTTTCCTGGGACATCCCACCTATGCTCTAACGGTGGTTGTGTTTCTGCTATTGCTCTCCAGCGGCGCTGGCAGTGTTGCAGCGCGCAGCAGGATTGGCAGCGGCAGCAGAATCCTTCCGCTGCTCGGATTGATTTCATCCATTATCGTAATCGACGTAGCCTTGCTCCCATGGCTGCTCTCAGCCGCCATCGGGCTGCCGTTCATTATCAAGTTGCTTCTCAGCGGCATAGCCTTGGCGCCGCTCGGGTTCCTCATGGGCATGCCTTTCCCCACCGGCCTACGCCTGGTAAAGACCGTGGAATGGGCTTGGGCGCTCAACGCGGCCGCCAGCGTCCTTGGATCGGTAATGGCCATGATCATCGCCATTCACTTCGGGTTGACGGTTACTTTGCTTTGCGCCGCCGCAGCTTACCTGCTGGCCGGCCTCTGCTCACGAACCTGGAAGAACGCCGCTTTCATTTAAAGCGACCTTAGATAGCTATTTAGCGATGACTGGTATCCGCCGAATTCCGGAACTTCACTGAAAACTGTCTTGTTCTAGGGACTTACGGCCGCATCTGCTATCATTTTCGCGTAGTTACTTCATTCCTTTGCCTAGTCAAAAGCAGCTCAGGTGGTCTGAATTAAAGGTCGGGATAACCGTAATTGTCGGTTCAGTGACCTTGGCCCTGCTTGTCTTCCTGATCAGCGGGACAGGCGGCCTTTTTACCAAGAAAATAACGCTCATCACCTACTTTGACAATGCTGAGGGGATACGCCCCGGACAACCCGTGGACTTGCAGGGTGTTGCGATTGGCAATGTAAGGACCGTCCGTGTTGTCCCCGGACGCCCGCTCAGCCCGGTGCAGGTTGTAATGCGGGTGAACAAGGATTTTGACAAGTTCATTCGCGAAGATTCAAAAGCCACTATTGAAACTGCCGGTGTGCTCGGCGAATCATTTGTCGATATCGATAGCAAGGAGGCCAAGGGCGCGATTGTGAAAGATGGCACGGAATTGCCTCCCGGTAACGCTCCCGGAATTCAGGACGTAGTCCGCACCAGCCAAACTTCACTACAAAACATCGATATTCTTGTAAAACGGGCCGATTCCATCTTTGCCGAGATCCAGAACGGAAACGGCTCGCTGGGAAAATTTATTTACGATCCCACCATGGTCAACAAGATCAACGTGATTCTAAACCAGGTGCAGGGATTGTTGAATGACGTAACCAATGGCAAAGGCACGATCGGAAAATTTTTTGCCGATGACAGCCTGTACCGGAAAGCAGACGCTCTGGTCACCAAGGCCGACCAACTGGTAGATGAGATCAACAAAGGCCAGGGCAGTCTGGGTAAATTGGTAAAAGACGATGCACTCTACAACAATGCCAATCAGGCGATCGCTACTTCCAACAAGCTGCTCGCTGACCTCAATGCAGGTCGCGGCCCCGCGGGAAAATTGCTGAAGGACGAAGAACTTTCTCGCAAGCTCCAAAACATCGTTGAAAAACTCTCTCTCATTTCCGATCGGCTGGAAGCGGGCGAAGGCAGCGCGGGCAAGCTGTTTAAAGACCCGTCTCTTTACAACAACACCGATCAAATGCTGATAGAGACGCGGAATCTAG
Source organism: Candidatus Angelobacter sp. (assembly GCA_049688735.1). Classification (GTDB taxonomy): domain Bacteria; phylum Acidobacteriota; class Terriglobia; order Terriglobales; family Acidobacteriaceae; genus Angelobacter. The sequence goes on along the minus strand of JBAVLE010000225.1, from coordinate 6,120 downwards.
TTAAAGCAATCCGCGAAAATCCAAAGAAGTATCTGACGATCCGCTTCCGCGTGTTTTAGAAAAACCCGTAGTTTTGGCCTTTCGGCCATTTTCAGTACGTCCAATTTCTTGTTAAGGGGCAAAATCGAATGCGCTTATCTCGAATGCTGATCGCAATAATTTTTTTCATGACCGTGGCTGCGCAGCTCCCGGCACAGGAGAGCAAGGCTACTCCCGAATCGGTAGTCTCCTCCATGGACAAGACTGCTGACCCTTGTGTGGACTTCTACCAGTTCGCGTGCGGGGGATGGATCAAGAACAATCCCATTCCCGCTGACCAGTCGATCTGGAGCCGCTTTGGAGAGCTGGCGGAACGCAATCGGGAGGAGTTGCGCGGCATCCTGGAAACTGCGGCCAAGGCGTCGAATCGCGATCCGAATGAGCAGAAGATCGGCGACTATTACTCCACATGCATGGATGAAGCTGCCATTGAGAAGAGAGGCATCGCTGTCCTCAAGCCGGAATTTGACCGCATCAATGCCCTGGGCGATGAGTCCGCGCTGCCGGCGTTGATTGCGTATCTGCACGGCCAGGGAATCAGCGCGCTGTTCGCCTTCGGCTCCGGGGCCGACTTCAAAAATGCCAAGCAGGTCATTGCGCAGGCAGACCAGGGCGGTCTTTCTCTGCCTGACCGTGACTATTACTTAAAAGACGATCCCAAGTCAGTGGAGCTGCGCAAGCAGTACCTGCAGCACGTTACTGATATGTTCAAGCTGCTGGGAGACGCGCCGGCCAAGGCCGCCGCCGAAGCCACAGCCGTAATGAACGTGGAAACGGCACTGGCCAAAGGCTCCGGCGACCGCGTGGAACGGCGTGAGCCCGAACGTGTTTATCACAAGATGCCGGTCACAGGGTGGCAATCGCTCGCGCCCGATTTCAACTTTGCCAAGTATCTGACCGATGTGGGCGCTCCCCCGCTAGATAGCCTCAATGTGGTAGAACCCGACTTCTTCAAGGCCCTTGGCGCCGAACTGAAGAGCGTCAGCATCGATGACCTGAAAACTTACCTGCGCTGGCACTTGGTGCATTCGCAAGTTGAGTCGCTGCCGAGGGCTTTCCAGAATGAAAACTTCGATTTTTACGGGAAGACGATGCGCGGGGCAAAGGAACTGCAGCCCCGCTGGAAACGCTGCGTCGCCGCCGTTGATGGCGATTTGGGCGAGGCGTTGGGCAAAGTTTTTGTAGAAAAATATTATCCGCCGGAAGCCAAAGCTCGCACCCTAAAAATGGTCAATCAACTGGAAGCCGCGTTGCACCAGGACATCACCGAGCTTCCCTGGATGTCTGAGGTCACAAAGAAGCAGGCGCTGGTAAAGCTGGCTGCCATCCAAAACAAGATCGGCTATCCCGCCAAGTGGCGCGACTACACTGCGCTGAAGATTGAACGCGGAGATGCGCTGGGAAATTCGCTGCGCGCAAATGCGTTTGAAGTCCATCGTGAACTGGCCAAGATCGGCAAGCCCCTGGACAAGCAGGAATGGCAAATGACGCCGCCCACGGTGAACGCCTATTACGATCCGACGGAAAACGACATCAATTTTCCTGCCGGCATCCTGCAGCCGCCTTTTTATGACTTCAAAGCTGACGACGCGCTTAACTTTGGCGGCATGGGCGCGGTGATCGGCCACGAACTCACGCACGGCTTTGACGATCAGGGCGCGCTGTTCGACGCTCAGGGAAATCTCCACGACTGGTGGACACCGGCAGATCAAAAGGCCTTCAAGGAACGGACACAGTGCATCGTCGATGAGTATGATCAGTTTGTCGCGGTGGATGACGTTCACGTGCGCGGCAAACTAACCCTGGGCGAGAACACGGCAGACAACGGCGGACTTCGCATCGCGAATATGGCGCTAATGAAATCTCTGGCCGATGCCGCCAAACAGCCGGAGAAAATTGACGGCTTCACACCGGAGCAGCGTCTCTTTATCGGCTGGGGGCAGATCTGGTGCCAGAACCAGACGGACCAGACAGCCCGCCTGCTGGCCTTGAATAACGAGCACTCACCCGGAAAATATCGCACGAACGGCGTAGTGCAGAACATGCCGGAATTTCAGAAAGCCTGGGGATGCAAAGCCGGTCAGCCGATGGTGCGGGCCAATGCCTGTCATGTATGGTAAGCACAGTGCTATCGTTTTTGGTGGCGAAGCCGGCTTGCGCGCTGAGCCGCCTGCGGCAGAGCAGAAGTTTTTTCAGGGCATGTGAAACTTTTAAGCGGGGTGGAGCGGAGCGACAGAAATAAGCCCCGTTGACTCAGCCTGCTCATGTGCATGATACGACGACCGCACCAGCGGCCCGGACTCAACGTGGCGGAAGCCCATCCTAAGTGCTTCAGTCTTCAGAAAAGCAAACTCTTCCGGCGTGTAGTAGCGCGTCATCGGGAGATGATCTTTTGATGGGCGCAGATATTGGCCAACCGTAAGGATATCGACTTTGCGTGCCGCCAAGTCGCGAAAGACTTCCAGCAGTTCGTCCGTGGTTTCGCCAATGCCGACCATCACGCCCGTTTTTGAAACCATGGTTGGGGCAAAACGCTTCACGTTGCTCAGCAGGTCAAGCGTGCGTTCATAGCGCGCACCGGAACGCACCGCGCGATAAAGCCGCGGCACCGTTTCAGTGTTGTGGTTCAAAACTTCCGGCTTCGCGTCAATCACCACTTTCAGACAATCCTCGCGGCCCTGGAAATCCGGGATGAGCACTTCAATCTGGCATCCGGGAGCCTGCGCTCGGACCTGGCGAATGGTTTCTGCAAAAATTCTTGCTCCGCCCATGTTGTCGTCATCGCGATTCACGCTGGTCACCACTGCATGCTTCAGTCCCAGAGTAGCCACGGCCTCAGCCACGCGACGAGGTTCGTCCCAATCCAGCGGCTCAGGCTTGCCTTTGGGCACGGCGCAAAAACCGCAGCGGCGGGTACACAGATTGCCCAGCAACATGAACGTAGCAGTCTTATGGTTCCAGCACTCGCCAATGTTGGGGCACTGCGCTGACTCGCAAACGGTATGCAGATCCAGCGTTCGCGCCAGCCGCTTGAGATCGTGGTAATTGTCGCCCATAGGGGCGCGCGCCTTGAGCCACTCCGGTTTCTTTTGCGGACGCCGGGGTGCAAGGTCAATCTGCACGAGTTCTACGGAGCTGGCCATTGAGGTGTTAGATGTGCATCTCTATTGTACGATGCACGGGCCGCGCCAAGCTCGCTAGCGCACCGAGGTAACTTTAAATCGCCGCAAAATGGCTCTAAACTGCGGATTCTGTGAGCGAAAACATACGCGCAATTATCCGATGGCTATCTTCAGTCCACGCTCCGCTGGGACGCTGGGCTCCTCTGGCCGGGGCTGGCTTGCTGACCTGCGCACATCTTTTCCATTCCGGCTTTCTGAAAGTTTTGGCGTACTCTGGTTCGGCGGTTTTTGCCATCCTGATCGCCTCTGACATTGCCCAGTCCTTTATTGATCCGCATGCATTCCCAGATCGAAAAAGGAATCGTGCTCCTGTTTCATTTCCCATGCAGGCTGTGAGAGTAGTTCTGTCGGTCGCTCTGGGCAGCCTCTACAGCTTTTTGATTTTTGCCGGTATTGGGCTGTGGATGCCGTTCATCTTTCTGCCTATTATCTTTTTCGCGTGCTGTTTTATCGCTTGGCGAAATGTAAGTCTGTGGTACGAGCAGGGGACAGAGTTCGAGGAAGAATTGGCCGAAGCTGAGCACCGGCGGCATTGCGCTCCGCCGAATGTTTTCGGTGAACAGAATGTGAATCTCGGCTCTACGATCCTCGAGTCGGGCACAGCCGAAACTGATAGCCTGTTACAGCGTTAGGCTCATTTGCGCTGCCTTTTGCTTTTCAAGAACCTGAGGAACGGCATTTTCTACAGCGTGTGCAGGTACGCAATCACTTCCTGCAACTCCTGCTGGTCGAGCTGGTTTCCAAATGGCGGCATCATGCCTCGGCCACGCATAATGCTTTGCATCACGTGTTCATCAGTCGCGGTAAGACCACTGGGCAGGTAGGGTTTCTGGTAGAGCTTCTTCAGCCCCGGTCCCTTGTTTCCGCGGGAGGAATATGCGAAATGGCAGTTAACGCAGTAGATGTTGAAGATCTTGCGTCCGCGGGATTGTTCAGCATTCAATCGCAATTCAGCATCGGTCATCTTGGAGGGGTCTTTTCCGCAACCGGACAGCAGCCCGGCGACTACCGTCATCAGAAGAATGGACGCTGTTCGACTCAAGTGACTATTATGTCTCTAGCGTGGTGTTTTGAAAACCCCCTGGAGACAGTACTGCCAAACAGTCCATGCCGGTTGAAATCAAGCGCGCTTATGACAAGCCGTCACTCTCTGACGGCCAGCGTGTGCTTGTGGACCGGCTCTGGCCGCGTGGCATTAAGAAAGAGAAAGCCCGCATCGATCATTGGCTGAAACAGCTCGCCCCTTCCGACGGCCTGCGCAAGTGGTTCCACTCGAGCGCAAACTGGATCATCTTTAAGAAGCGCTACTTCAAAGAGCTGAACACGCCTGCAGCCTCGGCTGATCTGGAAACGCTATATGGAATTTTATTTGAATACGATCGTGTGACGCTGGTATATGCGTCGAAAGACTCCGAACGTAACAATGCGGTGGCGCTCAAGGAATTGCTCGACGGAATGAAGAAGCCGCCTTCCAGCAGCGGCCCAGCCAGGGCCATGGCGGTGCCGCGACGCATGGCCAAGAGACGTTCAAGCTGATGATTCTGCGTCCGCTCGATCCTATTCCTGCCAGCAGCGCTGAATTTCTGCCTGTTTGGGGCGTGGTGGAACAGACACAACGGAAAATCGACGATGGTTGCTGGATGATTACGCAGCCTTCCCACGCCGCCTTGGCCGGAGAGTTCGCCGCCAAGCTGGTTTGCCCTAAAGCTCCGAAATTGGACGCGTCGCTAATACGTGCGATTGCGCTGCACGACGCGGGTTGGGGCATGCCTGACGCTCAGGCCATCATGCAGAGCCGGTCAATCAGCCAAGGCTCACCGAAATCATTCACCAGTTGCGGTGTGACCGAATCCATCAATATATGGGAGAAATCCATCGACATTGCAGAATCGGTTAATCCGGCCGGGGGATACATCGTGAGCCGGCACTTCGTTCGCCTTGCTGAACGTGGCTATTCCGGGTCTTCTGACGTCGAGAGCCAGATAGTGGCACGATTCCTGAAGAATGAAGCGGCACGGCAGGTGAAGCTAGCGGCCAAACAACAATATAGCGCTGAAGAACTGGAATCGCTTACCGATGCTTTACAGTTCTGTGATCTTCTCTCGCTGTATGTCTGCTGTGGAGCGCGGCAGAATGTAGAGTTCCCGGAATATTTTGGAATGAAAGCGCGGCTCACCGTGGAACTCGATAGCTACAGGGTTGACCCGATATTGATTGAGCCGGGGACAAAATTTATTGTTGCGGCGTTGCGGCATCCCGCGACGAAAGAAGCGTCAGGGAAAGAGATTGAAATCAAGATTGGATAGCGTTCCAAAGTTCCGAGCGCAGCGAGGAACCCTATTAGCTCCAAGTTGTATTGGATGAAGGCAGCGCTCTAGTGTTGCGCAGATTGCAGAACTCGAGCCAGGAACTTGCATGGAAATTTCTCAGTATGTTCGTGAGATTACTTCATATCCCCATGATCATGGTGTTCATGCTCTGATCCAGGCTTGTCTTTGAGCTGGCGCTCCACTGGCCAGATTTCATCCGGCGTCTTCTCCCACGGATACATATGCACCATCCAGCCAAAGACGTGTGGCATGAAGGTGCCGCCCGCGGCTTCACAAGCTTCCTCGGTTGAGATGGAGCCGTTCAGCCCGAATTTGGCGTCCTTTCGAAGCGCTTCAACCTCCCGCCCTTTCGGCGGCTTGCACATATTCACATGCTGGTGCCATTGCGTCATGCTCAGTGGAATTCGCTCGTCAAGCTGTTGCTCACTGAAGCGCACCGGCGCGGTATACATGGCTCCGATCAGCTTGTAATCGTCTCCGTGCTTTTCATATAGAAGAGACGTAGGCTTAGTGGGATCAAAGCGGAAAGCTTCACCAATAGCATTTTCGTAATTAGTGAAGTGATACAT
>JBAVLE010000224.1:0-11201 GCA_049688735.1 Candidatus Angelobacter sp. | reverse complement strand
GCTGGGCAAAGGCGAAGCAACAGGCAAGCCGCCTCAGGATGAGCGAATTTTTTTGTGCTCCAAACCGGAGCGAAGGCACACAAGGTTAGGGAATATGGAACGAGATCTCCCTCCGACAACGCGGATTAAATGAAAACAGGAAATAGTAAGGGCGGATTACACGAATAAAATGCGCATTAGAGAGTGGATCGCCTTCACGACATAGCCTGATCAAGAATTGCGTTGACGTGAATTTGCGTGGTGTCCAGCAAGGGAATCCCGAGAACGGAATCGTCCTTCAAGATGAGCGGCAGCTCTGTACCGCCGAGAATAAGCGCCTGAATATCTTCCTTATCTCGCATGCGCCGGGCAATCGCCAGTAATCCTTCGCACGTTTGCGGGAGAAATTTCCCTGGAATCAGTTCGTTTAGATATTTGTCGTGAATGTAGTCTTGTTCGGCTGCGGTTGGTACGACCAGTTTCAATCCCGCACCAGTGAACACATCAGGATAAAAACGCCCTTGCATGGTAAAGCGTGTGCCGAATAATCCCAGCTTCTTGAACCCGCGCGCTTTAGCTTCCGCGCACGTAGCTTCCACAATACTCACAAGCGGAATCGGCGAGCGGCGAGCGATGTCGTCAAAAACAATGTGCGGAGAGTTGGCTCCCAGAAAACCAAACTCTGCGCCCGCGCCGTGCAGGCGCATGACTTCCGGAACAATGTATTCCGTCAGCTCCTGCAATTGATTGGTGCCCAGAAGGTGCAGCCCTTTTTGCACATCGATACTGTTAATAATGATGCTGGGCGCAGGACCGCCGGGATTGCGCTTTTGTGTGCCCTCAAGCAGCCGCTTGTAGTAGTCAATGGTTGATCCCGGCCCTATGCCGCCAATCATGCCGATGATTTTCATTCAAGCTAGATGTTGGTAGCGGTGGGGACGATTCGATTTTTGTCTTGCGGTAGGATGATAAATTTAAGATCCGAACCTGAGAGACACAGCTGTGCTGCGTCTCTACGGCAGAATTATAATCGAATCGCGCTCTGCGCCTTTAGTCTCTGACTACTTCAACATTGGTCCCGGCAACAGTCATCTTAATGACGCGGTATTGGTCATCGACCCAGAGGACCCATTGCGTCGAGTCGGAGTCGCGGCTTTGGTCATTGAGCCAGGTGAGCGATTGTGGGCCGGTCATATCCAACTTAACGCGGTTAAGTTCACGCTCAACACCTTTCACAGTTACTTTTCCGGGGCCCATCAGCTCCAAGGTTGCGTTGCCGGAAATATGCTGGCGCGGAACAAGAATTATGAACTTGCCGGTTCCACATTCCAGCGCATCATTCTGGCGGCGGCAGCCGTTGGCCAGATACCACCACAGCAGGACTTCACGCTGGGAGAAAAAGTTGTCGTCAAGAATGATGGTGGAAAGAGGCAGCATGTGGGGGACGTCCAGTTTTTTCTGGTCCGCGGGTACGATGTGCTCCACCAGCAGCTCGTCTTTAGGTTCAACAGAGGCTTCTTCTTTCTGCGGAACAGTGGCGCGCCAGTTGTATGAGCGCAGTTGGCCCTTGGCAGTGACCTGCATTTCAGCGCTTTGCGTGGCCTTGAAGTGGCCGTCGTCAAACTTAATTTCAGAGGAGGCAGTGGAATAAGAACGATCAGGGTTGGCATTCGGCGTTTCCGTGATGTTGAATGTTTCAGTCCCAACGCGCTTGCCATTCATAAAGATGCCGAAGCTGCCGGAATCAGCCACCTTGGAGCCGTTCTTGCCTTTGTCTTTGGTCTGGTCAGCCGCGTTAAGACCAATGGATGTGGCGAGCACCGCGCTCAAAAGAATGGCGAGCTTTACTGCTTTCACTTTTCTACCTCCGAAGTTCTAATGCCAATTTCTATTCTTGCTTTCCCGCTTCTACATTTGCCGCTTTCAGCAGCCGTTCAATTTCCGCTGTGACCTGCTGCACAGATTTATCGAGCGTCTGCACCGTGAATCGCGCCAGAGCGTAATCTGCGCGACGCGCGGCAAACAGCTCGTTAAATCTTGCATCCTGCCGCGCCAGCGGACGCACTTTGTGCTCAGCCTGGCAACGCCTCCGCAGTTCCTCTACTGGCGCTTCCAGCAGAACAGTGATTGCGCCGGCGGAATTCAGCGCGTCACGATTTTGTTTCTGCACAAACGCTCCGCCGCCCAGCGCTAATACAAGATCGCCGCCGCCCTGCCGATCTTGCAATAAAGCCTCAAGCGCCTCGGTTTCCATGCTTCGAAAAGCGAGTTCACCGAAAAGAGCAAAAATCTCAGCCACGTCTTTCTGTTCGCGCTGCTCGATCACATCGTCCAGGTCCAGAAAATCCCAGCGCAGGCTCTTGGCCAGTGCCCGCCCCACGGTTGTCTTTCCCCCGCCCATAAACCCGATGAGGACCACGCATCGCATTCAGTTGCGGGAGCCGCGGCATGCGCGGAGCTTGCGGGCGTGTGGTGCGGACATAAAAGGTTTTAAAGACGCGCTACTGTATTTATTGCTTCTTCACGCGGATTTTACCACTGAAAGACTGGAGCTCAACGGAAGATGAGCCGGAATTGGAGGTACCTGCAAAGGAACGTCCTTGCTGGGGAACGAAGGAAATATGAGGTTTTTGCTGTAGAGGGAAATCGTTTTCAACCGTACCTGTGGTGGAGCGGGCACTTAGATCGACGGACGCGGTGCCGGGCAGAGTTACGTCAATCGCGCCGCTGTGCGTAGTGAGAATGTAGCTGCCGCCGCCGGAGCAATCACCTTCATAATCGATATTGCCGCTGGTGGTGCCCACAGCAACGCGCTGTCCATTAACATTTTTTAGCTGCACGGTGCCGCTTGTGGATTGAATATCGACGCGGCTCATGGTCACGTCCTGCAGACTCACTGGAGCTGTCATGCTGCGGACGTTGACATGAGATTTGGCAATGTTGTGAACGGTGATCTGACCGGTTTCAGAAGAAAGGCCAACTTCTGAGTTGATGCCGTCGGCGGTGATGGGAGCAGAAGTTGTGCTTACATTTACAGAAACGCCGGCTGGGACGGTAACGTCGTAATCGACCTTTGCTTCATCAGCCGTCGGCTTCTCACCGGGGAGGGCATGAGTAAGAAGCTCTACCCGCTGCTTGTTGTCGCTGCTGGTCTGGTCAACTTCAACTTTTGCAGAATGAACTGTATAGGCGACGAGCAATTGATGTCCGGCGCCTGAATGCAGCGTAACGGAGCCGCCGCCGTTGACGATATTAACGGTGCCGCCAGGAGCAATATCGATGCGGGCTTCCTTGCGCGTATCTGCGGCGTGGGCAGCGCAAAGACAAATGCCAAAGCTCGCGGCAGCAAACAGCAGAGCGCGTGATGCGGTGCTAAGTTTCATGGCCGTTTACTGCCTCCTCATCCGCTCAGGGTAACGAACGGGCGGTCGCCATCTGGTACACCATTTCTTTTTGCTCGTACGCATCCTGCAACAGCGCTTGCGCGGATGGATCGCCGGGATTGCTCTTGGCAGCCTGCTCTGCGTCCGCGATATAGGCGTTCACGTCGCGCAAGCTGGCTTCATAGGCGCGTTGCGCGTCGGGCGATTGCCGCGAAAGCTGGCTGATCAACTGCTGATCGTCAGAACTAAATTGTGGTGAATCTGTAGAGCCATTTTGCGCTGACAACTGAGTCTGCTGCAAGCTTGTAGGTTTGTAGTTAATAAGTACAACGGCAAAAATGATTACCGCCGCAAGAGCGAGTGCCCAGCCTAGGGGCGTCCAGCTTTTCGCTTGTGTTTGGGAGGTCGAGTTTTTCTGTGTGTGCCCCAGCCGGGGCATTCGACCCTCCGGCAACAATCCCTCTTTTTGCAGGGATTGTTCAATATTGTTCCATACCCGCGGATTCGGGTCATGCATGGGTAAAAGCAGTTTGGCTTGCTCAGCGATGTAGCGCAGGTCTCGCACCAACGATGCGCAAGATTCACACTCCTGCAAGTGCGATTCATCCTCGCCCCCGCCGCCGTGCTCAATGATATAAGGCAGTTTTTCCTGGAACTGCTGACAATTCATTTTTTCATCCTCTCCCAACTCGCTTTCAGGGGGACCCCAAACGCGTATTTTGCTTTCGGGCCTCGCCTCGCAGCGCTGCCTTCTTCTTGCCCGAATCGCTTCGCCGCGTTCTGGACTCGGTTCTTACTCTCAGCCGCTAGGCGTCTCTGCTTACCTGCGGGCGGCCTTTTCGGCTCTGCTGAGTTTCAGCAGGTCGCGCAGCTTCATGCGCGCCTTGTGCAATTGCGACTTGCTATTCCCAATCGAACATCCCATCATCTCGGCAATCTCGTTGTGTTCATAGCCTTCAACGTCATGCAGGACGAAGATAATTCTGTAGCCTGGCGGCAGGCTTTCTATTGCCCGCTCCAGGTTCACCCGATCAATTGACCCCGCCAGCACATTGTCCCTGGCCCCGATATCTTTCTTCGGCCCGTCTTCATGCTGCGGTTCCAGCGCCTCATCCAGAGAAATCTCCGGAAGGCCTTTCTTTCTCAGATGCATCAGCACCACGTTCACGGCCAGCCGGTGCAGCCACGTTGAAAACGCCGACTCGCCTCTAAACGTCGCAATCTTGCGATACAGCTGCAAAAACGCTTCCTGCGTCAGGTCTTCGGCCTCGGCCGTGTTGCCTGTCATGCGCAGGCACAGTGAATACACGCGGCGCTTATGGAGCCCGTAAAGCCCTGAAAACGCTTCCGAATCCCCGGCTTTAGCTCTGTCAATCGCTTCGGCTTCGGTCATTCCGGATGCGATTACTTTTTTTGCTTGTGTCAAATTTGACCTTTTAAGGCCGCTCTTCCTTTGGATGCGGCAGTGTAGCTGCTTCGTTGTCCACCCGGGTTGCTCCGGGCGCCATAAACGGCCCGGTGTCCCGTATCTTGCTGATTTTAGTCCTTGTCCTGCCGATTCTGGCCTTGGTTTTGCCCCGATTTCTGGACTAGTTCCTGGTAATTCTCGCTCAGTTCATTTGGTCGCTGTTCCGGCGTCGCCTCGATTCCAGGCCTCATTCTGCCGGCCGTGAGAGTTCCCGGCTTCATTATAGATAAGGGCTTCCTTCCCCGGCAGCCGACTCGCTGTTAATCCATGTGACTAAACATTGAAGCGTTTTCCCGGAGCTTTGGTTGCCTGAGCAGCAGCAGTTAGCAATGAACGGGCTATTGGCCATTGGTAATTAGCCCTTGGCTCTGGCTTGAGCGCAGAGCTATCGGCCTTTTTGGCCTTTAGGCATTCTACAGATCCCCATATTCCCGATGCCGTGCCGATCCGTGTAATCGGTGTTTGTCCGTGGTAAGGCTTTGCCTTTTCTGATCCGCGATCATCCGCGTTAATCTGCGGTACGGTTTTTGCTTTTCTTCCCGATCGGTCTCATCAGTGTAAATCAGTGGTCAGATTTCTTCCCCCGCTTTTTTCGTGTCTCCGTGCCTCCGCAGTGAAAATTTGGCCCTTTGCCGATCCGTTCTATCCGTCTTTATCCGTGGCAAGGTTTTGCTCTTTTCTGATCAGCGGCTACCAGCGTAAATCTGCGGCGAAAGGGTTTAGCTTTTGGCAGTCCCGTCGTTCTTGCCATTCTCCATTCATGGGGATAAGCTGTATCGCATAACGAGAGTTGCTGGAGGCACGATGCGTAGGCTTATCTCTCTTCCTGTTCTGTTGTTTGTCCTCGCCGCCGTTTCTTCCGCGCCGGCGCAGAATCCTGACATTTTTGTTACACCCATTCCCACTAATCCTTTCACCGGTACGGTAAACGTGGAGCGTTCATTCGTGCAGAAGGATGGCCAGATCGCGAAGTCGAAAACGGCCCGCGAGATTGGCCGTGACAGCCGCGGCCGCATCTTTAACGAGATGCGCACGCTGGTGCCGGCTGCAAGCAGTGAGTCGCCGCAAGTTGTGGGCGTCCACATCTATGATCCGGAAACGCGGGTCACCATTATGGTGAATGATCGCCAGCATACTTTCCGCAAAGCTACGGTGAATCGCCCACCGGAAGCAGTGCCGCCGTCGTTTCTATCGGCTTCGTCCGGCCTGAATACTCTTCCCCAGAACCAGTTCACCAAAGAAGAGGATTTAGGGAACAAGGTGATTGAAGGATTGGCTGTCCATGGAGTTCGTCAAAGCCAGACTATTCCGGCTGAGAATGGCGGGAAAGGCGTGGTGATCACGGACGAATACTGGTACTCCGAAGACCTGCGCATCAATCTGGCGCTGAAACATAATGATCCACGCACAGGCGGGGTCACCATGACCGTGACAGGTATACAGCGCTCAGAGCCAGACCCGGCTCGGTTTGAAATACCGGCCGGCTACAACCCCGCAGGAGTACAGCAGCAAGAGTAGATGGGAGCGACCCAGATTTGGCGTTTTTCTCCGTGTCTCCGTGGTAAAGATTTAGCTCGTTCCTGATCCGTTCTATCCGTGTTTATCCGTGGTAAGGTTTTGATCTTTCCTGATCCGCGATCATCCGCGTTTATCAGCGGTAGAGCCTTTGCCGATCATCCGATCACCTGATCTCTGCTTACCCCTGTCATCCTGACCGACCACGAAGTGAAGCGAGTGGGAGTGGAAGGACCCCGAGGATGATTCGGGATCACCATGCCGCATCAGGGAGCTCTCGACGAACTCGCAGGCCCGACGCGCGAAACCCTGCGGGCTTCTTATCGCGTCGCCCCACATTGCATTCGTCGCTCCGCGTTGAATTCAACGTAGAGACGCAGCACTGCTGCGTCTCAATCTGCCGCGCTAACCCAATCTCTTCAAAACGAGCTGGCGTTGGGCGGGAAGAGCCTCTCGCCCGTAGACCGTAGAGCCTGCCCTGAGCCTGTCGAACGGGCGCCCTCGCCTGCAAGAAATTCATTCGCGCGGCTTCTGGGATTTATCCAAATGTCTGAACCTGGAGGAAAACGATGCAGGAGACAGCTCAGGAGTACACCCAACGATTACTAAGTTATGGCGATGGCAAAGACCCGTTGCGTTTGCAGCAGGCCGCCCCCGGAAAGCTTGCGGCACTGCTGAAAGGCAAGACCGGTAAGCAGCTGATGCGCCGGCCCGCCCCGGACAAATGGGTCGGTTGCTGAAATCGTGGCCCATTTAGCCGATGCCGAACTCGCCATTTCCTGGCGGCTCCGGCAGGTCCTGGCAAGCAATGCCATTCCCATCCAGGCCTACGATCAGGATTTATGGGCCAGGACCTTTAATTAGGCTACAGCGTCATTCGTGTTGATCTGCGGCAATTTTTTTACGTTTCAGCCGAAAGTGGCGTGCTAATCGACTCCAGCGAGCGCTGCTCAGCGCGGACGCCGATGAAAGCCTCCACCACGGCGGCTGCGATCATGAGAAATGCGCCGGCAAGATATCCGCGAAAGAGCGCGGTGCGCGAGCCGGTCTGGATAAGGAGTCCGAAGATGAAAGGCGCAGCCACGCCGCCGACGAGCGTTCCGGCCGCATAAAAGACGGCGATGGCGAGGCCGCGGATTTCAAGTGGAAAGATCTCACTTACGGTGAGATATGCGGAGCTGGCGGCGGCCGACGCGACAAAGAAAATAATAGTCCAGCAGAGCGCCTGGGTTTGTGCGGTGAGCAGCCCGTGCTGAAAGAGCCATCCGCTCAAGGCGAGTAAGATACCGGAGAGCGCGTAAGTAATGGTGATCATCTGTCGGCGGCCAACGGTGTCAAACAGATGGCCGAGCAGCAACGGGCCAACGAAGTTTCCGAGCGCGAAGGGGAACAGATAGAGTCCGACTTTCTGCGCGGGCAATCCGTAGAAGGTGACCAGCACCAGCGAGTACGTAAAGAAGATGGCATTATAGAAAAAAGCCTGTGAGGTCATGAGCGCCATGGCCAGCCATGAGCGCGAAGGATGCTGTACAGCGATGGCGTGCCAGATTTCGCGAAACGGCGTGTGGCTGCGTGGACGGATACGAACGCGAGCATCAGGCGCGAGCGGTGGCAGCAGTTCAGGATGATGGGTGATACGTCGCTCGATGTCACTCATGATCTGTTCGGCCTCACGCTCGCGGCCGTGCGTCATAAGCCAGCGCGGGCTTTCGGGAATGGCGTGGCGCAGAAAAATTACGATCACCCCGAGCACCGCGCCGATGGCGAATGCCATGCGCCAGCCGAGACTTATGGGAACGATGCCGGTATCAAGCAGCGCGATCACGGCGGCTGAGCCGATGGCTGCGCCGATCCAGAAGCTGGCGTTAATGATGAGGTCAACGCGGCCGCGAACGCGCGCGGGAATGAGTTCGTCAATGGCGGAGTTAATGGCGGAATATTCTCCGCCAATGCCCGCGCCCGTAAGCGCGCGAAAAAGCGCGTAAGAAGCAAAGTTCCAGGAGAAAGCTGTCAGCGCCGTGGCGCTGAGATAAAGCAGCAGCGTGATAGTGAAAAGGCGCTTGCGGCCTAGACGGTCTGTAAGGTAGCCGAAGAAAAGCGCGCCTGTGACTGCGCCGATGAGATAAAAAGTTGCGCTGGCGCCGATCTGAGCGTCAGAAAGTGCGAGCGTGTCCTGGCGCTTGAGTACCGCGCCAACAGCGCCGGCCAGCGTGACTTCAAGACCGTCAAGCACCCAGGTGATGCCCAGCGCGATGACGACCAGCCAGTGCCAACGGCTCCAGGGCAGGCGATCGAGACGCGCAGGAACGTCACTGACGATGATCGACTGATTCAACGTTTCTGCGGCCACGCGGATAGGAATGCAGACCGCAAGCGGCAGGATGTCTGGCGGAGTGGATGGGCAGCGCAAAAATGTCAACTACTTTTTGTCGGCCAGCAGCACGCCCGCGCTGGCATAGTCCTCACGCGTGATCTCGATAAACGTCACGACCACGGCTTCTTTCGCGGCCTTGGCGTCTTCCACCATGGCATCGGTGATGCGAGCGGCAAGCTTGCGCTTCTGATCAATGGTGCGGCCTTTCAGCATGGTGATTTGAATGAGCGGCATGGCGTGGCTCCTTGGACGATAATCGGCAGCAAATTATAAATGCAAAAAAGAAAGGGGCCAGAGCCGGCCCCGCAGCTAGAAAGAGTTGCGGTAGAGCTAACGGTTCAATTCGTAGCCGGCAAAGAAGTAGCTTAACTCAAAGCGAGCTGTGTCGTCTGCATCAGAACCGTGGATGGCGTTGTGCTCAATGCTCGAAGCCCATTTCTTGCGGATGGTTCCTTCTTCAGCGTTCGCAGGGTTGGTGGCGCCCATGAGCTTGCGCAGGTCGGCAATTGCGTTGTCTTTTTCCAGGGCTAGAACCACCATCGGTCCGCTGGACATGAACGTGGTCAGTGAATCGAAAAACGGACGGCTGGCATGCACGGCATAGAAGCCTTCAGCCTGTTGCTTGTTGATTTCCAACATTCGCATGCCGATGATCCGGAAACCTTTTTCCTGGAGCATATGGATAATGTCACCGGTGGCGCCTTTGGCCACGGCATCTGGTTTCACGATGGAAAATGTGCGTTGCAATGTGTGCATTCGTGTTACTCACTCCTCAAGAATTCTTGTTGATTGCGGCTGCGTTGCGCCGTGAGGCTAAACTTTCGCAGCACCGATCCGATCCAGCAGCGTTTGCGCCATCATGGCTGGAGATTTCGCTACAGCGATTCCGGCCGCTTCCAGCGCTTTGATCTTGTCTGCCGCCGTGCCTTGACCGCCGGAAATAATTGCACCGGCGTGTCCCATGCGTCGTCCTGGAGGTGCGGTCTGCCCCGCGATAAACGAGACCACTGGCTTCTTCACATGTTGCTTCACGTAGGCAGCCGCAGTCTCTTCCGCGTTGCCGCCAATTTCACCGATCATAATGATGGCGTGCGTTTCTGGATCTTCATTGAACAGTTTCAGCGCATCAACAAAGTTTGTGCCGATAATGGGATCGCCGCCAATGCCGATCGCCGTCGACTGGCCAATGCCGCGCTGGGTCAACTGAAAAACTGCTTCATACGTCAGCGTGCCGGAGCGCGACACAATGCCCACGTTTCCCTCTTTATGAATGTGCCCGG
This sequence comes from Candidatus Angelobacter sp., assembly GCA_049688735.1. GTDB lineage: Bacteria > Acidobacteriota > Terriglobia > Terriglobales > Acidobacteriaceae > Angelobacter. The sequence goes on along the minus strand of JBAVLE010000224.1, from coordinate 1,202 downwards.
GCATAATGCCGACTTTGGCTTTACCGGGTGAGATAATTCCGGGACAATTTGGCCCAATCAGCCGCGACTTGCCTTTGATTTTCAGAAACTCATAGGCGCGGACCATGTCCAGCACTGGAATTCCTTCCGTGATGGAAATAATTAAAGGCACCTCTGCATCGATGGCTTCCAGCAAAGCGTCAGCGGCGAACTGCGGCGGAACAAAAATAATAGTGGCGTTGGCGCCGGTCTTCTCTTTGGCCTCCGCCACTGTATTAAAGATAGGCCAGCCTTCATGCGTGGTCCCGCCCTTGCCTGGGGTAACGCCGCCAACAATATTGGTGCCATAAGCCGCGCAGGTCTTAGCGTGGAACGTGCCTTCGCGTCCGGTAATTCCCTGGATAATCAGCCGCGTGGATTTATCTACGAGTATTGCCATGTTTTCTCAGCTACTAGCTGCTGACTTCTAGCCAGCAGTTTCTTTGGATTTCGTTCTGCGAATAATCTGCGTTTCGATGCGGGCAGCAAATGAGCTTTACTTCTCGAGCAATGCCTGGCTAGAAGTTAGTAGCCAGTACCTAGCGGCTAGCAGCCGCAGCCACAACTTTTTCCGCTGCGTCCTTCATCGTCTCCGCCACCTGAAAGTTGAGGCCAGAATTCTTCAAAATCTCGCGACCTTTTTCCACGTTCGTTCCTTCCAGTCGCAGCACCAGTGGCAGCTTCAGGTTTGTGGCTTTCGCGGCCTGCACCACTCCATCGGCCAGCGTATCCACGCGCAGGATTCCGCCAAAAATATTGATCAGGATCGCCTTCACGTTCCTGTCGCTCAGCAGAATTTCGAACGCATGGCCAATCTGCTCCGCGTTCGCGCCGCCGCCCACGTCTAAAAAGTTTGCCGGCGAACCGCCCGCGTACTTGATAATGTCCATCGTCGCCATGGCCAGTCCAGCACCGTTCACCAGACAGGCAATGTTGCCATCCAGCTTGATGTAATTCAGGCTGTACTTTGAGGCTTCTACTTCCAATGGATCTTCTTCGCTGATGTCGCGCAGCTCTTTGTGGCGGAACAGGGCGCTATCGTCAAAATTCACCTTGGCATCCAGCGCAAACAGATGTCCGTCCGTGGTGGTGATGAAAGGATTGATCTCCATCAGTGACGAATCGGTGTCCACGAATGCACGATAGAGCCCGGTCATAAACTTCACCGCTTCATTGATCTGCTC